>CADCAX010000052.1 GCA_902799455.1 uncultured Prevotellaceae bacterium
CCAGTACTACAACATGCTCGAGAAGATAGCCCCCCATATAGATATTGTGGAGCGTGCCAAGAAGGCCATGACGGCTGCCGGCGTCACACCCAAGGTGCAGCCCATCCGTGGCGGCACCGACGGAGCGCAGCTCTCGTTCAAGGGACTGCCCTGCCCCAACATCTTCACCGGCGCCATCGACTTCCACGGCCCCAACGAACACGTCAGCATCCAGACAATGGAGAAGGCGATGATGACAATCGTCAACATCTGCAGGATTTGATAACTACAATTATATTATATTATAAAGGTAAAACGATAAGCGGATAGCCGGCGGCGGTGCTATCCGTTTTTCAGTCTAAGAGAGAACGAAACTATGGAATATAAATTCGGGAGGATTCGCAATGTGCGGATCCTCCCGAAGTGGTTGTAAAGGGGTGGTGCGGTAAAAAGTCTGCTCATTCGTCCGGGAACTTGCCGTTGAGAATCTTGTTGACGATAAACATAGCGTCAGGCATGTTTACTGTGCCGTCGTTGTTGACGTCACCACGGAGGCCGCTTGCACCACCGCCGACGTTAATCTCCAGAGTAGCTTCGTCGGAGTTCTCGTAGCCAGCCTTTGTGGCATAGACAGTAACCTTGTAGGTTGTAGGCATGCTTACAGTTTTACTACCGCTGTTGAATGCAGACGGAGGAGTTATACTGCTGACATATTCAACGCCTTCAGTTTCACAATCAAACGTCAGTTTGCCATCAACATAGCTGATGGTAGGCGTGGCGCATTTCTCTACTACAGGTATTTCTCCTGACATGGGCGTGATAGTTCCGAATCCGCTCCAAGGAGATGTTGTCTTATAGGCATTCAAAGATGCCTCTGGCACATGCAAATTTATATACCCGGCGTATGAATTATAAAAAACGTCCATTGTCTTTGCATATAAATTGTTATATGCTGTATAGCAAGTTGGGGGAGTTTGTGCTTTACAATATACATCCTCAAGAGCAGGGCAGTTGGCAAATGCTCCATTCTGAATGTTTTGCACACTTTTACCTAATGTCACCGTTTTTAGATTACTACACCCATCAAAAGCGCAAATATATATTGTATGCGTTAGATCGGGTATTTCAATTGAGGTCAGACTTGTGCAGTTTTGGAATACACACCAGTCGATTTTCTTCAGATTACTTGGAAGTCTTACCTCAGTAAGGTTAGTACAATAACCAAAGGCCGTTTCTCCAAGAAATTCCACACCATCAGGAATTATGATGCTCTTTAGATTATAACAACTACTAAAACTAGCCCATTCAATTCTTTTAAGGTTCTCAGACAACTGGACTGATTCTAGGCTCTCACATCCCACGAAAGCATGGCTTCCCATCGTTTTCACACTGTTTGGAATAACAATACTTTGCAAACTCTTACAGCCATAAAAAGCTTCATTTCCTATTTCCAAAATGTTATTACCTAACACAACCGATTCAACAATATTGCACTGGTAAAATGCACGTACCCCCAATACGGTAGTAGCTTCTTGTGATGTGTTGTCACCTACCTCTATAGTTTTTATTCCCGAACAATATGCAAAACATTCTTTTCCGATGCTGGTAACACTCTTTGGAATCTTTACTGAAGTCAAACCGCTGAAATAATAAAAAGCATTATCGCTAATAGTTTTTACACCATCAGGAATGACTAAATCGCGTATTTCCTTATCATTCAAAAACAGATGTGATGCTGTAGAAAGTGGATTAGCCTTAAAATACGATTCAAAATTGATATTGCACCATGCTGCTAAATCTTTTATCTTAACAGATGTGGCTTTTCCGTTATAGAATGCCTCTTGACAAATTTTCGTTATACTACTTGGTATTTCAATAGAATTAAATGAACAATTAGCAAAAGCATTCTTATTAATTGTTGTAACCTTGTAACTTTCACCATTATAAGTCACAATTTCTGGAATAACAACATCTCCTGAATGTGAGCTGGACGAAGTCACTTCTGCAATTTTTCCTTTTGAGATTAGATTGTAGGTGATTCCATCAACTTCAACCGTTTGGGCACTTGCCATCAGGGTTGACAGCAGAAATAAAATGAAAAGTAAAGTTTTCTGTTTCATAAATAAATTTTAGTTTGCTTCGCGAACGCAAAGATACAAAAAATTCCTAAATCCAAGCCCTTTAA
Source organism: uncultured Prevotellaceae bacterium (assembly GCA_902799455.1). Classification (GTDB taxonomy): domain Bacteria; phylum Bacteroidota; class Bacteroidia; order Bacteroidales; family Bacteroidaceae; genus Prevotella. The sequence continues at coordinate 2,165 of CADCAX010000052.1, forward strand.
TTGTGAAAATCGCATAAAATTCGAATGAATTGGTCATTTTTTCTGGTTCAGTGTTTCATATTGCCAGAAAATTATATACTTTTGTAGTCGAAAATTTTATTGGAAAAAGAAGAGCCTACAGTTTATCGTTCCATCCTAGAAATGCAACATTAGATATACGAAGACGAAGGCTGCTGGCTCACACCTACAATAGGCGCGGGCGGGGGCAGACGAGTTGGCTAGCCGTCAGAAAACCTTAAAGGGGGTGGCAGACGAGCTGGCTGACCGTCAGAAAGCCCTAAAGGGGGTGGCAGACAGGCTAGCTGACCGTCAGAAAACCCTAAAGGGGGTGGCAGACAGGCTAGCTGACCGTCAGAAAACCCTAAAGGGGGTGGCAGACGAACTGGCTGATCGTCAGAAAACCTTAAAGGGGGTGGCAAGTGAGTCGGCTGACCGTCAGCTGCTCAAGCCCCCTCCCAAAATAAATAATCAAACTAATAAATCTTTTTTACTATGGAAGATCAGGTTAAACTTAACACCGCGTGGATGGTAGAGTTACCTAACGCGCAACACGACGGCACTACGGAGCAAATCTATGGTTTCGCCAGTGCATATCAGACAGACAATGCCCGCTATCAGGCAAAGTTAGCAACCTTGGGCCAGTGTCGTCATACTGAAGACGAAGTGTGGCTGAAAGCACAGCGTGACGCTTCTGTGAAAACCCTTGAAAATGCCGACAAGGAGCAGGATGGCTATATTAATGCCGCTCGCTTCATCAACAAGGGCTACACATACCTGCCCGACGGCGAGCCACAGAAAGCCGAGGCGCTGGCGGTAGAGCAGATTTATTTGGATTATAATTTCCGCGTCACCGACGCTTATGGTGCTGAGGCAGACAAGATTATCCAGATGGAGCAGAATTTCCAGCCCCATGTTTCATACCTCACACAGATTGGCGCATGGCAGTGGTATCAGAAAGCTATTACGGCAGCACAGCAGGTACGTCAGGCACTGGGTGAGCGCGCATTCACCATGGGTCAGGCCGTGAATGGCGAGATGAAGGCAGCACGCCGCGCAACAGATTTGGCTATTGCCGACCTCTACAAGACCATCGAGGCCATGAACGACCTGATGCCAAGTGCAGAGCTCACAAATCTCATCACTCAGCTGAAGGGCATCGAACTCTATGCACGCCAGTACATAATCAAGGACGGCAGCAATGGCACAGGAACCGGCACGACCACATCGACGAATCCGGAAAATCCGGGCACGACTACTGATCCAGAGAATCCGGGCACTACAGACCCAACAAATCCGGACACTCCTTCTGACCCAGGCACCGGCGGTGGCGGCTCCGGCTCCGGTGGCGGAAGCAGCGAAGTGGAGGAAGGCTGATTTTCAATTAACAATTCATAATTCATAATTCATAATTAGCCTTCCGGAAAGTTCATAATTCTTTTAGTCGGCCAATGGCCTTTGTAAAAGCGTCACAAGTGCCGAGCGCATAATTAGCCTTCCGGCATATAACTGACAATCCCTGGCAGAATCGATTCTGTCAGGGATTGCTGTCTTTAACCGTTAAACTTTAACCGTTAACCGTTACCCTTTACTCCACTCTTCTTGCACCGAGGTAACGTTGGGCGTAGTATGCGTCGGTGGAGCGTGATATGACGACTCCGCCGCGACTGCTGGAATGGATGAAGAGGAAGGAGTCATCCTTATTGACCTCCGTGACGATGCCCACATGACCGACACCTGACCCTATCCTGCTGCCGGAGAAGAACACCAGGTCGCCGGGCTTTATATTGCCGCGCTTGACGGGAGTGTTGCGCTCATACTGGTCGCGGGACGAACGGCCTATGAAGACGTTGTTAAGGCCATAGACATAGCTGGTGAACCCCGAACAGTCGAAGCCGCGAGGATCGTTGCCGCCGCTGCGGTATTTTGACCCCAGAAGCGACATGGCATGCGAGAGGACATCATTGCCCTTCACCTGTACCTTTCCGCCATTCTTCACGCCATAGACGTCGTCTCTGGCCACCTTTGAAGAACTGTGGCAAGAGGAGAGAAGTATGAGGGAAGATGTAAGAAGTAAGAGTGACCCCATCCCGTCCTTCCCAAGGGAAGGAGAAAACTTTATGTTTGACAGGGCGAGGCAACCGAGGGCGCAGGCGAGCATAATTGTTCCTTCAGCATAGCTTTGCACAAGGCCCAAGATGAGGAAGAGCACCACGCAGCCGAGGATTATCTCCCAGCGGCGCTGCACCCTGCACTTAGGATGGGCAAGCCAGAAGAGAAGCGGATTGAACAGCAGTATCTGGAAATTAAGAGACACCGTAGGATGCTGCGAGAACAGCATGCAGAACAGCAGAATGCCCGGAACGGCATACAGACAGCAGACGAAGTAGTCTATATAATTGACAATTATGAATTGTGTAATCGGCTTTGCCGCTTCGCTAGTCGAAGAATTATGAATTATGAATTTTATCATGCTCCAGATGACGATGATGGCGGCGAGGATGCAGAAGACAGTCAGGGGACGCAGCGGGAAGCCCTCCATAGGCTTGAAATGCGGTGTGCCGGACTGGAGGACGACGATGTCTTCATCAACGAGCTGGCGCTTATTACCGTCGAAATCTACGACGACGGTATGGGTGAAGTCATCCATGAGGCGGTCCGGAATAAACTCCGCCTCGTAGTCAGTAGTCTTCACATCCGCCAACACGCCCAGCAGGAAGTCATTTCCCCACGCTGCCCAGGGAGAGTCTGCCGTCTTAATGTGTATCAGGTCACGGTACGTCGGATGCTCATCGGTAGCAGGACGTTCCACCACCTTCTCTCCGCTGACGGCACCGAGGATGATATCCCGCGCCTTCGTCGTGCAGTTGTTGTAGAAATAATTGTAGCGATAAGTGATATTCTCCGGTTTGGCACTCTCTGCCAGAGCCGCCATGAACACACGCTTCTCCTCGGGCGACATATTGATATGCTGCTGGTGGACGGCACTGCCGAAGTAACGATACTCGGCAAGGAAGTCGCTGTAGCTGTAGACCATCATCATATAGTCGGTAAGCCCGAACACAAAACGCAGCACGAAATTGCGTGACGAAGAGTCGAAAGCACCGTAGTTTATGGCAATATCCATATTGTTACGGGGATTGACGACACGTATTGCCGTATGGCCGTAGAGGCTGTATATCTCGTCATGCGGCTCACACGTAAGGAGATACACCTGCAGGGAATCGTAAGACTCAGCCTTTGCCGTGCTGTGGAAGCACAAGCATACAAAAAAAACCTTAAAAAATAAAATAATTCGTTTCACGCTGCAAAATTACGCTTTTTTTTTGTACTTTTGCGCCAAATAATAAAAAAACAACCCGAAATAATGAAAAAAAGTGTTTTTTCGCTTATAACAATCATAACGCTGCTTCTCACCTTCCAGGCATCACCACTGCATGCCCAGGGCGGCACCAGTTCGCCATATTCCCAGTATGGCGTCGGTCTGCTGAGCGACCAGTCTATCGGCATGAGCCGAGGTATGAACGGTGTAGGTATCGGCATGAGGGAATACGGACAGGTGAACTATCTCAACCCTGCATCATACTCTGCCATCGACTCCACAACATTCATTTTTGATGTCGCCATGACAATGCAGACATCCAACTTCAAGGAGACGACATCGCAGGGCACCAGGAGTCTCAACGCCAGAAATGCCGACTTCGAATATGCCGTAGCATCCTTCAGGGTCATGAAGCATCTCGGCATGTCGTTCGGTATCATACCATACAGCGTTGTGGGATATGACTACTCCACAAAGCCGAAGATTATCAGCAACTACACCCAGTATCCGCTGACAAGCCAGACCACCGTGACAACCGATAACACCGGTGATGGCGGACTGCACATGGTATATATCGGTGCCGGATGGGCCATAACCCCGCGACTCTCCATCGGTACCAACGTCAACTATCTGTGGGGAACGCTGGACAATGCCCTCGTCACCTCATATACCGACTCATACGTCAAGTCGCTCTCCAGATACTATACCGCTACGATAAGCACGGCAAAGCTGGACTTCGGCGTACACTATACCCTGCCCATCAGCAAGAAGGACGACCTGTCACTGGGTCTCACCTACTCCCCCGGATACGGCATCGGTGCCAGCCCAAGATGTGAAATAGTAACATCAAACTCACAGTCTGCCGTAAACGACACCACGCTGTACAAAGCACAGAATGCCCTCAGGATACCTACCAGCATCGGTGTGGGCGTTTCTTGGAAGCACAACAACAAGTGGCTCGTCGGACTGGATTACACCTATCAGGGATGGTCTGCAATGAAGTCCGTTGATTACAGAGACGTAAAGACCGGCAAACTGATGGGAGACGACACAGACGGATTTAACAACAGACACAGGATAAACGTTGGTGCACAATACTGCAAGGACGCCAACGGACGCTCCTTCAAAGACAGGATAAGGTTCCGCTTCGGTATGGGATACACCACGTCATACATCCAAATCAACGACCGGAAAGGACCACGTGAGATATCTATGAGCGCCGGCATCGGGCTTCCAATCATCAATATGTACAACACCCGCTCCATGCTGAATGTCAGCTTTCAGTGGGTAAACACCAATGCCACAGGAATGATACGCGACAACACATTCCGCATAAACCTGGGATTGACATTCAATGAACGCTGGTTCGCAAAATGGAAGTTCGACTAAACATCTCCCATTATACATCACTGATACTTCTTGTCGCTCTGTCTGCTTTGTGTGCATGCAGTGAGCAGAAAGAGCATACGGCAAAGGCCATAAATCCGGAAGACTCCGTTTCGGTAATGATATCCTATGGCATCAACACACTGGTTTCCGACTCAGGCGTCATGAGATATCGCATCGTGGCAGAAAAGTGGGAAGTAAATGAAATAAAGAATCCGCCGCGATGGTTTTTCCCGAGGGGACTGTTCATGGAGCAGTTTGACGAGAAGTTCCACGTAGAGACATATATACAGGCCGACACAGCCTACAACTACACCCAGCAGAAACTGTGGCACCTCATCGGCAACGTACGTGTAAAGACCGTTGACGGACTGCGCTTCCAGAGTGAAGAGCTGTGGTGGGACCAGAACAGACACGAGCTGTACTCAAACGTGTATTCGCACGTGGTAACTCCCGAAAGAGAATTAGAGGGAGCATACTTCACGAGTGACGAGCACATGAGGCACTACAAAGTAACAAACACAAAAGGTAACTTCATAAGAGAAGAAGAGAAAGGCTCCGAACCTGCAACTGCGGCAAACGACACGACACCTGTAGCAAAGAGAAGTCCGGCAAAGCCCAATCTACCACAGATAAACAGATAAACATGGAAATAAATCTTGCTATATACATCTTCATCACGTTACTGTTCTCCGCCTTCTTTTCGGGTATGGAGATTGCATATGTGTCAAGTAACAGGATGCTTGCGGAGATGAAGGGTGACGACAGCAATCTCAATCATCGCATAGTAGATCATTTCTACATGCACCCGAGCACCTTTGTCACCACAATGCTGGTCGGCAACAATATAGCACTCGTCATATATGGCATCCTCATCGCAAAGCTGTTTGACAGCACTATATTTGCCAATGAGCCTGAGGCCTTCAGACTGATGGCGGATACCATACTCTCCACAATCATCGTGCTCTTCATGGGAGAATTCCTTCCCAAGACCATTTTTAAGAATAATGCAAACTTCCTGCTGGATGTGATGGCATTCCCTACATATGTGTGCTACATCCTGCTCTACCCGATATCGAAAGCATGCGTACTCATCTCCAAAGCCATGCTGAAACTGCTCGGAGTAAATCTGAGTCAGGAAAAGCCCAAGGAAGAATTCTCAAAGGTAGAACTGGACTATCTGGTACAGCAGAGCGACAACCCGGAGGTACAGATATTCCACAATGCGCTGGACCTCGCAGATACCAAGGTAAGAGACTGTATGATACCGAGAACAGAAATCAATGCCATCGAGAAGTCCGCACCATTGAAGGAACTGAGAGAAAAATTCATTGAAAGCGGAAATTCAAAGCTGCTTGTCTACAATGAGGATATTGACCACATCATAGGTTACATCCACACCCAGGAACTTTTCCGCATCACCAAGGAATGGAACACCCATATACAGCAGATATCCTTCGTGCCAGAAACAATGGCAGTGAAGAAACTCATGGAAAACCTGCTGGCACAGAAAAAAAGTATCGCAGTAGTCGTTGACGAATTTGGCGGTACCAGCGGTATCGTGTCTTTGGAAGATATCGTAGAAGAGATTATTGGCGAAATAGAAGACGAGCACGATAACACAAACTATGTCTGCCGTCAGACAAACGATGGCGGATACCTCGTCTCTGCACGTCTTGAAATAGAGAGAATTAACGAGACACTCGGCATAGAATTGCCTGAAAGTGAGGACTATAAGACCTTGGGAGGACTCATCCTCACACAGTATCAGAAATTCCCAAAACTCAACGAAGTAATAGCATTGGACGGATGGGAATGTAAGATTCTGAAGAACACGAAAACAAAAATAGAACTCGTCAAACTCACAAAAGTTGACGAAAAATTTGGTGATTAGGAAAAAAAGATGTACCTTTGTGCTCGATTTTATGCACGTACACGCGCAAGAACCAAATAATTCAAAACGAGAAGCAAAAAAAAATAAACAATATAAAATCATGGCAGTATTAGGAAAAATCAGAAGCAAAGGAGCACTGCTGGTAAGTATTATCGGCTTGGGCTTGTTTGCATTTATCGCAGAGGAAGCATTCCGTTCATGCGAGTCAACAAAAAACAATGAGCGTCAGCAGATTGCTGAAGTATTAGGCGAGAAACTCACCTATCAGGAGTATCAGGACCTCATTGACGAGTACACAGAAGTTATCAAAATGACACAAGGTCAGGAAACCTTGAACGAGGACCAGCTCAATCAGGTTCGCGACATGGTATGGAATCAGTACATCCAGAGTTCACTCATTGCTGATGAGGCAAAGAAACTCGGTCTGAAGGTTACTGATGACGAAATTCGTGACATTCTGAATCAGGGTACAAACCCTATGTTGATGCAGACACCATTCGTCAATCAGCAGACAGGCCGTTTTGATGCAAACATACTCAAGCAGTTCATGAGCGAATACAAGAAGGCGCAGACCTCTAACCCACAGCAGGCAGAGCAGATGCGTACTATCTACCGCTACTGGACATTCATGGAGAAGAATCTCCGTCAGCAGATTCTCGCTCAGAAGTATCAGACCCTTTTGGGCTCTACCTTCTTCTCTAACAAGATCGAGGCAAAGCAGTTGTTCAACGAGGACAATACTGAGGCAAATATCGAGCTTGGCGTATTCCCATATGCAAGCATCAACGACAAAGACATCGAAGTGTCCGAGTCTGACCTCAAAGCAAAATATGACGAGCTAAAGCCACGTTTCAAGCAGTCTGAAGAGACTCGCGACATCAAGTATGTTTCTGTCAAGGTTACAGCATCTGCTAACGACCGCGCTGCAATATTCAATGATGTTAAGAACTTCGCTGCAAAACTCGCAACAGAAAACGATCCTTCTGAGATAGTACGTAAGTCTGGTTCTTCTATCGCATATCTCGGCGTTCCAGTTTTGAAGACCGCTTTCCCAACAGATATCCAGAATCAGATTGACTCCGTAAGTGTAGGTTCTACATCTGCTATCAAGGAAAATACACAAGATAACACACTCAACGTAATAAAGGTAATCTCTAAGCAGGAGTTGCCAGACTCGATACAGTATGCTATCATCAACGATGGCAAGGAAGGTGAGCCACAGTGGATTACAACTGCACAATACCAGAATGTTCCTTCTATGGATGTGAACACCCAGAATTACATCAACGCTTTGAACAATACAGCAGTTGGCGAAACACGTACGTTAGACCTCACTGGCGACACTCTCACTTTCAAGGTTCTTGATCGCAAAGGCATGAAGACAAAGTATGTTGCTGCAATCATCAAGAAGTCAATAGACTTCTCTAAGGAAACATATTCTGCTGCATATAACAAGTTCTCACAATTTGTTTCTGGCAACCAGAATATCGAGAGTCTCGAAAAGGCTGCAAAGAAGTTTGGCTATCAGGTATTGGAATCACCAAGTGTTCGTAGCGGACAGCATCTCATTGCTGGCATTCATGGTTCACACGAAGCCTTGAAGTGGACATTTGAATCAGAGGAAAATACCATCTCTCCTCTCTATGAGTGTGGTGACAATGATAACCTTCTCGTACTTGCTCTGACCAAGATTAACAAGAAGGGATACATGGACATCAACAATGCCATGCTTAAAGAGTACCTGAAGACCGAAGTCATCAAGGACAAGAAGGCCGCTAAGCTCATTGAGAAGGCAAAGGGTGCAAAGAGTATTGCCGACGCAAAGAAGCAGGGTGCACAAATCGTACCAGTTCAGCAGGTAACATTCTCTTCACCAGCATTCGTTGCTTCTACAGGTGCTGCAGAGCCAGCACTCAGCGGTGCTGTAGCAGGAACACAGAATGGCAAATTCTCCAAGGCTCCTGTTAAGGGCAATGGTGGCGTATATGTATTCAACGTTAAGAACAAGCTCAGCCGTGCATTGCAGTATAACGAGAAGGAATACATGCAGCGTCAGGCACAGCGCCAGATGCAGATGGCTGGTAACTTTATGCAGGAACTGTATTTGAAAGCGAAAGTAAAAGACAACAGATATATGTTCTTCTAAATTAAAAAGGGGAGTACATCACTCCCCTTTTTAATTAAATAAGGTACAATATACTTTTATATACTACAATACAATACTAAAACAATTTTATGAGTAACACTAAAGAGAAACTCTTCAGCGAGTTCCAAGCGCCCACCAAGCAAGAATGGCTTGACAAGATTGGTGTGGATCTGAAAGGCGCAGATTTCCAGAAGCGCTTGGTATGGAAGACTCCTGAAGGATTCAGCGTACAACCTTTTTATCAGAGAGATGATGTAGAAAAACTTTCTACCCCCTACTCTATGCCCGGTGAATTCCCATTTGTCCGTGGTAACAAGAAAAATGACAACACTTGGTACATCCGTCAGGAAATTGAGGCAGAAGATGCAAAAGCAGCTAATGCAAAAGCTCTTGACATCCTCAACAAAGGTATTGACTCACTGTCATTCACTATCCCCGGAGACAAGGTTTCTGCAGAATTTGTAGAAGCACTGCTCAAGGACATCTACTGCGATTGTGTAGAACTGAACTTCAACACCTGCAAGCGTCATTCAGCAGAACTTGCAGAGATTCTGGTAGCATACTTTGAGAAGAAAGGCTATGACAAGGAGAAAATCATTGGTTCTATAGATTGGGATCCAATGGACAAGATTCTTCAAGGGAAGCCAGTTGACCATATCATGAACGTTATGAGCACCTATGCTGTGCCATTGGTAAATACTCTGAAGGATTACCCTAACTTCCGTTGCATCACGGTAAATGCTGTAAACCTTAGCAACAAGGGTGCATATTGCATGCAGGAATTAGGCTACGCTCTCGCATGGGGTAACGAATATATGCAACAGCTTACAGATGCCGGCATTGATGCTACTCTAGCTGCAAAGAAGATAAAGTTCAACATGGGTATCTCCGAAAACTATTTCATGGAGATAGCAAAATTCCGTGCCGGACGTATGCTGTGGGCTGAAATCGTTAAGCAGTATGAGCCTAAGTGTGACTGCGCTTGTCAGATGATTGTGAACGCTATTACTACAGAATATAACATGACTATCTTTGATGCTCATGTTAATCTGCTCCGTTCACAGACAGAGACAATGTCAGCAGCTCTTGCCGGTGTTCACTCCATCGTAGTAACTCCATTCGATGCTGCATATGAGAAGCCTGATGATTTCTCTGAGCGTATAGCACGCAATCAGCAGCTTCTGTTGAAGGAAGAGTGTCACTTCAATACTGTTGTTGACCCTTCTGCTGGTTCTTATTATATCGAGACTCTTACAGAATCACTCGCTAAGGAGGCTTGGAAGGAATTCCTTGCTGTAGAAGAGAAGGGTGGCTTCCTAGAGGCTATCAAGAGTGGTGCCGTACAGGAGGATATCGATGCTACAAATGCTAAGCGTCATACCCTTGCTGCACAGCGTCGTGAGTTCATCCTCGGAACCAACCAGTTCCCTAACTTCAACGAGAAGAGTGAAGGAAAGCGTCCTCTCAATAACACACGTCTTGCTGCTGACTTCGAGAACCTGCGTCTCGCCACAGAAGGTGCAGCAAAACAGCCTGTTGCCTTTATGCTTACCATCGGTAGCCTGGTATGGAGACAGGCTCGTGCCCAATTCTCATGCAACTTCCTCGCTTCTGCCGGATACAAGGTTATTGACAACCTCGGTTTCCCAACAGTAGAAGAAGGTATCGAGGCAGCTATAAAAGCTAATGCTGACATAGTCGTGCTCTGCTCTTCTGATGAAGAATATGCAGAATACGCAATTCCTGCATTCAAGGCACTCAACAACCGTGCAATGTTTGTTGTGGCTGGGGCTCCTGAATGTATGGAAGACCTGAAGAAAGAAGGTATTGAGAACTTCATTCATGTAAAAGTGAATCAGCTCGAGACACTGAAAGAGTTTAACGCTAAACTGGGAATATAATCATGGCTAGAAAAGATTTTAAGAATATAGATATCTTCTCTGGCATAGAGAAGAAAGACGGTTCTGC
>CADCAX010000053.1 GCA_902799455.1 uncultured Prevotellaceae bacterium
CGTGGTTACGACCCGGACAACATGCGTGTTGTGGGTGATGTGGGTAAGGCTGGTGTGTCTATCTGTTCTGTAGAGAATATGAAGGTGCTCTTCGACGGCATTCCTCTTAACAAGATGTCTGTCTCTATGACTATGAACGGTGCCGTTCTTCCTATTATGGCATTCTACATCGTTGCAGGTCTGGAGCAGGGTGCAAAACTTGAAGAAATGGCTGGTACCATTCAGAATGACATTCTCAAGGAATTTATGGTACGTAACACCTATATCTACCCACCAGCATTCTCAATGAAGATTATTGCTGATATCTTCGAGTACACATCACAGAAGATGCCTAAGTTCAACAGCATCTCTATCTCAGGCTATCACATGCAAGAGGCTGGTGCTACAGCAGATATCGAATTGGCATACACTCTTGCAGACGGTTTGGAATATCTCCGCGCCGGTGTCAACGCAGGTATTGATATTGACGCTTTCGCACCACGTCTGAGTTTCTTCTGGGCTATTGGTGTGAACCACTTCATGGAGATAGCAAAAATGCGTGCCGGACGTCTGTTGTGGGCAAAGATAGTAAAGAGCTTCGGAGCAAAGAATCCTAAGTCAATGGCTCTTCGTACCCACTCTCAGACATCAGGATGGTCACTCACAGAGCAGGATCCGTTTAACAACGTTGGACGTACCGTTATCGAGGCTATGGGTGCAGTATTGGGACATACACAGTCTCTACATACCAACTCTCTTGATGAGGCTATCGCTCTGCCTACCGACTTCTCTGCTCGTATTGCACGTAATACACAGATTTACATCCAGAACGAGACAAAGGTTTGTAAGGAGATAGACCCATGGGCTGGTTCTTATTATGTTGAGACTCTCACCAACGAACTTGTACACAAGGCGTGGTCTCTGATTCAGGAGATCGAGTCTCTGGGAGGTATGGCAAAAGCTATCGAGACAGGCGTTCCAAAGATGCGTATCGAGGAAGCAGCAGCTCGTACTCAAGCTCGTATCGACTCTGGTCAGCAGACTATCGTTGGTACCAACAAGTATCGTCTTGACCACGAAGATCCTATCGACATCCTTGAGGTTGACAACTCTGCTGTTCGCAAGCAGCAGGAAGAGAACCTCGCAAAACTCAAGGCTAATCGTGACGAGGCAGCTTGTAAGGCAGCTCTCGATGCTATCACAGCATGCGTACAGGAGTATGCTGATGGTAAGAAGTCAGAGAACAATCTCCTCGACCTCGCTGTCAAGGCAGCACAGGTACGTTGTACCCTCGGAGAAATCTCTGATGCGTGTGAGAAAGTAGTAGGACGTTATAAAGCAGTAATTAGAACTATTTCAGGCGTGTATAGTGCAGAAGCAAAGAGTGACAGCCAGTTTGAGAAGGCTTGTCAGCTCACTGAAGAATTCGCACAGAAGGAAGGTCGTCGTCCACGTATCTTCATCGCAAAGATGGGTCAGGATGGTCACGATAGAGGTGCGAAAGTAGTAGCAACAGGTTATGCCGACTGCGGCTTTGACGTTGATATGGGACCTTTGTTCCAGACACCTGCAGAAGCAGCTCGTGAGGCAGTAGAGAATGACGTACACATCGTAGGCGTTTCCTCCCTAGCTGCTGGTCATAAGACCCTCATCCCAGCCCTCTTCGAGGAACTCAAGAAACTGGGACGTGAGGATATCATGGTAGTAGCAGGCGGTGTCATACCTGCTCAAGACTACGACTTCCTCTATCAGGCTGGTGTAGCTGCTATATTCGGTCCTGGTACACCAATTGCAAAATCTGCTATCGAAATGATGAATATCCTGTTGGATAAGGAATGACACTGAAGTCTATTTCGATACTTAATTACAGAAATATAGAAGCGGCTGAACTTGTCTTTTCCGACAAGTTCAACTGCTTTATTGGAAATAACGGCGAGGGGAAAACGAATCTCCTTGATGCTCTTTATTTTCTTTCCTTCTGCCATTCTATGTTTACAAATGTAGATTCGCAGATGATTATGCATGAAAAAGACTTCTTTATGCTCAATGGCAAGTACGATACTGGTGATGACATCTCTGTTGGTATGAAACGGGGACACAAAAAGAATTTCAAACGTAACGGAAAGGCTTACCGCAAGCTATCCGAGCACATCGGTCTGATACCACTTATATGTGTTTCCCCAGACGACGTTTCTATCATCTCCGGCGGTAGCGAAGAACGCAGACGTTTTCTCGACATTATTATCTCCCAATACGACAACGCCTACATCGATTATCTGAATCGCTACAACAAGGCTCTACAGCAACGCAACGCCCTTTTAAAACAGATATCAGAAGCTCCCGAGCAGGCAAATGTTGATATGTCGCTGATGGAGGTATGGGAAGAAGAGATGGCATCCAATGGAGAAGAAATATATCTGCGTCGCAAAGACTTCGTAGAGCGTTTCATCCCTGTCTTTAATAATATATATAAGGAGATAAGCGGTGAACACGAAGAAGTATCCCTTCGTTATCAGTCACATTGCCAACGCGGCCCATTATTGGAAGTGATACAACGCGACAGGAACAAGGACCTTATTATGGGCTACTCCCTACACGGCATCCACAAAGATGACCTTGAGATGCTCATTGGTGGTTTCCCGATGAAACGTGAAGCCAGTCAGGGACAGACAAAGACATATGTCATATCCCTCAAACTCGCACAATTTGATTTCCTCAAGGAGAATCCGTTACTGCTCCTTGACGATGTCTTCGACAAACTCGATTCCCACCGCGTGGAGAATATCATTAAGATTGTATCCGGTAAGAATTTCGGACAAATATTCATAACAGACACTAACCGCGAGCATCTTGACAAAATACTGTCAAAAGGTCATTTTGACTATAAACTATTCAACGTGGAAGGAGGACATTTTGTTTAAGCGCTATCCACAAAATATCGACGACATCACGCAGCAGTTCATGCGTGAGTATTCCCTTGAGACTCCCCTTCTTGAACACCGTCTTGTGGCCTCATGGAAGGAAGTGGTACCAGCCGCAGAACAATATACCGAAAGCGTTGAGATACGCAATCAAACGCTATGGGTCAAAATATCATCACCTGCATTAAGAAATGACCTGCTGATGCAGCGAACAGGACTTACCCAACTGCTAAACAATAAGGTGGGAGCTAATATCATAAACGATATACGTATCATTTAATTGCATTTCGGCAATTATAGCGGTATTTTTTTGTTAATTTCTTTAATCTCGTTATTTCTTTTTAAGAAAAATCTTGTGTATATAATTCTATTGTGTTAACTTTGCAGCAGAATTTTATATAACACAGGATGAAGAAATCGACAATTTGGATTATTGCAATCATAATGGTAGTGTCATTTACGGCGCTGCTATGGCTTCAGTTTTCGTACATCTCCGAGATGGCAAAAATGAAGAAAGAGCAATTTGACGAATCTGTTACCCGAGCCCTTTATACTGCCGCCCATAACCTTGAACTCAACGAAACACTCAACTACCTTGAAAAAGATGTCAATGAAACAGAGCGCAAAGCCCAGAAGGCAGATTCCGTAATGACGAGCAACAGTCTTGGTGGTCCGGTGCAACACTCCCACCAATTCTCTGTTACAGGTGATGACGGAACTATATATTCCTCATTTGAGTTACAAACCTTCACACTCTCTCCTCGTAAGGGTTTAATAAAGAGTGACAAAAATGCGTGGGCAGAGGCACAGAAGTCAATGCAGCAGATTATCCGCAATCGCGTAATATATCAAAAGGCTCTCCTTGACGAAGTTATATATACCATATTATATACTGCAAGCGATAAGCCCCTGAAGCAGCGCATCAACTTCAAGCAACTTGACCAGGACATTCGCGCCGAACTCCTTAACAACGGCATAGACATCCCATATCACTTCACCGTTACAACATATAACGGAACAGAGGTATATCGTTGTTCTGAATACAGCGATCAGGGCAAGGAGATGACCTATTCGCAACAGATATTCACCAACGACGGAGCAGCCAAGTCCGGCTACCTTAATGTGCACTTCCCTGATATCAATGCGTATATCTATTCCAGCGTACGCTATATGATTCCGGCCCTGATATTTACAGGTGTCTTGCTGATAACATTCCTTTTCACCATCATCGTTATATTCCGTCAAAAGCGTTTCTCTGAAATGCGAAACGACTTCATCAATAACATGACTCACGAATTGAAGACTCCAATCTCAAGCATATCCCTTGCATCGCAGATGCTCTCAGACACCAGCGTCACCAAGAGCGATGATATGGTGAGCCATCTCGGTAGCGTAATCGGAGATGAGAGCAAACGTCTGCGTTTCCTGGTTGAGAAGGTATTGCAAATGTCTATGTTCGACAAGAGGAAAGTAGCCTTCAAGATGAAGGAACACGATATTAACGAATTGGTAGAGAATATTGCCAATTCCTTCTCACTCCGCGTAGAACATACTGGCGGCAAGGTTTATACCGAGATTGAGGCCGTAGAGTCCGACATTTTTATTGAAGAAACTCATTTCAGCAACGTCATATTTAACCTCATTGACAATGCTGTAAAATATCGCAAACCCGATGAGCCCCTTAATATCTACATACGCACTTGGAACCCCTCTGCCGGAAAGGTTTCCGTCTCCATCCGAGATACCGGCATCGGCATCAAGAAAGAGAATCTGCGTAAGATTTTTGAGCAGTTCTACCGTGTCCATACCGGCAACCGACACGATGTCAAAGGTTTCGGCCTGGGATTAGCATACGTAAAGAAGGTTATAGACTTACACAAAGGCACAATAACAGCCGATTCAGAATTCGGAAAAGGAACGACATTTACCATAACAATAGATACAATAGTTTAGAATTTAAAGATAAAATTATTAATACACTAAAACATTAAAGATTATGCAAACAATGGATGAAAATTTAAGAATTCTCCTCTGCGAGGATGATGAGAACTTAGGCATGTTACTTCGCGAGTATCTTCAGGCAAAAGGCTACAACACCGACCTCTGCCCTGATGGCGAAGCTGGCTATCGTGCGTTCCTCAAGACCCACTATGACATTTGTGTTCTCGATGTCATGATGCCTAAGAAAGACGGTTTCCAGCTTGCAAAGGAAATACGTCAGTCAAATACCGACATTCCTATCATCTTCCTCACAGCACGTCAGATGAAGGAAGATATCCTTGAGGGCTTTAAGATTGGTGCTGATGACTATATAACAAAGCCATTCTCTATGGAAGAACTCGTTTTCCGTATTGAGGCAATTCTTCGCCGCATGCGTGGTAAGAAGACCAAGGAAGCTACACAATATCAGATTGGCAAGTTCCTCTTTGATACCCAGAAGCAACTCCTCTCTTTCGAAGGTAAGGAACCTCGCAAACTCACCACGAAGGAAAACGATCTTCTGGCTCTGCTTTGCAGTCACGGCAACGAAATCCTTCAACGCGACTTCGCCCTGAAGACCATCTGGATTGATGATAACTATTTCAACGCCCGTTCTATGGATGTTTATATCACCAAGTTGCGCAAACACCTCAAGGACGATCCTGAAATAGAAATCATAAACATTCACGGCAAGGGATATAAGCTCATAATTCCTAATGCTGAAGAAGCAGGAGAATAATGCAGGCAATGATTTTTGCCGCTGGAAAAGGCACACGACTGAAACCGCTCACCGATGTCATTCCAAAGGCATTGGTGCCGGTTGATGATGTGCCCCTCATCCAACGGGTTATGCAAAAGATTGTTGATAGCGGCGCCACGAGAGTCATTGTCAACGTCCACCATCATGCACGCCAATTGGAGAACTATCTCGCACTCTTGCAGATGAAGTTCCCCTATGTCGAAATACTCATCTCCGATGAGAGCAGCAGTCTCCTCGAGACCGGTGGCGGCATAAAGCATGCGAGGAAGCTCTTTACCAATGATTTCTCCACTCCGGTGCTGATACACAACTGCGACATCCTCAGCAATGTTAATCTTGCCGACTTTTATTCCTGTCATCAAGGTGACGCCACACTCCTTGTATCACAACGTGAGACACAGCGTTATCTCTGTTTCGACGACGATATGCGCCTGGTAGGATGGACAAATATTGCCACAGGGGAAGTAAAGGGCACTAAAACAGACAATCTCTACGCTTTCAGCGGCATACACATCATATCACAGCAGTTGATGCAACGCATGGACAGCTACCCTGATATATTCCCCATCATGGACTTCTATCTTCACGAGTGCGCAACAGCTGACATTCGTGGATACCTGAACCCCGACCTCCGTCTGTTAGATGTCGGGAAAATCGATACACTAGAAAAAGCAACAGAATTCTTATGCAAAAAATAATCATTTTAGACTTTGGTTCACAGACCACCCAGCTCATAGGTCGCAGAGTGCGCGAGCTTGACACCTTCTGTGAGATTATGCCTTACAACAAATATCCTGAAGACGATTCCGATGTTATCGGTGTCATTCTCAGCGGTTCTCCATTCTCCGTCCACGATCCAGAAGGGTTCAAACCCGACCTGTCTCGTTTCGTGGGACGCCTGCCCGTACTAGGTATCTGCTATGGAGCACAGTACTACTCCTACTCAAATGGAGGAAAGGTCGAGAAAACCAACACCCGTGAATACGGACGTGCCAACCTCGCATTTATTGATAAGGAGAACGCTCTCTTCAAGGGATTCGAAGACAACTCACAGGTATGGATGAGTCATGGTGATTCTATTACCGCCATCCCATCCGACTGCAAATGCATTGCATCTACTGCCGATGTGAAATATGCAGCATATTGTTCCGAGAAAGCTCCTGTATGGGCTGTACAGTTCCATCCTGAGGTATTCCACACCCTTCAGGGCACCTTGTTACTCAAAAACTTCGTTGTGGGCATCTGCGGTTCCAAGCAGGATTGGTCTGCTGACTCCTTCGTTGACACTACAGTACGTGAGCTCAAAGAGCAACTGGGTGATGATAAAGTCATCCTCGGACTCTCCGGTGGTGTTGACAGCTCCGTATGTGCTGTCCTGCTAAATAAAGCTATCGGTAAGAACCTCACATGTATCTTCGTTGATCACGGCATGCTCCGTAAAAATGAGTTCCACGATGTCATGCACGACTACGAGTGTCTCGGACTTAACGTTATCGGTGTCGATGCAAGCGAGAAATTCTTCAACGACCTGGCAGGCGTTACCGACCCCGAGCAGAAACGTAAAATCATAGGACGTGACTTCGTTGAGGTCTTTAATGCAGAAGCCAAGAAGCAGACGGGTGCCAAGTGGCTTGCACAAGGAACCATTTATCCTGACAGAATCGAATCTCTCAATATCACGGGTAAGGTCATCAAGTCTCACCATAACGTAGGCGGTTTGCCTGAAGAGATGCATCTCTCGCTCTGCGAACCTTTGAAATGGCTTTTCAAAGATGAGGTACGCCGTGTAGGACGTTCTCTCGGTATGCCTGACCATCTCATCAACCGTCATCCTTTCCCTGGCCCAGGTCTTGCTGTGCGTATCCTAGGTGACATAACTCCAGAGAAAGTACGTATACTGCAAGATGCTGACGATATCTATATCCGTCATATGCGCGAATATACTATGTCTGATGGTACAAAGCTCTACGACAACATATGGCAGGCGGGCACCATATTGCTCTCTACCGTAAAGAGTGTTGGTGTTATGGGCGATGAGCGCACTTATGAGCATCCGGTAGCCCTCCGCGCCGTCACCAGTACTGATGCTATGACAGCTGACTGGGCACATCTGCCATACGACTTCATGGCGAAGGTATCGAATGAGATAATTAATAAAGTAAAAGGCGTCAACAGAGTATGTTACGACATCTCTTCAAAACCACCTTCGACAATAGAATGGGAATAAAAATAGTTCATTTAATGGTACCTTTGGCTTTGGCTAAAGGTACTTTATTTTTTAATAAAATAAAAAATCTCCGTTTTCGTTTTGGTTTTCGTTAAAATTATCGTATCTTTGTACCGAAAAAACAAAAATAAGATATTTCCGACATGAAAAATTTTATTTATCATTCCATTCTGATGTTCTTTGTTTGTATTACAGCACATGCTGTCAATCCTCAGAAGGGAAACTATTTCCTCTACTGTCACATGAGTGATAAAGGGCAGTGGACAGCTTATGCTGTCAGCAAGGATGCAGAAAACTGGGAAGACATCATTGGTGGAGACTCTATCTTCTCTTCCTTCGCATTAGCAGGCATAGAAGGAGGTACCCGAGATGCATACATCACCCGTTCATGGGACGGAAAGAAGTATGTTATGGTGACAACAGATATGAACAATTCCAAGACGAGGGCTCTCGGAAAGAAGAGTGAGTGGCATAATTACGGCATCGACCTTCTCACCTCCGATGACCTTATTAATTGGAAGTCCACCACCTTCGATTTCCGCAAGGGTCCTTCTATCTTCTGCGACCCTAACGCTCCAAGTGCATACACCGACTGGGCTTCTACCGTCCGCGTCTGGGCACCACAGATATTCTGGGACGAGAGCTATGTATGGCCAGACGGTAAGAAAGGCGGCTATTTCATATACTACTCAATCCTGAATAGTGCAGAAGACAAGTACGACCGCATGTATTACAGCTATGCCGACAAGTCGTTTACCAAACTCACACAACCACGCCTGCTCTTCGATTGGGGATATGCTACCATTGATGCAGACATCAACTATGTTCCTGCTGACGGTCTTTTCCACATGATGATAAAGAAGGAAGGTGGCAAGAAAGGTCTTTTCACAGCAACAGCTCCAAAACTCACAGGTCCTTGGAGCGAACCTGTTGAAGACGATTATGTAAGCTTTGAGGGCAAGAAGAACTGCGAAGGCGTGAGTGCCTTTCAGGTACCGGGGGAAGACGGTTGGCGCATAGCATATATCGAATACTCCTCAAACCCAAAGCACTATCGCATCTGTAAGGCCGACAAGTTCATGCGCAACTTCCGCGACCCGCAGGATATCAAGGGTGTCACAGCTCCACAACACGGTTCCTTCATGCGTATCACAAAGAAGGAATACAACCGTCTGAAGGCATGGTCTGCAGCACAGCAAAAGAATAAGAAGTAAGAACACATCTGTAAGAAATATTATATACCAGCATGAAAACAATGATTATTACCGGCGGCAGTTCTGGTATCGGCAAGGCTACTGCAGAATACTTTGCTGACAACGGTTATAAGGTTTATGAACTTTCCCGACATGGTGTAGATCATGTCGGCATCCGACATATCGACTGTGATGTCACCAACCCTCAGGATTGCACCACTGCCATTGAGCAGGTCATTGACGAGCAGGGAGTGATTGACGTTCTTATCAGCAATGCAGGAATGGGTATCTCTGGGGCTGTGGAATTTACCAGCCAGAAAGAGCTCCATCGTATTATGGATGTAAACTTCTTTGGAGCAGTAAACATCTCTCAGGCTGTTCTTCCGTACATGAGGAAAGAGCGTAGCGGACACATCATCTTTGTCAGCAGTCTCATGGCAGTATTCGCCATTCCTTTTCAAGCTTTCTACAGCGCTTCCAAATCTGCTGTCAATGGCTATGCTATGGCATTAAGGAACGAGATGCGTCCATACAACATCCAGGTATCATGCATGCTTCCCGGAGACGTAAAGACAGGCTTTACCGGAGCACGTGAGAAGAACGAAAAGGGAGTTGTTGAATATCCTGCTTTGGTGAAAGCCGTCAAGACTATGGAGAATGACGAACAGAATGGTATGGATCCGAAAGATATCGCCAAGACCATTTTCAAAATGGCAACGACAAAGTGTCCTATGGCGATGTACACAGCAGGATTCAAGTATCACCTCTTCCTATTACTCAACAAACTTGTACCCCAGACCTTGGCTTACAAGATAATATCCCTAATGTATTAAATGTTCGACTGCGGAAAAATAGCTATCGTAGGAGGCGGCAGCTGGGCCACTGCCATCGCTAAGATCATCGTTAATAACACCCATCACATAGGGTGGTATATGCGTCGTGATGACAGAATTAATGACTTCAAGCGCCTGGGACACAACCCTGCCTATCTTACATCTGTTCATTTCGACATCAACGAGATATACTTTACATCAGATATCAATGATATCGTAAAGAATTATGACACCCTCGTACTGGTAACCCCTTCTCCGTACCTCAAGAATCATCTCCGTAAGCTACGTGTTCCTATACGCGACAGGTTTATTGTAACAGCCATCAAGGGTATTGTGCCCGATGAGAATCTGGTATGTTCGGAATATTTCCACGAGGTGTTCGATGTGCCTTACGACAATCTCGCCTGCATCGGGGGGCCGTCTCATGCAGA
Source organism: uncultured Prevotellaceae bacterium (assembly GCA_902799455.1). Classification (GTDB taxonomy): domain Bacteria; phylum Bacteroidota; class Bacteroidia; order Bacteroidales; family Bacteroidaceae; genus Prevotella. Next base: position 10,325 of record CADCAX010000053.1, read on the forward strand.
AGAAGTAGCCCTTGAGCGTCTGTCATATCTTACGGTGGCCTGTTCCGACAAAGAGAAAGCCGAAGCCTTCACGACAGTACTGAAGGGACGGTATATCAAGACCAAGACATCCTCTGATGTCATAGGAATCGAATACGGCTCCGTTCTTAAAAATGTATATGCTATTGCTGCAGGCATCTGTGCAGGTCTGAAATATGGTGACAACTTCCAGGCTGTGCTGATGTCTAATTCCCTTCAGGAGATGTCACGCTTCCTTACATGCGTACACCCCACACAACGTAAGATGGAGGACTCTGCGTATATTGGCGACCTGTTGGTGACAGGCTACTCCAATTTCTCACGCAACAGGACCTTCGGCACTATGATTGGCAAGGGATATTCCGTAAAGTCAGCACAAATGGAGATGGAAATGGTGGCAGAGGGATATTATGGTACAAAATGTATGAAAGAGATAAACCGCCATATGCATGTCAATATGCCTATCCTCGATGCGGTTTACAATATACTCTATGAGCGTATCACGCCACAGGTAGAAATAAAACTGCTTACCGATTCATTCCGGTAAGCAGCCATTATTAATTATTAATTAACGCTCTAACTTCAGGCCCAACTGTTTCTGCATCCTTGCAAAAGCAGGATTGGTTTCCACTATCTTGTCAAATATTTCCTGAGGAGTAAGTTTCTTTACTTTCTCATCTTCTCTTGCCAGCCTTGTAGTAACTGTCAGGCGTCCGTTATGAAGCAGTTGTGCGAGGTCATTCTGCACTCGTGGCAATAGATGTTCCACGTCATCCTTCAGCATGGTATTCTCGAATACCGCCTCCACCTTTGGCCATTCCGTCATTTTGACGAGGACATTGTGCATACGTGATGCCAACGCCACATCTTTCGCATTTTGAGCCATGTAGTTACACATCCTCAGCCACTCTCTCTTAGCATCCTCCTCTGTAAATTCCTCGTTCTCATTAGCCGTATCCCCCAATGATGGCAGATCTTCTTTCTTTTCCTTCTTCGGCCTCAAAGAAGCGAAGGAACCTCCGAGTGAGTTTATGTTAAGTTTTCTCGGCTTTACGTCGGCAGCCTTCTTCGGCTCTTCCGTTATTGTCGGCTTTGTTGCTGCAACACTTCTCTCTACACTCCTCTGCACCGTTCCCTTGGGGAGCGACAGCAGGTTAAACAGGGATTTTAAACGCTTCTTGGGGCCACGCCCCGCGCTTTCCCCGTCTTCCTCCTGTGTTATCTGGGCCACCTGTATGAGGGTCAGCTCCACAAGCAGGCGTTTGTTGCTGCTCTGCCTGTAGCTGAGGTCACACTGGTTTAGCAGTTTCAAAGCCCTGTACAGGAATTTAGGAGTACATCGCTTTGCCTGCTCTGCGTATTTCTGACGCTGTGCCTCACTTGCCTCAATCAGCTGTGTAGTTCTCTCGTCCGACGACATCAGAACGTTTCTTACGTGCGATGCAAGACCATTTATCATCAGTCCTCCGTCAAAGCCATGTGAGAAGATACTGTTGACAATCAGCATCACCTCGCTGACCTTATTCTCCAGCGCCAGGTCAATGATGTTGAAGTAGTTGTCAGCATCCAGCATATTGAGGTCTTCCAACACCTTCTGGCGTGTGATATTTCCCTGACAGAACGAAGCCGCCTGATCGAATATTGACAGGGCATCTCTCATTCCGCCATCAGCCTTTTCGGCAATCACATTCAGTGCCTCCTCTTCGTATGTTATACCTTCATTCTCTGCCACATATTTCAGGTGGTTCACCATATCCTGTACCGACATACGCTCAAAATCGTATATCTGACAACGTGAAATGATGGTAGGCAATATCTTGTGCTTCTCTGTTGTTGCCAGGATAAAGATAACGTGTGCCGGCGGCTCTTCCAGAGTCTTCAGGAAGGCATTAAAGGCTGCTGTTGACAACATATGCACCTCGTCAATGATAAATACCTTGTATTTTCCTGTCTGAGGTGGTATGTGTGTCTGCTCCATCAGGGTCTTGATCTGCTCCACACCATTATTGGAGGCAGCATCCAGCTCGAAGATGTTCAGCGAACGTCCTTCGGCAAATGCCTTACAACTTTCGCACTCTCCGCAGGCATCTCCTGTAGCAGTAGGATTCAGACAGTTTATCACCTTTGCAAAGATACGGGCGCATGTCGTCTTCCCCACTCCACGAGGTCCGCAGAAAAGGTATGCATGAGCCAGTTTTCCGCTACTCACAGCATTCTTCAGCGTTGTAGTCAGAGAACTCTGTCCCACCACGCTGTCAAATGTCAGCGGACGATATTTTCTTGCTGATACTATGTATTCCATTTCTGTTTCAAGTTTGACTTCGTCGATAATCCCAAGAACTCCCAGTTCTGACTATGCATTCCCACAGGGGTTACTCTTGCATGTCATCACTAGTCACTTTGGGCTCATTC
>CADCAX010000054.1 GCA_902799455.1 uncultured Prevotellaceae bacterium
AGAGGGATGGCCTTGCGGTCATCCCTCTGTTGTTGTGTGTATGGTTTTCTTGATGTTTACAGGAAGGCGTAGCGGCAGATGAAGAGGACGGCCAGAAGAATGGTGGCCCAGTTCATGTTGTTGCGCTCGTCTTTGTCCTTGAGGGTTCCTGAGAACAGGTGGATAAGGACATAGGAGATGACACCCATGAGAATGCCGTCGGAGATGCTGTAGGTCAGTGGCATGAGGACGATGCAGACAAAGCATGGGATGCCGGTGACATAATCGGAGAAGTCAACCTTGCGCACTTCGTACATCATCATGACACCTACGAGTATCAGAGCTGCTGCAGTGGCCTGTGCCGGAATGGCAAGGAATAATGGGGCGAAGAGCAGAGCAATGATAAAGCAGATTGCCGTAGTAAGACTGGTGAGACCAGAGCGACCGCCTGCATTGACACCTGAGGCGCTCTCTACATAAACAGTTACGGTAGAGGTGCCGAGCATAGCGCCAACAGTGGTGCCGATGGCGTCGGCCATGAAGGCTTGGTTAATACGTGTCACATTACCGTCGTCATCGACCATACCGGCACGGTTGGAGACACCGATGAGGGTGCCGATGGTGTCGAACATATCAATGAACAGGAAGGTAAGCACAACAATAATCATATCGACAGTAAACACATTATGCCACTCGAACTGCCAGAAGATAGGCTCTATGGACGGTGGTGTGGAAACGATGCCGGTATAGTTGGTGATGCCGAGTGGTATGCCAATGGCTGTGGTTATGAGAATACCGATGAGCAGGGCTCCTGTGACTTTCCTTACCAACAGGGCTGCCGTCAGCAGAATGCCGAACATACTGAGCAATACACCTGGTTCGCTCATGTTGCCGAGGGTGATGAAGGTTGCCTCGGAAGAGGTGACGATACCTGCACTCTTTAAGCCCACAAAGGCAATGAACAGTCCGATGCCTGGACTGATGGCACGTCGTAGCACAAGGGGAATGGCATTGACAATGTGCCTGCGCAGACCTGTGAGGGTGAGCAGAATGAAGATAATACCCTCTATCAGTACGGCTGTCAGCGCAAACTGCCACGAATAGCCCATAGTGAGAACTACCGTGAATGCGAAGAAGGCATTAAGGCCCATACCTGGAGCCAGGGCAAACGGTAACTTGGCATAGAGGGCCATCACAAGGGTGGCAACAACTGCCGAGATACAGGTGGTGGTGAAAATAGCACCGGCATCCATGCCTGAGGCAGAGAGAATACTGGGGTTTACGGCAAGGATGTAGGCCATAGTGAGGAAGGTAGTGATACCACCGATTACTTCCTTGCGCAACGTCATTGTTGACGGGTCGAATCCGAATAGTTTCTGAATCATAGCTTTTTTTTGTTTAGTTTATAGTTTATAGTCAGTGGTAAGTGTAAAGTTGATAGTCAAAGGTCAAAAGTTTTCGTTTTCGTTTTCGTTTTTCAATCTGTCAAACGCTTGTGGTAGGTGCTCTGTGATGTCTGAGGCGATTACTGAATGTGTCCCCAATGCTGTTGTTGCTGCATCGCCGGCAAGGGCGTGGAGTGTGACTCCCAGAAGGGCTGCCTCTCGTGGCTCATAGCCTTGTGCCAGCAATCCTACTATAACGCCTGTGAGGACATCGCCTGAACCGGCTGTCGCCATACCGCTGTTGCCATAGGGGCAGAGGAAGGATGTTTCTCCTTCTTCTCCTCCGAAGGGGGAGTACACGATGGTGGGATGTCCCTTATCGACAAGGATGAATCTCTTAAGGTTGATACCTGCATCACGAAGGCGTTTCTGCTCGCCCTTGTGTGGGGTGATGATGGTGCCGTCTGGTATGTCGGCTGCCCATGAGGGATTCTGACTGATGATATTCAGGGCGTCGGCATCCATTACCAGTGGGCATCTTTTAGCAGAATTCTTTATGACAAGCAGTTGCTCATGCAAAGCCTGAACAGTCTCTGCTGATGTGCCGATGCCAGGACCTATCGCTATGGCGTCGTAAGCTGAGATGTCTATGGGCTGCGAAAAGTGTGTTGTCGAGGTGTCGTGCCTGAGGATAACCTCTGGTACTGATATCTGCAGGATGTCGTTATTCTTCTGGGGACAGCAGACCGTCACCTTTCCTGCTCCACTGCGAAGACAGGCGCGTGCTGCCAAGACGGAAGCCCCAGCCATGCCGTACTGGCCTGCTATGATAAGTGCATGCCCGAAGGTGCCTTTATGACCGTCTTCAGGACGTGACTTAAGCAGACTACTTGCGAATATGGAATCGATAGTTCTTTCCATCATAATCTATTGACATAGTTCCTCGCTGACCCTTTCTGGACAGTGCTAATGCTACATGTCCCATGGTGCGACGCATATTTATCTCGATGCAGGGATTGAGTCTGATGTCTTGCCCGGATGGGGCGGAATCATCTCTGCATACCATCATATCAACCCCGAGAGGTCCGACGTAGGCCCTCTGTATCTTGTCGGAAAGGAACCGTTCTGTCTTTTCCTTGATTTCTTCAAGTAGGATAGGGGAGAAGTATTGCGCCAGACGTTCTTCTTTCTCTTCTTCGGGGAGGAGCAGATTGCCTGTGTATGCCCCATTCTTGGTGGTGAAGAGTGACAGACCTTCATATCTTACCTTCCCTCCAGGAGTAGCATAGTATTCCATAGCAAAGTCAAGGACCTTATGGCATTTCTTCTCTACTATTACAGTTCCCTGACGCATGATGGTGTTGTCTATCCACTTCTGGGTGTTCTCGTTGGGGGCATCGTCGATGTGGATGTATCTTATGCCTCGTCCGCTACTGCTCCAAGGTGCTTTTATTACGATTGCCTTATATTGCTTCAGCAGGGCATCAATCTCGCTTTTGGTTGTACAAATGTGAGAAGTGCCAATGGTGCCATCCGTTGCTGTGAGGTATTTGAGGAGTTCTACTGCAAGTGCCCTGTTGGACAGCTGGCGTATGGCGTCAATATTGTCTTCTGACGGTAGTGAGCCTTTTGCTGTTTTGGCATCAAGGAACATTGTGCGGATGCTCTTGTTCCATCCCCAGGGGGCAATGGAGTAGTCGCTGAAATCGTAGTTTTTCAGCTGCTCCATCGTAAGAAATTCCACCTTTGCCCTGGATGCGATATTGTGTCTTCTGTAAAGAAGGTCTGCAGCATCTATGTCTTCAACGATGACGATATCACCATCTTCTGCCCACAGGGCTGGGATGTAGCCCAGGTCGGAACGCATCTGTCTTCCAACGTGGGGTGTTGAAAAACGGCTCAGGTTAAGTGCCAATGCGATGTCGTGATCAGGATTGAAGAAATGGATGGACATTTAAACAATTAACAATTAATAATTCACAATTCATAATTAATAATTATCTAGAACAATGAGAGCTGCACAGGTTCTTTGGGCTTGTTATCGTTATCGTTTTCGTTAACGTTATCGTTTTCGTTATCGTTATCGTCGTACCCAATCATCTCAAGGAATTCGTCTTCGCTAACGATGGGGATGCCCAGTTTCTCTGCTTTCTGCAGTTTAGAGGGCCCCATATTGTCGCCTGCCAAGATAAAACTTGTCTTGTTGCTTATGGATGAAGAGCGCTTGCCTCCGTACTGTTCTATGATACGTTCTTCGTAGTCTTTTCTGCCGTGTTTTGAGAAGACACCGCTGACCACGATTACTTTGCCCTCGAGGATGTTGCTCTTTCGGGTTTCTTCCTTGATACTCATCTGCAGGCCGTATCCTATCAGCCTGTCAACAATCTCACGATTCCTCTCGTCTTGGAAATATGCCACTACATTGACGGCGATGATTTCTCCGACGCCCTCAACATCTGTGAGTTCTTCTATGGTGGCATTGCGAAGGGCTTCGATATTTTTGAAATGTCTTGCCAATAACTTTGCTGTCGTTTCGCCAACCATGCGTATTCCGAGTGCAAAGACAACACGCTCAAAAGGCACTTGCTTTGAGGCTTCTATGGCATCAACAACCTTCTTTGCCGACTTCTCTCTGTTTCCCTCATAGTTCAGTTGTGAAGCCTTCAGTTCATACAGGTCGGCAATATTCTTTATCAGCCCTCTTTCGTAGTATGTATCAACCGTCTCTGCTCCAAGGGAGTCGATATTCATTGCCTTGCGGGCTATGAAATGCTCTATGCGTCCCTTTATCTGTGGGGGGCATCCAGAATCGTTGGGACAATAATGCACAGCCTCTCCCTCACGGCGTTGCAGGGGCGTGCCGCATTCCGGGCAATGGGTGATAAAGCTTATCGGCTTTGCATCGGGAGAGCGTCTGCTCTCATCAACACCTACTATCTTTGGTATAATCTCTCCACCTTTTTCTACATAGACATAATCGCCCTCATGCAGATTGAAGGAGCGTATGAAGTCTTCATTGTTAAGGGTGGCCCTATGTACCTTTGTGCCAGACAATTGTACTGTATCCATGTTTGCAACTGGCGTGATGGCTCCTGTACGTCCTACCTGGTATGTTATCTCCTGCAGTCTGGTACATACGCGTTCGGCCTTAAACTTATATGCTATAGCCCATCGGGGACTCTTGGCGGTAAAGCCCATATTGCGTTGCTGTCGTGCCGAATTGACTTTCAGCACTATACCGTCAGTTGCAACGGGCAGGTTGCGACGTTCTTTGTCCCAATAGTCAATGAAGTCGTATATCTCCTGCAACGTGCGTACCTTCCGCATTCCCTCGCTGATTTTGAAACCCCAAGAGCGGGCTTCTTCCAATCCTTCCAGGTGTCCGTCTATATTTACTTCGTCACCCAACAGGTAGTAAAGGTATGCATCAAGTCCACGTTCTGCCACTACGCGGGAATCCTGACTTTTCAGGGTTCCGCTGGCAGCATTTCGTGGATTGGCAAAGGGTTGCGCCCCAATCTCCTCACGCTCTTCGTTGAGACGGTTGAAGGAACTCCAAGGCATCAGTATCTCGCCCCTTATCTCGAAGTTGCGGGGATAGCCCAGTCCAGGCTTCAGAATCAGAGGTATTGAACGTATAGTCCTAACATTGGTGGTAACGTCGTCACCCTGTACTCCGTCTCCTCGTGTTACGGCCTGCACCAGCCTGCCGTCCTGATATGTAAGAGAGATTGACAGACCGTCATATTTCATTTCGCAGCAAACCTCAAAGTCCTCTCCCTCAAGGCCTTTCTTTACCTGGTTATACCATTCTTCTACGTCCTGCTCATTATAGGTATTTGCAAGCGACAGCATAGGATAGCGGTGTCTTACCTGCTTAAACTCCTTGGTGATGTCGCTACCTACACGCATAGTGGGGGAGTTGGGGTCGTATAACTCCGGATGCTTGGCCTCAAGGTCCTGCAACTCATGCATCATGAGGTCAAATTCCTGGTCGGAGATGATAGGGGAATTATCTACGTAATATCTGCGATTATGCTCGTGTAGCTGCTCCCTGAGATATTGTATGCGTTCTTGTTCGGTCATAAAATAGACTATTTCCCGGCGAAGGTACAAAAAAGTCTAAAAAAAAACAAGCGAAAATATAATTTTTTTAAAAAAAAATGTTCAAAAGGGCGTTATTTGTAGTTTTTCAACATGTATTTGTATCTTTGCGGTGAAAAGTTTAACTGCTTTAAGTAAAAAAACAGAAACTAAACTAATATTTTTATAACCTTAAAAATTATCTTAACTATGGCATTTGAAGCATCACAAATTGGAGAACTCGCCGGCATCGTTTGGCGTACATTAGAGAGTAAAGGAAAACTTAACCTTGAGGAATTACAAGCAATTACCAGCTTGGACCTGATAGAGATAGTCGCAGGCTTGGGCTGGCTTGCACGTGAAGGAAAAGTAAATTTCACAAAAGAGAACGGCGTTACCTCTGTCCAACTATATCAAGAAAGGTACTATTAGTAACGGTTAAGGGTGAAGGGGAAAAAGGAAGATATTAGTGGCTAAGACTTTTATCAATATATTTCCATTTGTTGGCTGATATTACTATGGCGAGGCCGTTGATGAAGGCGTTTGCTGCATCGTATTGATAGGGTATGACTTCTTCGCCTTTGTGGTTGATGTAACCCCATTTGTTACCTTTCTTACAGGGAGCAAGGCCTTCGGAGAAGGTGCCTGCATCGTCAAAGTTAAATGGAAGGACTTCTTCGCCTTTGGCATTGATGAAACCCCATTTATCGCTCTTGCAGACGGCTGCTAAGCCTTCTGTGAAGGAATTGACACGGTCATAAATGCAGGGAACGATTTCTGCACCCTTGGTATTGATATAACCCCACTTGTCGCTCTTGCAGACAGCAGCAAGTCCTGCCGAGAAGTCGTGGGCATCGTCATAGGTGAGCGGTATGACTTCTTCGCCTTTGGCATTGACAAAGCCATATTTGTAATCTTTGCAAACAAGGGCGAGACCTTCAGAAAAACTGGATATCTCGTTATAGATGCAGGGGATGACTTCTTCACCCTTTGTATTGATGAAACCCCATTTGTCGTCTGCTATACTGATGCCTGCCAAGCCTTCTGCGAAGGAATATGTGCAAGCGTATTTGAATGGGATGATGACTTCTCCTTTAGTATTGATAAAACCCCATCTGTCGTCTTTCTCAACAGAGGCAAATCCTTCGGAGAAGGAACGTGCCAATCTGTATATGCAGGGTGTGACTTCTTCGCCCTGGGTGTTGATATATCCCCAGTTGTTATCTTGTGTGACGAGGGCTATCCCTTTTACAAAGGGTTCTACGTAATCGTATATGCAGGGGATGACTTCTTTGCCTTTGGCATTGATGAAACCTGAGTTGCCATTTTTTTTAACGCGTGCAAAGCCTTCGGAGAACTCATATACTTCGTCATATTTTTTCACAGCTTCAACCAACTCTGGCGTGAGTTTTACTATATCCTGATTCTCAGATGTGGGCTTTGGCGCTGCTTCTTCTGTATCATCGGAGAAGTCTATGCTGATAAAGGCATAAAACACTCCCACTAAAAAGAGAAACAGTATAACTATAACCTTCATGAATGTTTTTATCTTGCTTTTTGATGCCATATGTCTTTTCTGTTAATGATTAGAAATTATTATCGCTATCGTACAGCGCTGCAAAGGTATAAAAAAAAATATATCATAGTTCCTTCATTTAAATAATATTTAAAAAATCTTTTTTTATTTGGTTTTTTGCTCACTTAATTGTACCTTTGCAGAAATATTTCTATGCCTGATGGCAATGATAGACGAAACAAAATATAACAAACTAAAAAATATTATTATCTCTATGAAAAAGTTCTTCTTTTTTATCGCAGCAACATGCCTGGCCATTATGGCAAATGCTGAGACACAGAAGGTGACATCTCCAGACGGAAAACTGGTTGTTACAATTGACCTCGACAATGATGGTGAGTTGACCTATCAAGCTACCTATGACGGCAAGGAAATGCTGACAAAGTCTGCTCTCGGCCTGAAGACCGACATGGGTGACTATACTGAGCACCTGAAGCTGATAAATACAAAAGAGGGTAAGAGAGAAGGACAATATACTATGCGTAACTCAAAGGCGTCTGTTGTCAATGTAAATATGAATACTGTGACAATGACCTTCTCGGCTCCAAAGACAAGAAGGGATATGGTACTGGAGATGTGTGTTGGTAATAACGACATAGCTTACAGATATCACTTTGACGGCAATGATGATGGTGGTAAAGACGAACCTCGTAGAGTAACAATATTGAAGGAGAAGTCATCATTCAATTTCCCTGACAAGACAACAACCTTCCTCTGCCCTCAGATAGACGGCAATAACAAGGGTTGGATGGGTACAAAACCAAGTTACGAGGAAGAATATAAGCCAGATGCAGCTATCACAGCAAAGTCACAATTCGGACTGGGTTATACTTTCCCTTGCCTCTTCCGTGTAGGAGAAGACGGATGGGTACTCGTGAGTGAAACTGGTACAGGAAGCAGCTATTGCGGATGCCACCTGAGCGACTATGACAAGGAGGATGGATTCACCATTGCTTTCCCTGATAAGAGCGAGAATCATGGCATCGGAAGCACCACACCTGCTTTCAGCCTGCCTGGCGAGACACCTTGGAGAACAATAACTCTCGGTTCTACATTGAAGCCTATCGTTGAGACAACAATTCCTTTCGACGTTGTAGAGGAACAGTATAAGGCGCATCCTAACATGAAGCCGGGACGCTATGTATGGAGCTGGCTGATATGGCAGGACAACAGCGCTAACTTTGACGACCAGGTACTGTTTATCAATACTGCTTCTGAGATGGGCTTCGAATATTGTCTGGTAGATGCTCTGTGGGATGTGCAGATTGGCAGGGAGCGTATGGCGGAACTGAGCAAGTATGCACAGAGCAAGGGAGTAAACCTAATGTTGTGGTATAACAGTAACGGTAGTGCAAACAATGCTCCACAGGGACCAAGAAACTGCATGAGTACCGCAATTGCCCGTGAGAAGGAAATGGCATGGATGGAAAGCATCGGAATAAAGGGTATCAAGGTTGATTTCTTCGGTGGCGACAAGCAGCAGACAATACAGCAGTATGAAGACATCCTCAGCGATGCTAACAGACACGGTATACAGGTTATCTTCCACGGCTGCACACTGCCGCGCGGATGGGAGAAGATGTATCCTAACTATGTGGCATCAGAGGCTGTACTGGCATCAGAGAATGTATATTTCAGCGAATATCACGCTAAGAAGGAGGGCTTTGAACTGACAATGCATCCTTTCTCTAGAAATGTCGTAGGTAGCATGGACTGGGGCGGCACAATGATGAACAGATGGCTTAACAAAGAGGATCAGCCAGGAAAGCGCCACAAACGCTACACATCAGACACCTTCGAAATGGCTGCAGCAATAGTAAACCAGACATCAATCCAGTGTATTGACGTACAGCCAAGCAACCTGAAGACATTGCAGCAGTTTGAACTGGACTTCCTTAAGAATGTTCCTACAACATGGGCTGAGACAAAATTCGTTGACGGATATCCTGCAAAGTATGCCGTGCTGGCACGTAAGAGCACAGAGGGTAAATGGTATGTTACAGGACTTAATGGTGAGGGAGAGTCTCGCACGCTGACCTTAAACGTACCTATGATGGCAGGAAAGACTGTGACATATTATACTGACGAACCACTGAAGAAGGGACAGGAGTTCCTCAATCCTATAAAGAAGACTGCCAAGGTGGATGCAAAGGGTAACGTGAAGGTTACCATGCAGGGACTTGGCGGTATAATATTAACCGAAGAATAAAATATGACAAAACAGAAGATAGCATTTTTTGTTATTTCATTCTTACTGATGAGCGTTACCCCTGTTATGGCACAGGGGGAGAATGCTCAAAAAGCACAAACCGAGGCAGCAGCGGCAGCGCTGGATACCTCCGCTATAGACACTACTTCATTGCTGCTTGACGAAGCAGCAGCGGAGATGGATGACAGCACAGCAGTGGCAGATGGCGGAGCATACACACAGTTGAAGAAGAAGTTCACTGATGGCGGTGTGTGGTTTATGTCGCTCGTGGCGCTGTGTCTCATCATAGGACTGGCATTCTGCATCGAACGCATCATATACCTCACGATGTCTGAGATTGACGCCAAAAAGTTTATGGTGCGTCTGGAAGAAAAACTGAAGACCGAGGGCGTTGAGGCTGCAAAGGATTTGTGCCGTAATACACGCGGACCAATTGCAAGCATATGCTATCAGGGATTGCTGCGTATTGACTCTTCAATGGAAGAGGTGGAGCGGAGCGTTAATTCTTACGCCTCAGTACAGGTTGGAAAAATGGAGAAGGGATGCTCCTGGATAACGCTGTTCATCGCTATGGCACCATCGCTGGGATTCCTTGGAACAGTGATAGGTATGGTGATGGCATTCGACCAGATAGAGATAGCAGGCGATATCGGTCCGACCATTGTGGCATCGGGTATGAAGGTGGCACTGATAACGACGATATTCGGTATTATTGTGGCACTGATACTACAGCTTTTCTATAATTATGTATTGTCGAAGATAGACCACCTTACAGCACAGATGGAGGAAAGCGCCATAACGCTGATGGACATCATCAAAAGCTGTGGCTGGAAATAAGGATAGGAGATATCAATGGATATAATCTTTGCTGATATTTTTATAGTTGTCTCTCTGCTGACTCTGCTGGCAGCATTGCTGTTGGTGATTTGTTCTGTGTGGCATTCCCTAAAGGTGAACAAACGTAAGAATAAGGAGAATGGCATCCCTGTAAGCCTGATAGGGTGGGGAGTAGTGGCTTTGATGATAGTTATCGCCCTGCCGGCATTGCTTATCGGGGGATTTGTTAGTATGTGTCTTATAACAGCACTCATAATGCTCCTCGTAGCAACAGGGGCATTGCTCTATAGTAAATGGTCAAGCGCGAAAAGAGGCATAGCATACCTGAACTGAATACTACATCAACGGCTGACATATCATTCATGCTGCTGATATTTTTCCTTCTCACGACATCTATGGATAGTGATAAGGGATTGGGACGTATGATGCCACCGCCAGAGCCTGACAAGCTGGAGGAGATGCAGGATGTGAAGAAGGATAATGTGCTGACGCTACACTTGATGAAAGATGGTAAGCTGACAGTTAATGATGATGAGGCAGAAATAAATCCGTCTATCAGAAAAACTATAAAGCAGTTTGTCGTGAAAGTGGGGGAGTCGCACATCATAGAACTGCAGGTGGACAGGAGTGCTGATTATGATTCCTATTTCAAATTGCAGAACCAGATAGTGCAGTCCTATAAAGAGCTGAACGGCTATAAGCAACGTATAAAGGAAATTGTCGTCAACCAATGAAGATAAACAGGAAAAGACATCATAGCGTGCCGAAGTTGAATATGGCTTCCATGCCTGACCTCATCTTTACCGTGCTGTTCTTCTTTATGATTGTAACGCATATGAGAAGCGAGACACCGCAGATGAAGATTGATGTGCCACAGGGTACGGAGCTGACAAAACCACAGCACAGACGCTATATTACGAATCTGTACATTGGTAACGATAGTCAGGGACAGAGCCACATACAGATAGGAAATAATATTGTTCCTGTGGAGAAAGTAGGGGCTGTTATCAGTGGGCTGAGAAACCAGATTAACGAAGAGGATAGAGACTATTACATCGTCAATATCCGAGCCGATAAACACACCACAATGGGCGTCATAGCAGATGTTAAGGAAGAACTGCGAAGGGTAGGGGCTCTGAAAATAAGATATAACGCAACAGAAACAAAACAATTACAACAATAATAAAAAACATGCAACAATACCTTGATTTGTTACAGCGCATAACCACAGAAGGAGTGGTAAAGACCGACCGGACTGGTACAGGAACCAAGAGTATCTTCGGTCATCAGATGCGTTTTAAGATGTCTGACGGCTTTCCGCTTCTGACGACAAAGAAATTACACCTCAAGTCCATAATCTATGAACTGCTATGGTTCCTGAATGGAGACACAAATGTGAAATACCTTAAGGATCATGGCGTGTCTATATGGGATGAATGGGCTGATGAGAATGGTGATTTGGGACCTGTCTATGGACACCAGTGGCGTTCTTGGCCTGACTATGACGGAGGTACAATAGACCAGATTCAGCAGGTGATAGACCTTATAAAGAATAACCCTGATTCAAGAAGAATGCTTGTCTCAGCGTGGAATCCTGCAGAAATAGGAAAGATGGCTCTTCCTCCTTGTCATTGCCTGTTCCAGTTCTATGTAGCTGACGGAAAACTGTCCCTGCAGCTTTATCAGCGTAGTGCTGACACCTTCCTTGGCGTACCTTTTAATATTGCATCATACGCCTTGCTGCTGCAGATGATGGCACAGGTAACGGGATTGGAGTGTGGAGATTTTGTGCATACTACTGGTGACACTCATTTGTATCTTAATCATCTTGAACAGGCTCAGTTGCAGTTGACACGCACACCACGTCCGTTGCCAAAGATGAAGATAAATCCTGATGTTAAGGATCTGTTCTCATTCAGGTATGAAGATTTTGAACTTACTGATTACGACCCATGGCCACATATAAAAGCTGCTGTTTCCGTATGATATCCATTATTGCTGCAGTATCCGAGAATAGGGCAATCGGAAACAATAATAAGTTGCTCTACTGGCTCCCTAATGACCTGAAGCGCTTCAAGGCGTTGACCACAGGACATACTATCATTATGGGACGCAAGACATACGAGTCCCTTCCCAAAGGGGCGTTACCAAATCGTCGAAACGTAGTGGTTTCACGTAATGTTAAGGAATTGCCCGGATGTGAGGTGTATCCTTCTTTGCTGGATGCAATCTCAACTGTTCAAACAAAGGATTCGGAACAGGGAGACAGCGAGATATACATCATAGGCGGAGCATCAATATATACGCAGGCATTGCCGTTTGCTGACAGGCTCTGTCTCACGCTGGTACATGATGTGGCAAAAGAAGCAGACGCTTTCTTTCCACCGTTTGATGATTGGAAGGAAGTGGAACGTGAAGATCATGATACCGATGAGAAACACGCCTATAAATATTCCTTTGTAGATTATGTGAGGAAATAGAGTAGGGGCAGGCTCCATAAGCCTTTGTCCTATAGGTATAACAAAGAAGCCCTCCTGTCGTTGTTGACAAGAGGGCTTTCTTTAATGAAAGTGGGCAGTCTCCTACTCTCCCGCATAGTATTGCAGTACCATCGGCGCAGGCGGGCTTAACTTCTCTGTTCGGAATGGGAAG
>CADCAX010000055.1 GCA_902799455.1 uncultured Prevotellaceae bacterium
ATTTCCTATGATACATGTCTCACCTATGACCACTCCCGTACCGTGATCAATGGCGAAGTACTCCCCTATCTGTGCCCCGGGATGAATGTCTATACCAGTTTTTGAATGTGCCAGTTCGGTTATGATACGTGGTATTACAGGCACGTTCAGTTCGTGGAGTCTGTGGGCAAAGCGATAGTGAATCATAGTATTCACCACAGGATAGCTGAATATCACCTCTCCATAGTTCGGGGCTGCAGGGTCATTGTCAAATATGGCCTGCACGTCAGTATAGAGAAGTCGCTTTATTTCCGGTAGCGAATCAATGAATTTCAGAGCCAGTTTCTCTGCCTCTTCATACGCCTCTTGCTTCGATGTTATAGCATCACGATTATCACAGAACTGCAGTCCGTGAGCAATCTGCTTTATCAGAATCTGCAGCAGTTCCTCCATGTGCACACCTATGTAATAGGAACGTATTGTCTCGTCAGGCTGCCGTTTGGTGAAGTAGTCTGGAAAGATGATGCTTTTCATCAGCTCCACCATCTGCTTTACCTGCTCCACAGAAGGCAGCGGAGCCTCCGTCTGCGATATAATTCCCTTTTCCTGCTTCGTCAGCTGTGACAACAGACCGACATTGCGTCTCAGGTATTCATTGACTTTCTTCTCCATTGTAATATTATGTGCCGTATTGATATTCTGTACCATAATCGTATTATTTATGAATTGTGTAATCGACTTTGTCGCTTATACCTTTAGGTGTAAGAATTTTTAATTATGAATTTAAAGATGTATCTCTTTGTCCACAACTTTGCCATTCAGTATTTTGAAGGAATTAAGATGTACCCCTTCATGCAGGGACAGAATGGCGTATCGTATGTTTGGATCATTGGCCAGGCGCAGGTCTTCTTGTGATGGACGTGAAGGTGATGCAGGATGGCTATGCCAGTTAGCGAGAATCTTCAAACCCTTAGAACGTGCATATTTCAATGCTGCAAACTGGTCTTTCGGAGCGAAGGAGAAATGCTCCGGAGAGTGGTCAATATTCTCCATCCAATAGTTCTCAGTTATCACATCGCCTTCCTCACCACTGGTACCCAGCAGGTAACCACACGTCTCGTTGGGTGCGTCCTGCCGGGCCTGGGTTATCAATTCTTCAATAATCTCTTTCGGAATTATCATCTGGTGTTTAATCTTTAATGTTTAATGGTTCTTCAAATCGCAAGTACCCAATTCGTAATCTATCAGGTGATCTATGGTGGGATTGCTGCCGCAGATTGGACACGTGTCACGGTGTTTCACGGCAACAGTACGGAACTGCATGGTCTTGGCATCAAATGTGAGAAGACGGTTAGTCAGGAGCTCTCCTACTCCGGTAAAATATTTAAGCGTCTCTGCAGCCTGTATGGTGCCTAACATACCTGCAATGGCTCCCAATACACCTGCCTGACTACAGGTTGGTACAGCGCCTACTGGCGGTGGTTCCTTAAACATACAACGGTAGCAGGCCGTACCTGGCAAATGAGTAAATGTCTGTCCATTGAAACGCAGGATGCCACCATGAGAGAATGGCTTACCGGCCATCACACAAGCATCATTGATGAGAAATTTTACAGGGAAGTTGTCGGTACCGTCAACAATAAAGTCATATTCTTTGATGATATCGAGAGCATTCGACGAGTCAAGAAACTCATAATAAGTATCAACCTTTACGTCGGGGTTTATGGCTTCTATCTTTTCCTTGGCACTCTGTACTTTCGGAATGCCTACATCCTTTGTAAAGTGAATCACCTGACGCTGCAGGTTTGACAAATCCACTACATCGGCATCGATAATTCCTATTCGTCCTATACCAGCCGCTGCAAGGTAAAGTGATACGGGAGCACCCAGACCACCGGCACCAACTACGAGTACTCGGGCGTTCAGAATCTTTTCCTGTCCTTCTACCCCTACGTCCTGCAATAGGATATGCCGCGAATAACGTTGTATCTGTTCTTCTGTAAAATCAATCATAACTCAAACTTTAAACTCTAAACTTTAAACTTTAAACCAGAATGCCCCTCCTCCCATGAAATAAAGGAAGTCTACCTCATCACCTTCTTTTATCTGGATCTTATCCCAATCCAGATTATCAATGAAATCGTTGTTAACTTGTACAGAAACCATTTCGGGCTGCTGTACGTTATTCTTTTGTATGAGTTCTGTGATGTTGAGAGGTAACTGCACATCCTGCGTCTCTCCGTTTACTATTATCTTTGCCATATTATCTACCAATTATTTTCTTTACTGCTATTACCAACTTATCCACGTCTTCGCGGGTATTATAGAGAGCAAATGTCGGACGTACACTCATCTCGTATCCAAGGGCACGCAAGGCTGGCTGTGCACAGTGGTGTCCGGCACGCACGGCAATTCCTTCTTTATCCAGAAGAGTACCTACTTCAGGCACGGGAATACCGTCAAGTACGAAACTGACTACCGATACACGATTCTTCGGATTGCCAATAAGCGTCAGGCCTGGAATATGAGCGAGTTGTTCGCGTGCATATTCTGTAAGCTGGTGCTCATGGTGCTCAATGTTACGCAGTCCAATATGGCTTACGTAATCAAGGGCGGCACCCAGACCGATGGCGTCTGCCACATTAGGAGTACCTGCTTCGAAACGTGCTGGTGGAGCATTATATTCTGTATGCTCAATAGTCACATCCTTAATCATGTTGCCACCACCTTGCCACGGTTGCATCTTGTCGAGCAGTTCCTTACGTCCATAGACAACACCAATACCATTAGGACCATATATCTTATGGCCGCTGAATACGAAGAAGTCAGCTCCAAGAGCCTGTACATCCACAGGTGTATGGGCTATAGATTGGGCACCGTCAATCAGTACAGGAATCTGGTGAGAGTGAGCAATATCTATGATACGCTGCACATCGTTAATGGTACCGAACGTGTTGTTTACATGTCCCACAGAGACGAATCGTGTACGTGGGGTGATAAGCCGTTCAAACTCTGAGAGTATCAGGTCACCATTCTGGTCGGTAGGTATGGCACGTAACGTGGCTCCCCGTTCCTGGCATACACGCTGCCAGGGCACTATGTTGGCATGATGGTCCAGTTCCGATACAATAACCTCGTCACCTGGTGTGATATACTGCCTTCCGTAAGCCTGTGCCACAAGGTTGATGCCTTCTGTCGTACCGCGTACGAAGATAATCTCTTCGCTTGTGGCAGCATTGATGAAACGCTGCACCTTCTCACGGGCTTCCTCATAGGCATCTGTAGCACGGGCTGCCAGAGTGTGGGCACCACGATGGATGTTCGAATTATAGTTCTTGTAATAATCCGATATCTTATCAATGACCTGCAACGGCTTTTGCGTAGTCGCACCATTGTCAAGCCATACGAGGTCGTGGCCGTTCACTTTCTGGTTCAGTACAGGGAAATCCTTCTTTATCTCCTCAGAGTTCAGCGTGTCCAACTCTTCATAGTTCAGCTCACGCAATTTCTGGGATTCAGGGATACCTATGCCGAAGCCGTCATCGTGTGGTATGGTATGTCCTTTGGCTTCTGTATCACCGAGATATGGCAGGTCTTCATAACCACTGCCACCGGCCAACAGTTGTTGGAAGCCCGCTTCAAGTTCCGTGAGGTTCAGGGACTCGTCAGGGAAAATACTCTGACGAATCTCCTGTGCCTCCTCAGGACAATATTTCTGGGCGATTTCCTTCAGCTGAGCCAAAGTCCCACCATCCAAACCGTATCCGTTAATATTTTGTATATCTAACATTATTTTTCTACTTTATTTCTATGCTGATAGTCATGATAGTAGCCAACTTCTACGTTCTCAAGCACAGCGATGGCGTCGTCTGTGAGAGAGGCCAATGAGAAGTATTTTGTGAGCAGGTAGGATGCCACACCGAACTTGTCGAGTCCCATCAAACGTGCTGAAAGTGACGGAGCAATCTCGCCAGGGATACCGCTTTGATGCAGACCAACAACGCCCTGATTCTTCTCACCTACACGAACGAGGATAATCTTTGTAGTACCTACTCCACGACCTGTCAGATACTGGCCTTCCACTTCCACCTTATCAGAAGGAATGATTGGCACACCGCGCCACAGAACTACTTTTGTACCAAAGAGGTCTGTTGTAACAGGTGGTACACCACGCCATGTACATTCACGCTCAAAGGCTGCAATGGCACGTGGATGAGCGATGAAGAATGCAGGTTCCTTCCATACCAAACCGAGCAGTTCGTCCAGATCATCAGGTGTTGGAGAACCATAGCGTGTGGTGATACGGTAGGCTGGGTTTACAGCTGACAGCAAGCCGAATTGCTTGTTGTTGATAAGTTCCCATTCCTGACGTTCCTTGATACTTTCAATAGACAGACGCAACTGCTCTTCCAACTGATTGTATGGATTGTTGTAGAGGTCGCTGACACGGGTATGAACACGTACAACTGTTTGCAGAGTATTCAGCGGATATTCTGTCGGATTCTCCTCATAGTCAATATATGTCTCAGGAATGATATTGTCCTCCTCATGACCAGATACGAGGTCTATGTGCTTCTCACCATTGTCGTTCACAGAAGCTTTCAGGCGAAGTTGCTTATCAACAGCCTTATCAAATTTCTCACGGAAGTCAGGAACTTCTTTGATGAACTTAATCAGTTCCTTCAGTTTCAGTCCGAGGAATACAGTAGGTGTGATGGCACGTACGGAAACTGTAGATTCCTGTTCGTCAAGCAGGTCGGCTTCACCGAAATACTCTCCGTCACCCAACAGAGCAATCCGTAAATCCTCACCATGAGATCCCTTTCTGATTACCTCAGCCTGACCATTGGCAACAATGAAGAAACGCTGCTTGTCTTTGCCCTCTTCTACAAAATATTTGTCTACGCCTACTTCCTGTGCCTCAAAAGCGCTCACCAGGCGGTGGAGTATCTCGTCGTCAAATTCAGAGAACAATGGTATTGACTTCAGATTCTTTGCCGTAAATGTTGGTACGCCATTCAGATACTGAATAGGCAGGCGGTCATTCTTACGGAGTTCTACCTTCGTACGGTTCACGCGGAAGGTACCGCCACTCACTTGCACCCAAGGCAGGAGCTTCAATAATAGTCTCGGGGTTATAGAACCCATCTGCGGTGCTGTCTTGGTAGTCGTCGCCAGTCTTCTGGCGGTAGCAGTAGTTACACTGCGCTGAAGATTTGAATCTGCCATAATTTTTCTTGTTTTAAATAGTTGTGATGATAAATTTATATGTCATTTTTGAATTGTTACTTTATGTGTCGTACCCTCTACATGTTCCACGCTGAGTACATTGTAGCCTTGCTCTTTGGCATTGCGGGGCACATTGTCGAGAGGCTCACCTTCTGCGAGCAGTACTTCCAGTATGTCACCCGTCTGCAATTTTGAAAGCTCTATCTTTGTCTTTACAAAAGTCATCGGGCAATGTTCGTTTGTAATGTCTAATACTTTAGTTGCCATAATTATCAATTTAAAATTCAAAATTCTTACACCTAAAGGTATAAGCGACAAAGTCGATTACATAATTCATAATTAAATAAATAGTGTTTGTCCACCGTCTGAGAGTTTCAGGAACGAAGCTACTCCAAGCACATCTTTCACCTCTGGTATAAAGTCCTCTTTTTTTAGTCCGAGAACGTGCATAGCCATCTCGCAGGCATATAGGTTAATGCCAAGAACCTTTGCTGCCTCCACCAGTTCTTCAAGTGTCGCCACGTTGTTCTTGCGCATCAGGTAGCGGAATATCTTCGGACCAGCACCAAGGAAGTTGAAGCGGCTGGTAGGTGTCACCTTCAGACCTCCCATCATAAAGCCGAAAATCTTTGTCAGCCAATTGCCGCCAGTGAAGGAACGTCCCTGCTTCTTCTTGAGAGCATCCAGTCCCCAGAAGGTGAAGAAGATATTCACCTCATATCCTACTGCCGCCGCACCTGTCCCAAGTGTAAACACAGCTGTCAGTTTGTCAAAATCGCCTGAGAAAGCAATAATACTTAATTTCTTCTGTTCTGCCATAAATCTATAAACTCTAAACTTTAAACTTTAAACTCTAAACTTTATAAAGCCTGCACTATGTCTTGCAGCAAATCTTCTGGGGCCTCCAACCCTATAGAGAAGCGTATGGTTGTCTGGCGAACGTCCATCTGTTCCAGTTGTCTCTCAGGGAACAGTCCGAAGATAGTTGTTGCAGGATGTATACCCAGCGTACGGCTGTCAAAAAGGTTTGTTGCACGGTGAATGAGTTTCAGACTGTTCATGAATTTGAAGCATGCCTCCTTCGATTCCAAATCTATAGTAAGCATAGCTCCTGCCGTTGGACCGAACTGCTTCTGAGCCAGTTCATGATAAGGATTATCCTCCAGTCCTACATAGTTCACTTTCTTTATTCCAGGAACTTCTCTCAGCGCCTTTGCCAGCCAGAGTGCATTGGAAGCCTGTCGCTGATAGCGCACATCGAGTGTCTCCAGTCCCAATGTCTGCATATATGCCACCTGTGGTGTCATGTAAGCTCCAAGGTTCACAAGCAACTCATACTTCACACGCTGGTTAATTGTCGGGAATGTGCCGTAGTCTATAATCAGTCCTCCTAATGACGTTCCTCCACCGGAGATATATTTAGTGCTCGAAACCACTTCTATATCTACGCCCAAGTCCTTCAGTGAAGTCTCAGTAAATGGGATTACTGTCGAGTCTGCAATCACAGGAACACCTTTGCGATGGGCTATCTCAGCTATGGCTGCAAGATCTGCCACCTCCAACTGCGGATTGGTGATAATCTCCAGATATACACAACATGTATTTTCGTCAACAGCCTGCTCCACAACCTCCAGGTCAGTAAGGTCACGCAAACGCGCCTTCACACCGAAACGCAACAGCGTATTGCTGACAAGCGCCAGACTATTGCCGAAGAGGTGACGCGTTGTAACTATATTCTTACCCTGTGAGCTTGCTGCCAGAAGAGCATTGCTGATAGCGGCCATACCCGAATTGAAGGCTGTCACATGGGCTGCACCCGTAATGGCCTTTACACGCTGCTCGAAGTTCGTCACAGTAGGATTCGTCATGCGTGCATAGTCAGGAACCTTTATACGGTTGCAGAAGGCATCGCTCATGGTCTGTGCATCCTGAAACTCGAATGCTACATTATTATATACAGGTAATGCCAGCGCACCATAAGCATCGGGTCTGTCGTATGGAGTATGTATGGCTATCGTCTGCTTTTTCATATATTTATTCTTTATCTCGTTTTCCGGATGCAAAGGTACGGAGTTTAGAAATATCTACCAAAATTTATCCAAAATACAGAAGATATCCCTAAAACGCAATGTTTACATTTGTCTTTTTTCTAAAGTCTTACCATATACAACAGCGTTTTAGAATATTATTCTGCAAACAACCGGAATTTGAAGTTTAATAAGAATTTTGCACAATTCAAAAAAAAAATATATCTTTGCAGGCACAAATAATCTCTTTGCAAAAACAATTCATTATATACCAACAACAAATCAGAATATGAAAAAGTTTTTATTTAGTATGGCCCTTATGCTGATAGCAGCAAACGGCTTCGCACAAGACATTTTGGGCACATGGCTGACAGAGGCCGGTGATGCCAAAGTTGAAATCTACCAGAGTGGCAACACCGTAAATGGCAAGATAGTATGGCTTGCAAAAGGTCCTGAAACAAAAGACACCCACAACACGGATGAGAAGCTTCGCAGCCGCAAGCTGATGGGTGTTAACATCCTTAGCGGCCTTACCAAGAAGAAAGACAAATGGGAAGGTGGCAGAATCTACAATCCCAAGAATGGCAAGAACTACAAATGCTCCATCTGGCTTGAAGGCAAAGACTTGAAGGTTAGAGGCTACATAGGTGTCTTTTATGAAACACAAACATGGAAGCGTAAATAAATTAATAACTAAAACATTATGAGCAAGATTCTTATTTTACAAGGCTCTCCGAGAGCTAATGGTAACACCGCTTGGATGGCGGAAGAGTATAAGAAGGCTGCGGAGGCAGCAGGACATGATGTAACACTGGTGAATGTATCGCGTAAGAAGATTGCAGGTTGCATGGCTTGCGAGTATTGTCGTACAAAGGGCAATGGTGCCTGCATCCAGAAGGACGATATGCAGGAGCTCTATCCGCTGATGAACGAGGCAGAGGTTTTGGTACTGGCTGCGCCTATCTATTACTTCACACTCTGTGCACAGATACAGGCTCCCGTTCAGCGTATGTACTGCGTCAACAAACCTGCCAACGTTAAGAAGATGGCTCTGCTGATGTCATCATACTCTCCAGGCGTCTATGACGGAGCAACAGCCGAATTCCGCGACATCTGCAACTACTGGGAGGTAGAGAATATGGGCTTTGTCTCTGCAAAGATTGACGAGCAGAAGACAGAGGAGACCAAGCAGAAAGTTATAGCACTCGCAAAAGCTCTGTAAATGAACAAAACAGTATTGATAACAGGTGCGACGAGCGGCATAGGACTCGGGTGCGCACGGAAATTTGCCGAGAATGGCGACAGAGTGATTCTTACAGGACGTAATGAGCTGCTGTTAGAAAATATACGCAAAGAACTGGCAGATAAAGGCGTCCAGGTGTTGACACTTGTCTTCGACGTGAGAGACCGCGAGAAAGCAGAACAATGTATCAACAGCCTGCCTGCAGAATGGCGCGATATTGATGTGCTGGTGAATAATGCAGGACTTGCTCTCGGACTGGAGCCGGAGTATGAAGGAAACCTTGACGAATGGGAGACGATGATAGATACCAACATCAAGGGACTGCTTACTATGACACGCCTTATCGTTCCCCGCATGATAGAGCGTAATCGCGGACACGTCATCAACGTCGGCTCCGTAGCAGGCGATGCCGCCTATGCCGGAGGAAATGTCTATTGTGCAACAAAGGCTGCTGTGAAGGCACTTACCGACGGACTAAGAATAGATGTTGCAAATACGGAAGTGAGGGTGACGAATCTTAAGCCCGGCCTTGTGGAGACAAACTTCAGCAACGTCCGTTTCCGTGGAGATACAGCCCGCGCCAAGAAGTTATATACGGGCATCAAGCCCCTGACAGGCGACGACATAGCCGATGTGGCAGTATATGCCTCTAATGCTCCTGAGCATGTTCAGATAGCCGAAGTGCTCATCCTTGCCACACACCAGGCAAGTCCCAGCATCATAGTACGGAAGTAGTATACAATGGAACGGCAGACGCTTAAGGCACACATAACCCTTGGGACGGCAATGGTCATTTTCGGACTGATGGCGCCCTTTGCGAAGGATGTGACCAATGCAGGTATCACAGGCCTGCAGCTGGCCACTATCCGCATTGTGGGCGGTGCGCTGCTGTTCTGGTTGGTAGCACCATTCGTAGAGAGGCAGAAAGTAGAGCGTCGCGACATTCCAAAACTGGCCCTTGCCGGTCTGCTTGGCGTAGCAGCTGCCCAGGCTACCCTTGTGGTAGGCATCAGCATCACCTCACCCGTGAATGCCAGTGTGGAAGTGACCATACAGCCTATCTTCACCATGCTGTTGGCAGCCCTGCTGTTGGGAGAGCCGATAACATGGAAGAAAGCATCGGGAGTAACGCTGGGATGTGCCGGAGCCATCATCCTCATTATGCTGGGAGCAACAACCGGCGGACGGGCTGCCGACTATCGCGGTGACCTGATAATCCTGACGGGACAGATGTGCTTTGCACTCTACCTTACGCTGTTCATCAAACTCATCCGCAAGTACCCTATCCTAACCTTCAACCGATGGGTATTCTCTTTTGCCTCCCTGTTCCTTCTGCCGTTCACCATCAGGGATATGGTCACCCTCGACACCTCCCTGCTGACGGCAAGGGTTGTGGGCGAAATGGCATATATCATCATAGCCTGTACGTTCCTCACATTCCTGCTGACAGTCTTCTCGCAACGCTATCTGCGGCCTACGGTAATCAGTGCCTACAATTACATACAGCCCGTCGTTACTGTCATCGGCAGTCTCGTCATGGGCGTGGCGGTACTGAGTCCCTGGCAGGTAGTAGCCGCCCTGCTCATCTTCAGCGGCGTGTGGCTGGTAATCAAGTCGAGAGCAAAGGGAAAGAATGAAATAATACAAGAATAAAATAATAAAAATTATGAAGAAAACATTTTTGCTGATTATGCTGCTTATGGCTTTCCAATTTGGGGCATCGGCACAGACAAAACAACTGTTTGATTTCGGTTGGCAGTTTACTCACAACGGAAAGACGCAGACCGTGGATTTACCTCATGACTGGGACATCTTCGAAGGACCCAATTCGGGTAAGGGTGCTACCGGCACTGGCGGTGGATGGTTCGAGGCCGGCAAGGGCGAGTACAAAAAAGAGTTTAGAGTTGAGAGTTTAGAGTTGAGAGATAAACTCGTCAAGCTTCACTTTGAGGGTGTCTATCAGAAGGCTGAGGTCTTTGTGAACGGTCAGAAGGCTGGGCAGCATCATTACGGCTACACTCCGTTTACGGTGGATGTGACGAAGTTTCTTTATAAAGACAAGCGCGAGAATGAGGTCATTGTGAAGGTCGATAACTCAGAGCAGCCCAACTGCCGCTGGTACAGTGGTTCCGGCATCTATCGCCACGTATGGCTGGAGACCATGCCAGCGTTCCACATTGCCGAGAATGGCGTCTTTGTCACTACGCCTGAGGTGAGCGCAGACAAGGCAAAAGTACAGGTAGAGGTGACGGTACAGAACGAGAGCGACAATAACCAAAAGGGTATCGTTGTGGTGGAAGGCAGGCATCAAGAAGTATCGCTGAAAGCCGGTGAGAGCAAGGCTGTCACCTTTACATATGACATCAACAATCCCAAGCTGTGGTCGCCAGAGTCGCCATATTTGTACGTGGTACAAGCAAAGCTGGTTTCTCAACTCCCACCCCTGGTCTCTCAACATTCAACGAAATTCGGCATCCGCTCTTTCTCGTTCGATGCTGAAAACGGTTTTGTTCTCAACGGTAAGAAGGTGCTCATCAATGGTGCCTGCGTACACCATGACGACGGTGTGCTGGGAGCACGGGCTTTCGATGATGCGGAAATCCGTAAGGTGCGTCAGATGAAGGAGGCTGGTTTCAACCTCATCCGCACCAGTCATAATCCTACTACGCGTGTTTTCCTTGACGCCTGCGACTCAATAGGTATGCTCGTCATCGACGAGGCCTTCGACGGCTGGCGTACGCAGAAAAATCCCCACGACTACTCCACCGTCATCGACTCATGCTTCCGTCAGGACATCCATGCTATGGTGTTGCGCGACCGCAACCATCCGAGTGTCATCTCGTGGAGCATCGGCAATGAGGTCATCGAACGCAAGGACATCCGTGTGGTCTATACCGCCCGACAGATGAAGCAGGCCGTTCACGAATATGACAAGACACGCCCCGTAACGGAGGCTCTCTGTGCCTGGGACCGTGACTGGGAAATCTACGACCCGCATGCTGAGGTGCTCGACGTAGCGGGCTACAACTACATGCTCTTCAAACACGCCGGCGACCATGAGCGTGACCCTAAGCGTATCATCTGGCAGACGGAGAGCTATCCGCGTGATGCCTTCAGCAATTGGGCCGTTGTGAACGATTTTCCTTATGTTGTGGGTGATATTGTTTGGACAGGTCTCGACTATCTTGGCGAGAGTGGCATAGGACGCAACTATTATAAAGGTGAGCGCGAGGGCGAGTCATGGATTAAAGGTGGACAGCCTGAATGGCATGGTGCTCCCTGTGGCGACGTCGATATCACCGGTTGGCGCAAACCTATCAGCCATTATCGCGAAATGCTATGGAATGAAGATACCCCACTCTACATGGCTGTGAAGGAACCAGACGGTTATCATGGCGAGATCCACACCACGATGTGGAGCGTATGGCCCACATGGGAAAGTTGGACATGGACCGGATGGGAAGGAAAGCCTGTCGATGTAGAGGTTTATACCCATCAGCCCGAAGTGAAGTTATATCTCGACGACCAGCTAATCGGTACGAAGCAGGTAAGCCGCGATAGCGAGTTCAAGGCCGTCTTCTCAGTACCATATAAGGCCGGTACGCTCCGTGCTGAAGCCGGTGGCAAGAGTGTGACGCTGAAGACTGCCGGCAAACCAGCCCGTCTGCGTCTCACCCCCGACCGTACCGTGATGACTGCCGACGGACAGTCGCTAACCTTCGTTACCATAGAAGTTCTTGATAAGTACGACACACCCGTACCCGAAGCTGCTATCGACTGCGAAGCTACCGTAAATGGAGCAGGTACGCTGTCAGCCTTCGCCTCTGCCGACCTGAAGGACACAGAGCCCTATACCTCGCCGCGTGTAAAGACGTGGAATGGCCGCGCCCTACTCGTCGTTCGCAGTACGCAGAAGAAAGGTTCTGTCAATGTGACAATCAAGAGCTCATTGCCCACCGCCAGCCTGACGCTGAAGAGCAAATAAAACTTCTGAAGCAAATGATATATAAACAAAAACCACAAAAACACTTTTTGAAAGTTTAGCACTTTGTGCTGCTGTTCTGCTGTCGACATGAATCTGGTTGTAAGTACACTTCCACCATCTTCCTGCCAACATCAGAACCTATCCCAACGGATATAACAACTTTCAAAAAGCAAAAACCTCGGCTTTTCCAAAGCCTGA
>CADCAX010000056.1 GCA_902799455.1 uncultured Prevotellaceae bacterium
CTAGTGCTTCAGTTCTTTGATGAATTGGTCTATCTTTTCTTTTGTGACATGCTGCATCACCACCACGTGGGCGAGTTCCCCGCCGAAACGGTCGTCATAGCCCTGGGCAAGCGTGTATTTCCTGACAATCTCAGGCAACGGACGCCTGAAGAACACCGTGTTGCTGTATTGGTTCACCCAGCACGGCCAGTGGATGGCATCCAGTTGCTGCTTGAGATAGGCGGTACACTCCCTCATCTGCCGAGCCTGCTTTGCCCAGCCGTCGTATCCAACCGTCTGAATGAGCCACCAGAATTTCAGCGGCTGCAGAGCGTCGCGTGAACAGTTAATCATGCGCATGTTGCTGTTCAGATAGGTCACATTGAAGTCTGCCTGGTTGTCATACACATCACGTGTGCAGAGGAAGAGGCCGCAAGGTGAATCGATTCCGAAGAACTTATGACCGCTGATGGCGATAGACTCAAATCGCATGGCCTTCTGGCTGACCATTCTCCTGTCGTCCGTAAACGGCAGATAACCGCCGAACAGGGCAGCATCCACATGGCGATAAACCGCCGGTATTTCGGGATGACGGTCAAGTACGACATTCAGAGCCTCCTGATCGTCGATGGCACCCTTGAAAGTGGAACCCATAGCATAGATGAGCAGTGCGGGGCGTGTCAAGTCAAGCTCCTTCTCCAGTTCTTCCGGAATCATACGCCCCATGGGGTCGCTCTTTATCAGCTTAACCTCGAGGTTCTGCAGATGCGCCAGACGCATGTTTGAATAGTGCGCCTCGTCGCTCACATAGACTATCGGCTCCAGCTTCGTCTTATTCCTCAGATAGTTAGCACCATAATAAATGCCGTGGTTATTACCATCGGTACCGCTGTGAGTCACGATGCCCCACACATTGTCTTTGTCGAAGTCATAAAGTGGTGCGAAAAACTCTATTACCTCACGTTCAAAAGCCTGCGATGACAACCGCTCCGGATTGTCGGTCATAGGGTCACCGGCATTATTGAGGTTTACAACATCCATACCCGCCTGAACATACCACTCATAAAAGCTGTGAAGCGGTGACACCTGATTGGCAGGATAGCCAAAAGTGGTTTGTTGTGCACTTTTCCATACTGTAACCCAATCATCGAGTTTTTGATAGCCTGATGTTTGGGCAACGATATACTGCGATGCGAAAAGCAGAACAGTAATAATCATCAACTTCTTACTGTAATTCATAGGCTATTATTTAGTTGATTTTTTATTCCGATAATACCATACATAGAACCAAAAGATGGCAATCACCATACATGCGCCGCCAGCGACGTAGGCAATGACCTCTGGCAGATGGAAAGTGAGCTTCGAAATGAAAAGGAACGTGAAGCAGACGCACGTCATGAAAAGAGCTGGAATAAGTGCAATCCAGTAGTTCTTTTTCTTACGAATCAGATAGACAGTGATGGCCCAAAGCATGAATACCGCCAGCGCCTGATTGCTCCATCCGGCATATTGCCAAATTGTGTTGAAGCCATTGGCGTCCTCTACCTGCCATATCAGCAGTGCAAGCGAAACCCCAAAGAGGGGCAGACTGACGAGCAGACGTTTTGGAATGGTCCGCTGTTCAATATGAAATGCTTCAGCGATAATCAGTCTGGCAGAACGGAAAGCCGTATCGCCCGAGGTAATGGGAGCTGCCACAACACCAAGAATTGCCAAGATGCCACCTGTGACACCGAGCCAGCTGTTGCACATGATATTCACCACGGCCGGAGCACTTGTCAAGAAGCCTTTATTGCCGACAGACTCTATCAACTGATAGCCTGGAGCAGGTTCCCCATAGAAGAAATACATTGACACAGCAGCCCATACAAGTGCTACAAGCCCTTCGGTGATCATCGAGCCGTAGAACACGGCACGCCCCTTGCGCTCTGAAGATAGACATCGGGCCATGAGCGGGCTTTGGGTGACATGGAAACCACTCAAGGCACCACAGGCAATGGTGATGAACATACAAGGAAATACCTGATCGGTGAAGGAGCTGTCAGCTGCCTTCCCCATGTTTTCAGGATGCGACCACAACTCGGGCAACAGAGGCCATTCCACAAACAGGCATACCATCAGTGCTGCTACCATAAACAAAAGGGCAATGGCAAACATTGGATAGAAGCGCCCGATAACCTTGTCGATAGGGAGCATCGTGGCCACGATATAATACACAAAGATACAGATAATCCACAGCAGAGCGGTACCGCCATACTCCTGGAGGATTGTGGCAGGACTGAACACAAATACCGTGCCTACCATCAGCAGAAGGAGTACTGAAAACACCAACATGACCTTACGAGCCTTATCACCCAGGTATTTCCCGACAATTTCCGGACAACTGGCACCGCCGTTACGCATCGAGAGCATACCAGTGAAATAGTCATGTACACTGCCTGCAAAGATACATCCCAATACAATCCACAAGTAGGCAACGGGACCGAACTTGGCGCCCATGATAGCACCGAAGATTGGGCCAGTACCTGCGATGTTTAGGAATTGGATCATAAACACCTTCCAGTTAGGAAGCACAATGTGGTCAACCCCATCGGCCATGGCAATAGCAGGAGTCACCCTGTCGTCAGGACCAAACACTCTGTCCACAAAACGGCCATATAACAGATAGCCCAACACAAGTGCTATAAGACTAATACAAAATGTAACCATCAATCAAAAATGTTAAGTGATTCCAAATAACATCTTGAAAAGTAACTTTGTCGCAATTCTGTCGACAAATGTAAAAAAAAATACGCGAACTGCCAAGTTTTTTATTCGTTTTCTATCTGTTTGTGTCATTCTTGGGGGCAAAAGTATGAAAAACAAGCCATAAATATGTTCTCATGGCGCACAATTTTGTTCAAAGTAAATTGACAGATGTGATATCTATAAGACTATGTCTTATAAAGTAAACCGGTCAATCGGTCAATCGGTCAATCGGTCAATTTTGCTTCTGGGGGGTACCCCTCTTAGTCTTTCACCGAATAATGTTCAAGGCTTAGGTGCTTACTCAAACGGAGGCTGCATTCATTTGCAGCCTCCGTTTATTTGTATCAAGTTTTATATGTTGCTAATGTGAATTTTCTTTTACTTCTTCTTGATGTAGAAGGTGAAGGTTCTGTCTTTTGCTTCTACACGATAGGGCTTCAGGGCTTCTGCCATGCCGCTCCAGGAGTCAACACCGCCTACGCCGGCCATCTGCTGGTCGATGTAGAGATTGGTGTAATATGACTTCTTGATATCCTGCGGATGACGCTGCTTCTTGCTGTCTTCGTCCATATCACGCACTTCGTAGTGCAGGGCGCAGGCTGAGAAGCTGTCGTCAGAGAATACCTCATAGCCCTGACCATTACCGCGTGCTGTCTGCTGCCACCAGCGGATGTCGCACTTGGAGCCTGTCTCCTGAGGACGTACATAAGGCCAGAACTGCTCGTCGGCAGTAGCGGTGTAGATGCCGATGTTCTGCGACATCTTACGATCAGAATAGTTCTCTATCGGTCCGCGACCGTACCATGTGCTCTGGTCCATATCATATGGCAGGAGGATGACAACGCCAAAGCGTGGCATATTGGTAACATCCTTGGCATCGGCATCAAAGGCGATGCTTTCCTCTACCTTCCATATATTGTCTGCCAGCGATGTATAGGTAAGGGTGAAGTTGGCATGAACAGCGTCAATGCGATATTTCTCAACGACCTTGTTGCCCTCTGCGGTTCTTGACTCACACCACATACGTGGATTACGCCATGCTGCCAGCTTGCGCTGCAGGCCTGCTCCGAAGTCGTTGTCGGTCATAGCACGCCAGAAGTTTGGACGCAGTGTGAATGGCAGCGGTGTGAATGTAGTCTTGGCAGCATTACTCTCTTCTACGGCATTCGTCTTACCGGATATCTCGGCAGCATAGTCGTAGCTGTTGATGACAAACTGCTGATGGGCTATCTCCTGACCTGCATCGAGAAGAGGTTCTTTGGCCTTCATCACATAGGATACGTTGAGAAGGAGTTCGCCCTGCCCTACACTTGTGGCATCAAACGGAATGGTTACTTCCTGACTCTGCTGTGGGGCAACGTTGAGGTTGGTAATGATACCTTCCTTCACGGTCTTGCCATTCAGGGTAAGGGTCCACTTCATATTAACATAATCCAGTGGACGGAAGAAGTTCTCATTTTTCACACGCACCATGCCCTTTGACAAATCGACAGCCTCGGTCCAGATATTCTGGTAATAATAGGCATATTCGTAGCCCTGAGGGGTAACCTTTCTGTCTGTTGTGACGAAGCCGTTGCAGTTGAAGTTGTTGTCAGAGCCGTCATAGTTATTATAATCACCTCCATAGAGGAATTTTGTCTTGTCGCGCTTATCGCGAAGTGCCTGATCTACGAAATCCCATATGAAACCGCCCTGGAACTTAGGATACTTGCGCACGAGGTCCCAATACTCCTTGAAGCCACCGCCGGAGTTACCCATAGCGTGGGCATATTCGCACTCTATCAGAGGCTTCTGGTTAGATTCCTTCTTTGAATATTCCTCGCAGCTATACTGTGAGAAATACATAGGACAGAAGATGTCCGTACCCTCACGTCCATGAGCCTGCTCATACTGTACAGGGCGCGAGAGGTCCTGAGTCTTTATCCACTTATAGGCATCCAGGAAATTGTCGGACATACAGGTCTCATTACCCAAGCTCCAGACGATGATGGATGGGTGGTTGAACTTTGTTGAGACATTATTCCTGTTGCGCATCATTATCTGCTCATGGAACAGAGGAGCAACACGCTTTCCCTCTTCACCATATCCGAATCCATGGGACTCCTGATTGGCCTCTGCACACATGTATATACCATATTCGTCGCAGAGGTCATACCATACGGGGTCATCAGGATAGTGACAGGTCCTGACAGCATTGACATTGAGACGCTTCATAAGGCGGATGTCTTCTATCATACGCTCACGTGAAACGACATATCCTCCGTCGGGATCCAGCTCATGACGGTTGGCACCTTTTATATATATAGGCTGGCCGTTGACAAGCAACTGGGAATTCTTTATCTCAACCCTGCGGAAGCCTACCTTCTGTGTTACTACCTCTCCCCCATCCTGTGTAGCTGTGAGGGTATAGAGATATGGCTGCTCAGCACTCCACTTATTGGCATTTGCAACCTTTATCTGTGTCTCAGCGCCATTACCGGCCACATTGGCAACTTCCTTGCCTGAAGCATCTTTCAGGGAGTAAGTGAGCTTTGAAGAGCCTTTGGTCTTAACATTGACTGTCAGGACGCCATCCTTGTAATCGTCTGTAAGACTCTGTGTCACACGGATGTCGGTAATCTGGTTCTTTGGATTCTTGGTATAGAGATAGCAGGCACGTGTCACGCCTGAAAGACGCCAGAAGTCCTGGTCCTCATCATACGAGCCGTCGCACCAGCGGAATATCTGAAAGGCTATAAGGTTGTCACCTGGCTTAACATACTTGGTGATGTCAAACTCAGACGCAATCTTTGCATCCTCGGAATAACCTACATACTTACCATTAACCCACAGATAGATGTTGCTGGTAACAGATCCGAAATGGATTATGACCTGTTTTCCCTTCCAATCAGCTGGAATGGTGATGGTCTTGCGATATGAGCCGACATGATTATCCTTTACGGGAACATTTGGCGGGTCGTTCTTGAAATGTCCACTCCATGCAAAGCCCATATTTACATATATCGGCTCACCGAAGCCATTCAGTTCCCAACATCCGGGGATTGGCATAGTGCCCCATGAAGAATCATCATATTTAAGGGTATAGAAATCTGACGGACGCTCATCAGCATTCATCACGCCCTTAAATTTCCATACGCCTTCAAGGGATACCTTTTCCGATGTAGAAGGAAGGACATCGGTGTGTACCGGATAACGGTTTACCTCATTAACATTCAGATCATGCCACTCCGTAAATGTCTGGCCTGCCACTGGAAGGAAGGCGAGAGACATCAGAGCAGAACATAGCAGTTTAGAAAAACAGCCATTTCTTCTTTTTTTTCTTGTCATTGTCTCCATTGTCGTTTTGTTTATTTTGATTGTCTTGTTTAGTTTTCTTATCTTGCTTGGTTTTCTTATCTGGCTTGTCTTGCTGACTTTGCTGATTCTGCTGGTCTTGCTGATTTTGCTTGTCTTTTTTTCCTAAGCCGAAGAATTTCTTAACCTTATCGGTAAATTTTAGTTTTGGATGTATTTTCAGGCCTTGTTCCGTATCTGTCTGGATATAAGAAAAATCAACAGCAATATCAACCAGACTCTTTGGAAGGTCCATATGTCCCTTAGCTTCTGCACCGTCACTTTCCATATTGGCAGTAAAGTTCCTTACGCTAAACGACCCATACTGGCCAGCTCCGACATAAGCCTGAAGCGATCCGATAGGCAGACGTCCCTTACGCTTTATGCCAAGGGCTTTCGCCTTACGCTTTGAGGTAATGTCAAAGTCGTAGCTCGCTTTGGTACGTGCTATATAGAGCTTTTTAATGTTCATTACCGCTCCAAGGTTCAGGGTGTCAGTACTCATCGTACCCTTCATTCGACGGGTATTGCCATCAAGGGTGAAATCAAAGTTCAGATTACCGAATTTCGTAAACAGTGTACCTGAGATATCTTCCCTACGGAAGGCAATATCCACCTTGCCAGTATAGCGTATATCGCCTAGAGCTCTCAGCTGTTTGATCATTTTCAGATTCACCTTCTTTGAGAAATGATCAACAATCTGTTCCTTTATACCTTTTACAGCAGAGAGTTTCAAATCCCAGAAATGCAGGGTAAGGTCACGTTTCTTCGTTACGTCACACAAATCGCCCTGACCTGTTATCAACAAGCGGTTGTCAGGGGTCGTAACCTTGATATTCTTGAACAGATATCTGTCAATATCTCCTCCACATACCACATGCAGCTTAAGTGGTGTAGTAAAATTACTCAAAGGCATTGCAAACGGTTTTGCGATGTCCTGAAGATACACATCGGCCTCAAGCGGGAAGTCATATACATGAGCTTTCGGAAGCTCCATATCCACCTTATTAATACGTATGCGCGTACGCATGAGAGCGATAAAGATGCTGGTGATACTTAGCTTATTGCCACTTCTTGTGATAAATGTTGAGAAGTTCCTTATATTCAAATCACTCGGCTTATCGAGTAATTCAAGATGTGTAATTTGGGCATAAAGGCTGTCTTTTGACAAATAGTTTACCGTAGCCTCCATTGATGTTACCATATCAAGATGTCCTGGGTCGAACCATCCTCTATTTGGCTTACCAGTATTCTTACGTGGCTTATGGTTGTCGTTCTTGAATGTTATGGAATCAATCTTCAGAGAAAGCGGTTTCGTAAAATCAAGATGTGCATGATGCTGCTGTATCTGAAGACTCTTCATCGTCAAACGCTTGTCCTGATACTTAAACTTGAGATCCCTTAATATACAATTCAGATTTCTCTGACGCATGGTACGGTATTCAACATGTTTAAGAGAGAAAGACATTCCTGAGTTCCTTTCGTTTACGCTCAGATCCTTCACAGCTACATTCGTAACGCTCTCCGTAGCCAGCTTACCCAATATTTTCACGCCGAAATCCTGTATATCAAGATGATTGACATCGATAGTATCCTTACCCTTCTTAGGAGCAGACAGGATATCCCACTTTACGTTAGTCCTGCTAACATGAACCGTTGTCATATTGAAAACAACCCGGAAGAAAGGTTCCTTCTTCTGCTTCTTCGGAGCCTTCTTCTTCTTTTGCAGCGACTTCTTCGCAAAAGCCTCCTTTATGAACAGGAAATTAGGTTCTGACTTCGGAGTTTTTTTGTAAAGGACCATCTTGGCACCCCTCATATACAGTTCGTTAATGTATATTTCACGGTCAAAGAGACCTCCCAAACCGAGTTGGGTACCAATAGAGTCCACCTTCAGCATCGTGACACCGGATCTGTCATCCAGTTCAACACCATGCAGCATAATCCTACCTCTTATAATATCTGCCTTTATCTCTTTTACCACCAATCTGGTGTCCAAAGTCTGCTGGAGCACCTCAAAAGTATATTTATACAACTTCTTTTGTCCCCATTCGGTAGATATGACTATGGAAAGACCTCCGACAATAATAATAACCGTCAGTACGAGGCCCAACAAACATCTCAATAAGATTTTCTTCATTTTTTAATCGTTTATTGCCACAAAAATATAAAAAAGTTGCCTAACAGCCAAATAAATTGCATAAAATCATCACCAAAAATGACTTTTTTCAGGGTAATTTTCTCACTTTCTATTATTTTACAAGTAAAATGGTGTTAAAATCAGGATAAAGCATCTCCTTCACTTGACAAATATCAAGAAAATGTATTATTTTGAAAGATTTTTTGAAAATTGTTTGCGCACACAGAAAAAACTCCTTACCTTTGCAATCGCAAACAAGAAAGATATTGTTTAGGTTAGTAGATATATAATAGATTTAGGTTTTAGTTATTAGGTTAGAAAAAAGATTGTTTAACTCTTGGATAGCAAAGAAAAACCGTGAGGCTTTTCTTTATTAGAAAGAGAATTTATAGTTAAACATACTTTAAGTACGCTGCAAGTCGTGAGATTCGCAGCGTATTTTTCATTTTATAACAAAAAAAGTAAAAAAAATCACTCTAAATCTATTCCACTCCCACTTTTTTTTATTACCTTTGCACCCGTGAAAATAAAAACGCTTATATGTAATCTGTTACTGGCATACGTTGTTTACATGGTATGCCGTATATTGTTCGTCATTGAAAACTGGTCTCTCCTCGGACCCAATTTCCATGATTTATCAATATGGCTACTCATTAAGGGTTCACTGTTGTTTGATACATCCGGCATATTCTACACCAATGCCTTGTATGCGTTGATGTTGCTGTTGCCTTATCATCTGGCAGAAAGGCGCAAATGGTTCAAAGCAGCAAAATACGTATACCTTGTCGTAAACAGTTTCTGTATCATACTAAATCTGGTTGACGCAGTATATTTCGCATACACAGGACACCGTACTACGACTAGTGTTTTCAGCGAGTTCTCACATGAAAACAACCTTGCCGGCATATTCTTTCTGGAATTTGCAAAGCATTGGTATCTCATAATCGCTGCCATTGCGATGATATTATTCCTATGCCGCTTCTACACAGAGCCAAAATTATATTCGTTCGGAAAGAAGAGGGCATGGAACTATATACTATATTACGTTGCCAATATCATGGTTCTGGTATTCTATACAGGTCTGTGTGTAATCGGAATACGTGGCGGAGTGACTGTGGCTACACGTCCTATCACTATCAGTCATGCCAACCAGTACGTCAACCACCCAATTGAGACTGGTATCGTATTGAACACACCTTTCTCCCTTATCCGAACCATCGGCAAGAACGTTTTTGAGGACCCGGGATATTTCTCCCAAAGAAAGCTTGACAAGATTTATTCTCCCATCAGAAACGAAAGTCTCCCGATAAGGGGTAAGGCTTCTGTTGCTAAGAAGAAGAATGTTGTTATTATCATAGTAGAAAGCATGGGACGTGAATATATCGGAAAGTATAATGACGGTATATTGGAATCCGGATATAAGGGTTATACTCCGTTCCTTGATGAACTCATCGGCAAGTCGCTCACATTTGACTATACTTTTGCTAATGGCCGCCAGAGTATAGATGCGATGCCGTCTATTCTGTCATCAATACCACGTTTCATTGAACCTTTCTTCCTCACCCCGTCTTCTCTCAATGATGTAAGTAGCATAGCAGGAGAATTACGTAAGTGTGGATATCAGACAGGTTTCTTCCATGGAGCAGAAAACGGCAGCATGGGATTTGAGGCCTATGCCCGCACATCAGGATTCAAGAATTATTACGGCAGAACAGAATTCAACAAGGACAAACGTTTCCGTGGCGACCTTGACTATGACGGCACATGGGCTATATGGGACGAGCCATTCATGCAGTTCTATGCACAGACCATGACATCCATGAAGCAACCGTTCTGCACTGCATTATTTACTGCATCTAGCCATCATCCCTATTCCATCCCTGAGGAATATCAGTCAAAATTCCCTGAGGAAGGAGACAATCCTATGCACAAGTGTATACGATATACTGATATGGCGCTCCATCGCTTCTTTAATACAGCAAGTAAGCAGCCTTGGTATAACAACACAATATTCGTCATAACAGCTGACCACACCAATATTCTGGACCATCCTGAATATGCAACAGACTTGGGACTGTTCATGGTTCCTATCATTTTCTATGACCCGTCAGGTGAGATGCCTCGCGGTCGCATGCATTGTGTGGCACAGCAGATAGACATTATGCCAACATTGTTGCAATATATGGGATATAACAAGCCATATATCGCATTTGGTATAGATTTGCTGAACACTCCTGCAAATAACACATGGGCAGTAAACCATACAGGAGGAGGCATATACCAGTATGTCAAGGGAGACTATATTATTCAATATGACGGAGGTGAAGTCCTTGCTGCATACAATTATAAAGAAGACTGGATGATGCAACACAATCTCATTGGAGAGAATAAATTCAAAGAGATGAAGAAAGAATTGAAAGCCATTATCCAGAGCTATATGCAGCGCATGATAGATAACGAATTAGTTATTAGAGTTAAAGAGAAAGAGAGAGAGTAGAAGTTGTTCGTCGATGTTATTCTTCCATT
Organism: uncultured Prevotellaceae bacterium; assembly: GCA_902799455.1. Lineage (GTDB taxonomy): Bacteria > Bacteroidota > Bacteroidia > Bacteroidales > Bacteroidaceae > Prevotella. Next base: position 10,727 of record CADCAX010000056.1, read on the forward strand.
GCCCCTTGATGGGCTTTTCACCTACTCTGTTCCGACAGCGCTGGAAGGAAAAATACAACCTTTTGTCAGGGTAAAGGTACCATTTGGCATAACCAAGACACACACAGCCTTGGTTGTGCGCAGTTTTTCTACTCTTCCCACAGGCAATTCTGAGGTAAAGCTCAAGGACGTAATAGAAGTCATTGACAATGCCCCTGTTCTCTTGCCAGAACAATACAAACTGTGGGAATGGATTTCCTCTTATTATATGTCCCCATTGGGCGACATTCTGAAGGCAGCACTCCCCAATGGCATCAGGAAGGAAGAGAATTATCGTCCACGTACAGAGACATACATAACACTCTCAGAACGCTATCGTGATAATCAAGCCATAAAAACTGCTGAAGATCTTCTCATGCGCTCTCCAAAGCAACAGGAGGTATTCAATGTTTATATGGAACTGAGCGGATGGAAAGGGCTTCTCAATGGCGCTATTCCGTCAAACGACTCCTCTATACAAGAGATTACACGTGAGGAATTGATGAATGTTACTCACAGCAACTCCTCTGTTATTCGCAATCTCGTGGTACGAGGCATTCTGTCTTTGTATGACACAGAGGTCGGACGACTAAACAATGTAGGAATCTCACACCTTGAGAATATCAATGCCCTCTCTGCTACGCAACAGGCAGCCTTCGACAAAATTTTAAAATTTAAAGAGGAAAACATTGGCAAACCAATACTCCTGCATGGCGTCACGTCTTCTGGAAAGACAGAAATTTATATACACCTCATAAAAGAAGCCATAGAACGTGGAGAGCAGGTGTTATACCTTCTTCCAGAGATTGCATTGACCATACAAATCACACAACGTTTACAGCAAATTTTCGGAAACCATCTGGGTATCTATCATTCCAAATATTCAGATGCCGAACGTGTTGAGATATGGCAGAAACAGCTATCGGACTCTCCTTATGATGTTATCCTTGGTGCCAGGTCCTCTGTTTTCCTGCCATTCAAGAAACTGGGACTTATAATAATTGATGAGGAGCACGAGACCAGTTTCAAGCAGCAGGATCCATCACCACGCTATCATGCCCGCTCCGTCGCAATGATGATAGCTACATGGGCAAAGGCCCAGGTGATACTCGGAACAGCAACACCGTCCGCAGAGAGTTACTATAATGCCACACAAGGAAAATATCATCTCATAAAACTGACAGAACGCTATAAGGCCATCAAACTACCACATATTCAGGTTGTTGATGTCAAAGACCTGCGTCATCGCAAGATGATGCGCGGACTGTTGTCTCCACAGCTCAAAGATGCCATCTCACAGACCTTACACGATGGGGAACAGGCTATTATTTTCCAGAACCGACGAGGTTTTTCTCCTATAGTGCAATGTCATCAATGTGGTTGGTCTCCAAGATGTCCCAATTGCGATGTTTCCCTTACATATCATAAGACGACATCTTCCCTCACATGCCACTATTGCGGATATTCATATCATATGCCTAATGAATGTCCCGACTGCAAAAATCCCGAGTTGAAAGATGTTGGTGCCGGAACAGAGAAGGTTGAAGATATTATTGCTGACGAATTTCCCAGCGCCCGTATTGCCCGTATGGACCTTGACACCACACATACCCGAAATGCCTACGAACGTATCATTTCCGATTTCTCTGCCGGCAAGACAAATCTTCTCATAGGTACACAAATGGTTACCAAAGGTCTGGATTTCGACAATGTCAGAGTTGTTGGTATCCTGAATGCTGACACCATGCTGAACCAACCAGATTTCCGTGCCTACGAACATTCATTCAGTATGATGACACAGGTGGCAGGACGTGCCGGAAGAAAGAACAAACGCGGACAGGTAATACTGCAGACATCGCTTCCTCAG
>CADCAX010000057.1 GCA_902799455.1 uncultured Prevotellaceae bacterium
CCACCTACAGGCAGTGGCAGAGCACGCTTTGCGCCAGCTGCTGTCATTGCCTCACAAGCTGCAGCGATAGCCTCCTTGTTACCAGAGATAACCAGCTGACCAGGGTTGTTATAGTTAGCAGGCACTACGATGTTGCCTGGCTTACTGATAGAAGCACAGATGTCTTCTACTGTCTTATCATCAAGGCCTATGATGGCAGCCATTGTAGATGGAGCAGCCTCACAAGCCTTCTGCATAGCCTGAGCACGCTGTGAAACGAGTTTCAGACCATCTTCGAAAGTAAGAGCGCCTGCAGCTACGAGAGCAGAGAACTCACCCAGAGAGTGACCGCCAACCATATCGGCATCAAACTTGTCGCCGAGGCAGATGGCAGAGATAACAGAATGCAGGAAAACGGCTGGTTGTGTAACCTTTGTCTGCTTCAGCTCTTCTGCTGTTCCTTCGAACATTATCTTTGTGATTTCAAAACCAAGAATCTCATTGGCCTTGTCAAACAGTTCCTTTGCTTTAGGATTACTCTCGTATAAGTCTTTGCCCATACCTGGGAATTGGGCTCCCTGACCAGGAAATACAAATGCTTTCATTTCTGTAATATTTTAATTGTTAATCTTATGTCTTTTTACAAATTTGCGTGCAAAATTACAAAAAAAATCTCTAAAAACCTAAAAATGTGAGATAAAGTTTTTCAGTTTGTCTATATCTTTTATTGCGGGTGCTTTCTCAAATCTTGAATTAAGGTCAATGCCTACACACATGGGGTGATGGAATGACTTTACTGCTTCTGCATCATCGGGGCCGATGCCTCCTGAGAGTATGAAGGGAGTTTTTCCGTCATACAGGTTTATCAGCGACCAATCGAAATGTTTTCCTGTTCCTCCCACAGTCTGGGTGCTCTTGGTATCGAAGAGAAACATATCAACATGCCCTTCGTATGTTTTCCATTTCAGGATGTCTGACTCGTCGTTGATGCTCAGTGCCTTGATAATCTTCACGTTGGGGAGAATGTCTGGCATTAGAGTGTTTCTCAGATTATCTATGTATATTGGTGATTCGTTTCCATGCAACTGAATGTAGTCGAGTTTGTAGTTGTAAGCATTGGTAACGATATTCTGGGGCATTTCGTCAACAAAGACGCCAACATATGAGACATCGGAGTTGTTGAGGTCTTTTATGTCGGAATTTCTCATATCGGGTATTATGCCGGCATTTGTGCTGATACTCTGCACATAGCGAGGGCTCTTGGGCCAGAATATGAGTCCTATCATATCTACTCCCAATGCAATCACTTGTTGTATGTTTTCGGCATCGCGCATGCCGCAGACTTTTATTTTCACGAAGCCAATTATGAATTTTGAATTATGAATTAAGAATTAGAAAGGGTATCCGATTGCGAAGTTCAGTACTTGTGAGTTGCGGAATTTTCCTTTGAAGAATCCCTTCTGATATGGTGTGTGGATGGCATAGCCCCAGTCGAGACGTATCACGAAGAAGTCAAGGTCATATCTTATTCCGATGCCGATGTCTGTAGCGACATCAAACTTTGCAGGGTCTCCTAGTCCCTCTTTTTTGTGATATTCGCGTATGCTGTGTCTCAGGCTCCATACGTTACCGGCATCAAGGAAGATGGCTCCGTACAGGCTTCCGAAAAGTTGTGGACGGTATTCCAGATTCAGTACCGCCTTGCAGTCGCCATTGTGGTTGAGGTATGCTAATGTTCTGTCATCATAGTGAACCTCACCAGGTCCGACGCTTCTGATTAGGAAACCGCGCAGGTCGTTAGCACCGCCAATATAGAATTGCTCCGAGAATGGTGCTGCGCTGTTATTGCCATAGGCTGTCATGACGCCTCCATAGAAGTGCATTACAAAAGTGGTATGACTGTCAATGCCACCTATAATCCATGTCTTCTTTATATCTGCTTCGAACTTCAGGAATTGTGAGAATGGTGTGCCGAACAGTTTTTTGCCTTTCTCATTGAGTTTCTTACCACCAATCATTGCTCCCAAGTCGCAGATGTTACCTGCTTCGCTTACGGTTCCCTGGAAATATATCGGATTGCGGAATGACACAGGGGAGTTGTAGGTGTAGGTATAGCGTATCTTTGGTGTCATCTCGTCATTCAACGCTACGATGGCAGTCGGTGACTTCTTTACCTTCTCCAGATAGTCAGCTGTAACATCCGTTGTCCGTCCGTAGGTCAGTATGAGTGGTGACAGACGATGTACGCTGGTGGCGGTAGGTTGGAAGAGATATGAGAATTCAGCAGAGAGAATATTCCTTCTGAAAAATCCAGCTCTGCGTATTGTCTCTCCCGAAGCAGATATTATCGTTGCGGGAGTAGTGTACCATCTGCGTCTGAAGCGCCTGTTGCCATTTACCTGGGTAGATTTTGACTTTGTCAGGAAACTCGGCCACAGCAGTCGTGGGAAAGTCAATTCCGCAGAGAGGTCGAAGTTGTAACAATTTCCCATGTTCTGTCCTCCTCCCACTTGGAATTCATAGTTTGCTCCTGCTGAGACGGTCAGCGATTCTCCTCCTCTGAAAGCATTACGTTTTGTGAGTCCCACTCTCACACCAGGTCCTACATAGCCTGACGTCTTTCCGACGCCATTCGCCTCGAAGGTGAAATCATATGGTTTGTCAAGTACTGTTGTCACATACATATCGAGTACTCCTGCTCCAGCTCTGGTATCAAGAGAGTCGTTATCTCGTCTGACGCCTATAGAGTCGGCAATGGTATATAGGGAGCCATCAGGATTCTTCCTTTTCCTGAAGGAGATATCGATGCTTGAGAAGATACCCTTCGATGCCAATGCGTTGATACTCTCGTCATAGGCATCTTGTGAGAATAGCATACCAGGTCTCAGCTTTGTATCAGCAAGGATAATCCTGGGTCGGATAGGTGGCTTTGGCCTGATACTGTCTTCTTTATGCTTGCGTGCAAATTTCAGTGTGAGGAAACGGGTAGAGACAGAGTCGGTTATCTGTTCCCTCATCTGGCGTCGTATCGTCATATTGGTAGTTCCGACAACCCATTTCTTCAGGGCATCATCGGGTAGGGAGTCAGCAAGATGTGCCTGCAGGTGTACCTTTCCAGGTGTCGCTACTGTGTCAGCCAGAAATGTTGTATATGATGACTTGTAGTCGTAGTATCCGTGATTTCTCAGCAGACGATATATTCTGTTTCTCTCGTTTTCGAGGCTGGAAACAGAGAAGGGGTCTCCGCTATGTAGAGTTGAAAGGTTTTTATTCCTTTTGGTAGGAGAGAAGGAATCTCCATAGATTATCCTGTTAAGAATATCCGTGGGATAGTTGGAATAGCTAATGGTATCAAGGGTGTAGAGATGTCCCAGATTCACATGATACTTGATTTTTTGCTGTTTTGCCATTCCTGAAGAATCTCTTTTTCCGTGATCTGTCGTCTCGTATGTGATATTGCCAGCGAAATAGCCGTTGTTCTCCAATACGCTTTTTGCTACCGATGCACGCAGGGTAGGGTTGACGTTACTCATGAGTACAGGAGCCTTTCCGAATGAGCTGGTGAGCCATTTTGCAAAGCGGCTATCCTTGTTGTGCCATGAGTTATATATCCACAGACCATAGGGGAAGATGGTGCGATAATAGCTGCTTCCAAAGAGAGCGCCATTAGGTTTTGTGGCGAGTGCTGCCTCTACCTCTGCTTTCGTATCTACGAAATGGTCGTTATGTCCCTGCGGGTCTCCCTGCCAGTCAATCTTCTCCAAGCCGATAAAGAGCTGCTCGCCCTCCTCCAGATGCGAGGTGGTGGAGCATGCTGCAAAAAACAGCAGGCAGAGTGAAATGTATATATGGTGGATATAATGTCTCATATGTATTTATTGTTGTGGACGTTCAGGACGTTCCAGACGTTGTGGCTCTACTGCTTTTGGAGAATAAAAGAGGTCTTTCAGATTCTGCAGTTTCCTCTTGTACATATAACCTGCTCCGAACTGTCTTACATATCCTTCGAGGAAGTCATATACATTATCCTTGAAGAACAGTCGCATATACTGGTTAGACGTTTCAGAGAGTCTGTACTGTACATCGACATTGTCAAAGAAAGACCTGTTCTGCCCAGCCACATCGTTGCCAGTAGAAATCTTTCCTCCGACAGAGATGTTCAGTCTGTTGTTCCAGAATCGCTTAGCGAATTTGAAGGTGTAGTCGGTATGCATGGTACCATCATCGCTGGTTGTCTTGTCCATTCCCATCTGGAAGTCCATTGTCTTGAGAGCATTGCCGGCAATGTTGTTTATCTCAGATTGCAGGAAACTGTTCAGGGCAGAGCTCATAGAGAATGATGATGTATTGCTGTCAGAGAGGTACATACCAGTGGTAAGCATTGTTACAGCCACTTTTCCTCTGGATTCTGTTGACATCATTGCCAGCTCGCTGGCTATCGACTGATCTTCAGGTGCTTCGATGATGAATTCGAGACCCATATCTTTCAGCGACTTTGTTATTACGACACCACAATCAAATGCCACCATCTTGTTTGCTCCATTCTCCGATACGGCAGCCCTCACACGTTCTGTTGCCGTGATATTCATGCGAGGATTGAGGAGGTCGCCCGTAAACTCCAGCCAAGAGCCGTTGGCGATGGTGAAGGTTTTGAGAGGAATGACAGGAAGAGAATATTTCATCTCACCCTGGTTGATGGTATATCTGCCCGTAATGGTTATCTCGCCTGAGTCATACTTCATCTTCAGGTTACCACCTCCCACAAGGTCAAGGTAGTTGGAGTGGTCGGCATTAATCCAACACTTCACATGTGCTCCATCAATGACATTGACGGTAAAGTTCATCAGCATACCATCGACAACAGGTTTTACTGTGGTGACTGTTGTGGTGTCGCTGAGATTGGTGAAGGTAACCAGTTCCTTCAGGCGGTTATCTGTCGTAATAGGTGAGTCTCTCAGGATGTAGTTAAGGTCTGTTGTCGGCAGTACATCCAGTCGTCCCACAACTCTCAGTTTTGACAATTCCCCTCGCATGCCGCAGTAGAAGTTTACGAAGGCCTTACCATAGGCTTCGGACTGTGGTGTCTCTTTGGCATCGATGAGCAGGAAGTTCTCTGCCTTCATCCTCAGGTTTACGGTGATATGATCAAGGTCTGCGAAATCGATGTCGCCACTTGCCACGAGAGGACTGTCGTTAGCAGCATAAACCTGGAAGTTCTCCAGCAGCAGTTTTGAGTTCTGTACTCTTACAGGGTCATCATCAAAACGCATCTTTACTCCGTATGGTATGCTGATGAGGCTGGCATTCTCAAGGAACAGCTCACCATTTACGATAGGCTTGCCTGTAGTACCCTGAACATCAAGAGAACCATCCGCAGTACCTTCCAATCCCACTATCTGGTCTTCTATGAAACCGTTGATGAGGTGGAGCGGACATTTCTTCAGGTCTGCAGTCAGAGAAATTTGTTCAGTAGTGTTGTTATAACGTCCTATGATTTTTGCTATCTCATTGTCATCCAGCATGACAGTGCCATCAACATAGTGCTGGTTGCCACCTTCTTCCGGCATATACACAAACTGTGTACTGAGATTGCCGATAGGTGATTTCTCATAGACCATATTTTCGACACTCATATCTGTCGATATAGTCATCTCCGTCATGCTATTCATTACGATGTGGAAGTCTCCATCCAGCATACCGCTTACTTTCGGAGCGTAAGGTATTCCGCTGGTCAGCTTCTGAAGATTTATGCGAGTCAGCGACAGCGTCAGGTCTTGCCATACTGACTTGTTTCCGTTATCTGTCTCTGCTGTCTCGATATATGGATTAAAGGATCCTGATGTCAGTTCTAATCCCATACCATCATCCGACCTCATCCTCACATTGGCAGTAACAGCGTTTCTCTTTCCCAGTGTGATATGGTTGTCTTTGTTCAGGTGGAATGTCGCATACCCTATAACGGGCTCATCAGGTGTAAGATGAATCCTGAGTTTTCGGTTTTGGTTTTTGTTATCGTTATCGTTATCGTTTTCGTTTATTACCATCGCCTCAAGACCAAGTTTTAGCGCCAAATCATTATTGTTGTCAAAGAGGTTGGTATTCAGTGTCAGCCCATGTTCCAGCAGTTCTCCGTCAACGAGTGCTGCAAAGACGATGTCATTGGGTTTATAGTTCTGCACCCTCAGGGCATAGGTCATCTTCATTGGTGTGATGATGTTGCCCATGGAGTCGAGTATGTTGTTTGTGCTGTTAATCTTCAGTCCTATGGTATCGAGCTGATATCCTGCTGTCTGCAGCTTGTGCATCCGCAACTCACCATTGATGCCATTTTCCCTCGAAACATGGAATCTTGCCAATACCCGGTCAAAGTTTATGTCGTAGTATTTCGCAAATCTTGCTATCGGATTCTCCTTTCCACATCTGAGGTAGAAGTTAAGCTTTGGCAATGCATCCCTTATCTCAGCCTGGTCGAAGGTATAGTTGTCCATTTGTTTGTTCAGCACTCTGGATAGCTCGTTAGCTTGTCTCATGAGCCATTCGTACCCTCCTCGCATCGTAATAAGCGATTCGAAGTCACCACAATGGATATCTGCCCTTGTTGTATCTCGGCGTGTCATCAGTCCCAGTACGATGTCGTCAGGATGGAATGTCTGGACGGAGTCAGTAATGGTGATGTCGCTGATGATGCCGTTGAGTTTTATGTCATCATATACATCGGTATTTCGTGGCAATCCAGGAATCTTCGGCAGTTTTATGCCGCTCTGTTGTACCTCAAAATCATAATGTCCGCAGAGGCCTATCTTCAGAGGTTGATCCACCAGATGCATCTGGTAGAGGTCTATGTTTCTCATGTCTGTGAACAATGTTGCCTTTATGCCTGTCGGCTTCATATTGTCCATCAGGGCATCGAGAAGTATCTCTCCTTCCAACGCTTTGCTGTGTGGGTTGAGGGTGGCCTTTATGACGCGAGTGTCAGCATGCACCTTGCCTGAGAGTGTTAAGTCTCCAAGACCATACTGCTGCAGATTTGGCATTCCCAACTTTCGCAGGTCTGCGCTGTTCATCCTGAAGCTGCTCATACCAGCGTCAACGTTGTATGCCATTGTCTTATAGTTGAAGGTACCGCTTGATTGCAGTTTACCACCATCATCAGTTCTTATGTCGGCAATATAGTCTATGTTGGCACCGCTGATGGTAGCATCGATGTCGCCCTGTGCTCTGAGGTATCTGTATGTCTTTACCTTAGCTTTTGCCTTTGCCCTGAACATCGGGCTGTCATAGTTCATGGGGTATGACAGGTCGAAAGGTCTTATGTCCACAGAGGCGAGGGTAGGGATGTCAGCCTTGACAAACGGGATGTGCAGGTTTCGCATATTGCCATGTGCCTCTGTCGAAATGGTTATCGGCATCATAGGCAGATATTGACGCAATGGTGCTGCATCAGCAAGTTTCAGTCCCTCAACAATGTTCAGCACATCGCTGCGTCCTATGCTGGCCTCAAGTCGTGCATCGATGAGTCCTGTGCCTCTTTCGTCAAAAGCATCGAGGTCCATATTCAGGTGTGTGGAAATTCTACTTGCAGAGGTCAGCAACGAACCATCTAAAACAACCTTCGTAGTATCCATATCCACCTTCGCTGACAAAGTAGATGTGATACCCTTAGAATTATGAATTATGAATTTTGAATTATGAATTGAATCTTGTTCCCCCAGGAACACCGTTTCCGTGCATTCCTTTATGTTGGCAGAAAACAGCGGTTTGCTGTTTGCGAGGGCAAAAGAGAGGTCTTCTATTTTTGCCTTCAGATTCTCTACCCTGTAAGTATCGTATGATGCAACTCTGATACCAGCACCAATGTCCTTGATGCCCAGCTGCATATTTACTGCTGTGTCGCGAGGATTTTCATTTTCCTGCATAGCGAAGTCGATACCGCTGGCATTCAGTGAAAGTGTGTCAACCTTTGCACCATAGCCGTCAAACTTGTTTACGCCACCAGTGAATGTTCCTACGCTATAATGTTGTTTTCCGAGTTCAAAGACACCGTCTTCAGCTTTTGCCATAACGCCTTTAACAATGACAGGTATGCTGTCGCCCTTCATCATCATCCACAGGTTTACATTCGTGATGTTCGCCTTCTTGAGGTTTATGGTATATGGCAGTTCCGTTTTTGAGGTATCCTCGGGAGCTTCGTAGTTAAGATCCAGGTTTATGTCGGCACTGTCTGCCTCAAGTGTTGTGATGTCGATATTGTTATCCAGCAGAGCCAGCGGCTGCCAGCCTAAAGTGGCACGTCCCAGATAGATGTCAAACTGCGGGCTGTCGGGTAGGGTGTCGCAGGGTACCTGCCACTGGGCACTCCTCACCTTGCATTGTTTCACCTCAAGGTCCAGAGGCCAGACGATGTGTATGCTGCCAATGGAAATCTGCATGCCAGTCTCTTCCGAGGCCACCTTGCTGCCATAGTGTACTGCCCAGTTCTGCACAGCCGGTATGTATAACGCTATTGCCAGCATCACAACCAACACTATCGGAGCCAATATAACCCCAAGCAGAACTTTTAATATGACAGTGAGTTTATGCAATTGTGAATTATGAATTTTGAATTATGAATTATGCATTAATATACAGCGCCTGCAAAGATATTTAAAAAAAATGAAACAACAAAATAAATGTAAAATAATTTCCTTTATATGCTCTTTAATCCCCAAACTCTAAACTCTAAACTCTCAACTCTAAACTATTTTTCCTATCTTTGTGGGCAAATGCGATGTTTACGCTTATTATACCTGTTTCTGCCATCAGCAATTTTTTTGCTGACGATAGGTTGTTCACCCCTTAAAGGTCTGAAAGATGACGAGCTGATTCTGAAACGTAATGTGGTGCGTTCTGTCGATGACAGTGTCAGCGTAAGCGGATATGTCGATTATATACAGCAGAAGCCCAAGGGGGGGCTTTTCTCCCGGAAGCATGCCATTCTCGATACCGCCCTTGTTACAGCGAGTATGCATAATCTGCAGCAGATGATGGAGAATAAGGGCTACCTTAATGCCGTTGTCGATACAGCAATGTATATCCACAAACGCAGGGCTACAGTGGCCTATGTCATATCGCCCCACAATCAGTATCAGGTGCGTAATGCATGGTATGATGTGGCAGACCCATATATAGACTCCCTGCTGCGTGATGGAGGATTGTATAATGGCGATTTGAAACGCGGAAAGCCGTTCTCTGCCGATATGTTGAAGGAGGAACAACTGAAGTTTACGTCCTATCTTACCAGTCACGGCTATCGCAACTTCAATAAGCAGATGCTGACGTTTGATGTTGATACCTCGCGCCAGCAGCATCTCGCGGATGTAGCAATGTATATAGGTCTCTATCGTGCCAATTCGCAGGATACTCCCCATCTCCATCCGCGCTATTACATTAATAAGGTTACATATACTGGTGCCGACTTCCTTCGCGATAAGACGCTATATACCAATACCGTTTTCCAGCCTGGTGAGCTGTATAGCGACAAGAAGGTGCAGGATACCTATAACCGTTTTTCCCGTCTTCAGGCAGTTCGCTCTACAAACATCACCTTTACGGAGCCAGTGAGGGCTGACTCATTGTTAAGCGATACCGTTGCAGCCCTCATACCACTCGACGCACAGGTGAGCCTGACAAAGCGGAAGCCCCATTCCATTCAAGTGCAGCCTGAGGGCACCAATACCTCTGGTGACTTCGGAGCAGCCCTGTCTGTAACATACGAAAACCGTAACATTTTTCGCGGAAGCGAGGTGTTCAGCCTTTCTACCAGAGCAGCCTTCGAGGCAATACGAGGACTGGAGGGATATGACACCCATAACTATTTTGAATTCGGCATTGAGGGAAAACTGACATTCCCAACCATCATAGCCCCCTGGCTCTCTACCGACTATCAGCGCAGGCATAATGCCAAGACAGATGTTGTGGTGAGCTATAACCGCCAGAACCGCCCGGAGTTCCACCGTCGTGTCTTCACTGGCGCATGGCGCTACAGGTGGCGCAATTCAGCCGGAAATGTCTCATACCAGTATGACGCCATAGACCTTAACTATGTCTCTATGCCGTGGATATCTGATACCTTCAGGAGAGACTATCTCGATAATACCACCAACCGTAATGCCATACTGAAGTATAACTACGAAGACCTCTTCATTATGAAGATGGGCTTTGGCTTCACATACTCCGACAGGTATAATTCTGTAAAGGCAAATGTCGAGACGGCAGGCAACCTTCTCTACGGGCTGGCGAATATCTTCAAATTCCCCAAGAACGATGATGGCGCCTATAAGGCTTTCCGCATAGCATTTGCCCAGTATGCCAAGTTTGATATCGACTATTCCCGCATCATTCCCCTTGGCGAAGAGATAAAGGCAAACATGAATTCCGCTACTCCGGAACTGCCACCGCTGCTCCTTGCCCTTCATGCCCGTGTGGGTGTTGCTGTGCCTTATGCCAACAGTAATATGCTGCCCTTTGAGAAGCGTTATTTCTCTGGCGGTGCCAACAGCGTGCGCGGTTGGAGTGTTCGCACGCTGGGTCCTGGAAGCTATTCACGCAAAGACGGACGCATCGACTTCATCAACCAGACAGGCGACATGAAGATAGACCTCAATGCCGAACTTCGCGGCGACCTCTTCTGGAAGTTCCAAGGCGCCTTCTTCATCGATGCCGGTAACGTATGGACCCTTCGTGACTATGCCGACCAGCCTGGCGGCAAATTCAAAATCACCAGCCTCTGGAAAGAGATGGCGGTAGCCTATGGCATAGGTCTGAGAATGAACTTCAGCTATTTCGTCCTGCGTCTTGATCTTGGTATGAAGGCCATCAATCCGAGCTACGAAAACTCCAAGGAGCATTTCCCGATTGTCCATCCCCGCTTCAGCCGCGACTACGCCCTCCACTTCGCCGTCGGACTGCCGTTCTAAGAGGCCCCATCGTAAAGTTTAGAGTTTAGAGTTGATAGTTTAGAGTCAGTTTAGAAGTTGAGAGTTTAAAGTATAATGGCGTAAGATGCACGAGCATCCTACGCCATTGCTATTTTGCCGGAAGGCTAATTGTGAATTGTTAATTATTAATTGTTAATTGAAAAACTCCCCCTCCCCTTGGAGGGGGCTGGGGGGAGGCCCCTATCCTTCCTCCACTTCGCTGCTACCTCCGCCGGAGCCGCCGCCCGGGTTGTCGTTAGAGCCGCCACCACCCGTGCCTGGGTCAGTTGGGTCTGTAGTGCCTGGATTTTCCGGATCGGTTGTGCCTGGATTTTCAGGGTCAGTAGTCGTGCCTGGATTTTCCGGATCAGTTGTTGTTCCCGGGTCCGTAGGCTCCGTAGTTCCGGAGTTCCCTGAGTTCGTGGTTCCGCTACTGCTGCCACCACCGCGTTTGCGGGCAATTATCTGCTTGTAGTGGCGTATCTCGGCATTCATCTGGTCAACGACGGTTGCGTATGCCGTATCACCCTCGTAAAGGAGCACCGCGTTGAGCATCTTTACGAAATTGCGGTAAGCCGCTATCAACTGCTGGCGCAACAGCGAGAGTTCACCATGTACGTAGCCGGCCTGCGCATTGGTGCGCGCTATCATGGCAGCGTTAAATTCCTGATTCTTCGCCTGCAGCGCCTCTACCCATGCCGTCAGCCCGAGTGTGGTGAGCTGTGTCTGATAGTTTGTCAGCAGGTCTGTGCACATCTGGTCCGTGCGCATGGTCTGCTGTTCATATTCGCCCGAAGTGTTGATATTGTAACGTTCAACGACCTCATACACCTCCTCGGCAGCCTGTGCCTGTGCCGCTATAGGGCTCTTCCTGGCGTTGCTCACGCTGCCTTTAAAGCCCGTTGTCAGCGAATCGCGCTCACTGTCAAGCATCTCGTTCGTCTTCGTCTGACCTGTTGTGGACATCTGGCGGTAGCAGTCATCGAAACGCTGCTTTGCCTGCTCCCAAGGCGTGATAAACTCCTGCAGCTTCGCAACAATAGCCGCGCTACCCTTGGCACGCTGCAACTGATTCTCGTTGTACTGATAGGTTTCAGACTGGTCCAGATAATTGAAGTCCAGCCCCTCTAATTGTCTCGCATTTAAATCCATAATACTCGATTATTTAATGTTTTAGTAATATCGGCGCGATTTATGCCGAAAATCTATTTTGTTACTTCAAATCGCTGCGATTTGGCTTCACTTGTTAAAAAGGTTTAACATATCGCAGCGATTTGATATGAATTGTTAATCGGTGTTAATAAATCGCTACGATTTAGCTTTCCCCACCTTCCAGCGGCTCCATATCGCAACGATTTGACTTCATCTACCCTCCGGCGGAGGGCGGCTGGAAGTTTCGTTAAAGTGATTCATATTTATGTTGTTTATCTTTAGTAGATTTATTATTATTGTTTTGGAAAAAGGCGCGAGCACTTTCATATAACAACACGCCCCTCTCAAGGATACCATTTTCCTTAAACGCGAGCGTTTACTGAAAACTACTAATGCCCACGCCTGATAGGTGTGAGCTTCGTAGCCTTCGTCATTCGCGTTTTTATTTATATGGTATCCCTTTTTCCAATAAATTCTGAACGCAAAGATAAGAAAAAAAACATGAAACCCGCACATCCCTCCGCAATCTTTTGGTTTATTTAACAGTTTTCCCGTGGCATAAACACAACAGCACCGGACTTCCGCTATAGGAAATCCGGTGCCGGAGGATTGTATGATTTCTGTATACTCTTTATGCGAGGGAACTGCTACTCCTCATCTTCCCATGAAGAGAATCTGCTTCGACGAGCGCCTATTTCGCTGGAAGAAGTAATTTCTTGTGTGGGGTCGAGTTGTCCTGATGTTGCGATAAATTGTGCCGGTTGTATATTTACAACTTTCAATGTTGGTTTGTTATATGTCTTTTTCATTGTTTTTTCTCCTTAATTTTTATTTATAGTATCGACGCAGTCAAAGGCAGGTGAGAGACCTTTACTTTATTTGTGCACCGGTGGCGTTAAACTTATTGCCTGCCTTGTAAATGACTATCCTTCCTTTTTCAAGGTATGCGCCATTCTTGACTGTTGTATCAAGAGCAGATTTTGTTTCGTTAAGACCAGTTATGCTGCTGCCGAATACGGTACGCATCGAACGGGCAGAATTGCTGCCTCCGGCAACCATCAGATATGCTTTATTCGAAGGCATAGCGACAGAAGCTGGGGCAAACGTACCGAATGTGAGTGGGTCACTGTTCTTTATTAGGGCGTAGTATGTGTAGCCTGGCTCTGCAGCGAACGTTTCGCCTGTCTCGTTTACGCGGAACTCATTGCTTGCTACGTCCGTTCCCGATGCTGCCACCAAAATACCAACTGTTTCACTGGCAGGGCCTTCCAATAATATGCCGGTGTTGGCAGGTACAGTCTGGTCAAATTCTGTAAAGTACACAGTTGTACCACTGATGGAAGAAGCCTTGTAGGCCTTTACGCCTGTAGGCAATTTCGCATTACTCAGGTCGAGAGGATAACTTAGAAGAGTCAAGCACGTATAGCGTTGCAGAGTTTAATGTTACTCCTTGAAAAGCTGAACTTGAAGTAGTTGGTACATTTTCGGCATAGCAATATACCCTACTCAGACGGGAGCAATCAGTGAAAGCACTACTTCCAATGCTCGTCACGCTGTTGGGGATTTCAATGGAGGTAAGACCGGAGCAACCATAGAACGCATTTCCTATTGACGTCACGCTGTTGGGGATGGTGGTGTCTTTGCAACCCATAACCAAGGTGTTTGTCGCAGTTTTTATTATAGCATTACAATTATTACGAGAGTCATATGTGGTGTTTCCGTTCGATACTACAATAGAAGTCAGGTCGGGGCAATTGAAGAAAGTTAGTTGTCCTATTGATGTAACGCTGTTAGGTATTATGATAGAAGTAAGTCCTGTACCATTGAAAGCACTTTCTCCTATTGATGTCACGCTATTTGGGATAGTCACCGATTTCAGACTAATGCGGCCAGAGAAAGCACAACCCGCAATTCCCAATGTTCCTTCTTCGATTGTAATAGATGTATTAAATGGCATTGTTCCCTTATACTCGTATAATACCTTGCCTATATATATCAAACCATCTGGTTGATTATTATACCATGCTGTACCATAGAAAGCGCTGTATCCTATTGATGCCAAATTGTTGGGGATTTCAATAGATGCCAGACCGGAGCAGCCATAGAAAGCATAGAATCCTATTGATGTTACGCTGTTGGGGATAGTAATTGAAGTCAAGCTAGAGCAGCCTTGAAAAGCTCGGCTTCCAATAGATGTTACGTTGCTAGGGATTGTTAACGATGTTAGGCTACGACATCCTTCGAAAGCACTGCTACTTATTTCTGTCACACTGATAGGAATTGATACCCATGTCAGGCCGGAGCAGCTTTCGAAAGCATATTCAGCAATTCCCAATGTTCCTTCTTTTATTGTTATAAATGTATTCTCTGGCATTGTTCCCTTATATTTATATGCAACAAGTCCTGCATAGACAAGGCCATCAGGTTTGTTATTATACCATGCTGTGCCATAGAAAGCATACATTCCTATTGATATCACGCTGTTAGGGATAGTTATGGAGTTAAGACTGGAGCATCCATAGAAAGCCATTGCTCCTATTTCTGTCACGCTGTTACCAATTGTTACCGATGTGAGGTCCGGACAATTTTCGAAAGCATAGTATCCAATTGATGTCACGCTGTAGGTCACATTTGATAAGGTTACGGTTGCAGGAATAGTTACACTGCCAGTGTATTTTGTGTTACCCGATACCACCGTCGCCGTTTTAGCATATTCGTCAAGATTGTAATAGATGCCATTAATCTGTGCATCATACGCACTTGCCGTCATTGTTGACAGCAAAGTAAAAACTAAAAGTAAAATTTTCTTTTTCATAATTTTAATTAATTTAGATTTCTTATTTTTGTGTGCAAATATATGACTATTTTTCAAAACTCTACAAGCCCATTTTTGCCCATATTGAAAATGGTGCAAAAATATCATGTTTTAAGGTCTTTTGGGGACTTTTTACGCTAAGAAAGGTCATAAAAAAAGCGTGAGTGCTTGTCCTTACTTATCTTACAACTGGTATCGCCAAACAC
>CADCAX010000058.1 GCA_902799455.1 uncultured Prevotellaceae bacterium
GCCGATACCGCCATATTTCTTTGTCGCCACAGAAACAAAGTTCTGGAACTCAGGAGTGGCTACCTCTTGCTTTATGGTATAGTCGATGTATGACTTCTGGAAGGCTATCTCTGCCCATGATGCCTTTTTCTCCTGCAGATCCCTCAGCTTCTGGCGCTGTATTTCGGAATGGTCAAGTTCGCTGCCTTCTTCTCCCTTCAGGAACAGGAGATGTACCTGTATGTAGTAGTCAGCTACGCGTTGCTGACCTCCCATGCCTTGGAATCCTGAGATGAAGGAGAGTATCAGGACAATGCCTGTCGCAATAAGGGTATTCTGCTCATTGTTGTCTATTCCCAACAAAGAAAACTCTATGTCATGATGCAGGTAGAATCTGTAAACGATACAAAGATAGATGGGGATAAACCATACAAAACCAGCCATTCCATCGAGAATTCTGCCTATTGGACTCTTCTTTCCAGTAAGGCGTGCCAGCTGGCCGTCAACACAATCGAAGATGTCGGCCCACATCAGCAGAATGATACCAATGAGGTTTATCAGCAGACCTGTTGTGCCATTATAGTAAAAAGAGGTCTGGGCAAAGAAATAAGCACTTATGACACCAATAATCATCGACCAGATGGTGACGGTATTGGGGTGAGCCTTGTTTTTGTTCCATACGGGGTGCAAAGGTAGGAAAAATAATTAAGAATTAGGAATTAAGAGTTAAGAATTTCGTGTTTTTGTATCGATTTGTTACTAAAATAACATAAAAACGATAAAAACTTTATGTTTTTAGCTCGCAATTTAAGATTTTTTTTGTAATTTTGCGCCCAAATGTGTAAAATTGGAAAAATAGCATGAATTTTCTTGACAGAAACGAATTTAATTTCTCACCTTCTCAGAAGGTCCTGGATGCGATAAAGAATTTCGATCCGATGCAGTTGTGTTTCTATACCCGTATTTATGACGAGGGTAAGAAGAGTATTTTCTCTGTACGTCTCAGCGAGATATATGGTGTGCCAGAAGAACAGGTGTTGCTTGGCTATGGTGGTGAAGACATCTTGAAGAATGCTGTTCACTACTACCTCTCTACAGGTGGCAACAACACCATCATGATACCAGAGTTCTCTTGGTGGTACTATAACCGCATCGCTGGTGAGTGTGGCGGTACTTTCGAGATGTATCCTCTTTATGAGCGTGAGGACACATTTGCTTATGATGTTGATGAGCTTATCGCTTTGACCAACAAGATACATCCTCGCATGTTGCTCCTTGCATCTCCTAACAACCCTACAGGAAACTGCCTGACCCCAGAGGAGATAGGTAAGATAATGGAGAATATCCCTAATGACACAATGGTTCTCGTGGACGAGGCTTATGCGTCATTCATTACAAAGGATACTGCATATATCGCTCCATTGGTAAGCAAATATCAGAACCTTATAATCTCTCGCACCTTGAGTAAGTTCTATGGCTTGCCAGGCTTGCGTATGGGATTCGGCTTCATGGGCAAAGGACATGAGGGTTTCCTCAACTATGCCAACAAATACCTCGGCTACAACCGCTTCTCTGAGGCTGTCGCTATGGCAGCAATAGACAGCGATGACCATTATCGTAAGGTGGCAGAGGATATGGAGTGGGACAGACAGTTGTTCAAGAAGGAACTGGGCGACATCCCTGGCTTCAAGGTGTTCAAGAGCGTTGCCAACTTTATTCTGGTAAGATATCCTGTTGCTATCAAGGAGCGTCTGCAGAAAGCTATGGCTGAGCAGGACTACAAGATTAAGTTCATGGGCGACAAGGGCTTGGAGGACTGCCTGCGTATTACCCTCGGTCGTCGTGAGCAGATACAGGTTGTGGTTGACACCATCAAGAAGATAGCACTTGGTAGTTGATAGTTGATAACTGACAGTTAATTAAGATAATTATAAAGGCAAATAGTAGTTTGTTTTATGAGTAAGATTGTAAAACTGCATCGTGGTCTTGATATTTCCCTGCAGGGTGCTGCCGCAAAAGAAAAGTGCGCAGTAAAGATAGGGAAGGTCTACGCCTTGCAGCCGGACGACTTTGAGGGCGTGAAACCCAAGGTCGTTGTGAAAGAAGGGGATAAGGTGAAGGTTGGTGAGCCCCTGTTCATCAACAAGGCTTATCCGGAAGTGAAGTTCGCAAGCCCGGTAAGTGGTACTATTACACTTGTGGAGCGTGGCGAACGCAGAAAGGTACTTAGTGTACAGGTAGAAGCTGATGCTCTGCAGGAATTCGTGGATTTCGGCAAGAAAGATGTGAAGAATCTCTCTGGAGAGGATGTGAAGAAGGCTCTGCTGGAGGCAGGTCTCTTCGGATACATCAATCAGTTGCCTTATGCCATCTCTACCAACGACCAGACAGCGCCAAAGGCTATCTTCGTTTCTGCTTTGAGGGATATGCCGCTGGCTGGTGACTTCGAGTATGAGGTGAAGGGACAGGAGGCAGATTTCCAGGCAGGTCTGACAGCCCTCAGCAAGATTGCAAAGGTGTATCTTGGAGTAGGAGAGGATTCCTCTCTGGCAAATGCAGAAGATGCCGAGGTTATAGTATTTAAAGGAAAATGTCCTGCAGGTAATGTGGGAGTACAGGTGAATAACATCGACCCTGTAAACAAGGGCGAGGTTGTTTGGACTGTTGATCCTACCGCTGTTATCTTTTTTGGTCGTCTCTTCAATACTGGTAATGTAAATCTTACCCGCACCATAGCAATAGCCGGTTCTGAGGTGAAGAATCCTGCATATTTTGATGCTGTGGTTGGTGCACAGGTAGAAATGGCAGACCTCATAGAGGAAGGCAATGTGCGTGTTATCGTAGGCAATCCGCTGACAGGCAAGGTTGCGAGCGATAAGGCTACATGTACTGTTGGAGCACATTGTTCAGAGATTACTGCAATACCAGAGGGTGAAGATGCAGACGAGATGCTGGGATGGATATTACCTCGTTTCAGTCAGTTCTCTGTTAACCGTTCATACTTCTCATGGCTCATGCCAAAGAAGGGCGGTTATAAGCTGGATGCCCGCGTAAAGGGTGGTGAGCGCCACATGATAATGAGTGGTGAGTATGACAAGGTTCTGCCAATGGATATCTATGGAGAATATCTTATCAAGGCTATCATCGCAAAGGATATCGACAAGATGGAGGCCCTTGGCATCTATGAGGTAAGTCCGGAAGATTTCGCTTTGGCGGAGTTTGTTGACAGTAGTAAGTTGGAATTACAGAAAATAGTTCGTGAAGGACTGGATATGTTGAGAAAGGAGAATGAATGATGAAACTAAGAAAATATATTGACGAGATAAAGCCTCAGTTTGAACCGGGCGGAAAATTCTCGGCGCTACAGAGTTTGTTCGATGGATTCGAGACATTCCTTTATGTTCCGAATACCACGCGAAAATCTGGTGTGAGCATCCATGACTCTATCGATTCAAAGCGCATAATGAGCATGGTAGTGATTGCTCTTATCCCTGCTCTCCTCTTTGGTATGTATAATGTGGGCTACCAGAATTACCTGGCAGCCGGAACGCTGGCAACATCTTCTTTCTGGGAGGTGTTCCTGTATGGCGCACTCTTGGTATTGCCAAAGATTATAGTAAGCTACGTCGTAGGCTTGGGTATTGAGTTTGCATGGGCACAATGGAAGCACGAAGAGATTCAGGAAGGATACCTCGTAAGTGGTATCATAATCCCTATGATTCTTCCTATCGGTTGCCCATTGTGGGTACTTGTGCTGGCAGTTGCCTTTGCTGTTATCTTCGGAAAGGAGATATTTGGCGGCACAGGAATGAACATCTTTAATGTTGCTCTCCTCGCGCGCGCATTCCTTTTTTTCTCATACCCAACAAAGATGAGTGGTGATACCGTCTGGGTAGCTACTGAAAAGTTCTGTGGTTTGGGAAATGATTTGCCAAATGCCTTCACATGTGCTACTCCTCTCGGACAGATGGCACAGAATGTTGCGCCAAGTGCAAGTCTGATGGACAGCATCCTTGGTTTCATACCAGGTTCCATAGGCGAGACAAGCGTTGTAGCAATCGCTATTGGTGCTGTCATCCTGTTGTGGGCAGGTATCGCATCATGGAAGATTATGCTGAGCGTATTCCTCAGCGGCGGTGTTATGGCATATCTCTTTGAGTGCCTGAACATGATGCCAGAAGGAGTTGTATGGTACGAACACTTCGTCCTGGGTGGATTCTGCTTCGGAGCAGTATTCATGGCAACAGACCCTGTAACATCTGCACGTACAGAAACAGGAAAATGGATATATGGTATCATAATAGGTGCTCTTGCCATCATCATACGTGTCATGAACCCTGGTTTCCCAGAGGGTATGATGCTCGCTATACTGTTTGGCAACATGATGGCTCCAACAATAGACTATTTTGTTGTGCAGAGTAATATTAATAAACGATTAAGGAGGGCTAAGGCATGAAACTGAATACTAATAATAATGTATATATCATTGCATATAGCTGTGTAATGGTAGTTATAGTGGCTTTCCTGCTGGCATTCGTAAGTAGTACGTTGAAACCACGTCAGGACGTGAATGTAGCGCTCGATAAGAAGAAGCAGGTTCTTGCCGCCCTGAATATTCGCGATTTAAGCGACCAGGAAAGTGAGGCAAAATATGCGGAAGTAGTATTGAAGGATGAGGCTTTCAAACTCAATAGTGCAGACTATAAGGCTGGCAATTATAAAATCTATGAGTGTCAGGTAAATGGTGAGAAGAAGTATGTCGTACCAGTATATGGTATGGGACTTTGGGGCGCTATCTGGGGTTATGTAGCTGTTAATGAAGATGGAAATACCGTCTATGGCGCATACTTCAATCATGATTCAGAAACCGCAGGCTTGGGTGCTGATATCAAGGACTCTAAGGTATGGCAGGACAAGTTCATCGGCAAGAAGATTTATGGAGCTGATGGCAACCCTGCGTTGAAGGTAGTAAAGGCAAGCGACTTAAAGAACCCTGAGAGTGAGGTTGACGGCATTACTGGTGCCACCCTTACTTCAAATGGTGTTTCTGATATGTTGCAAGACGGATTTAAGAAATATAAAACGCTTTTGAATCATGAATAAGATAAAGGAAGTATTTATGGCACCGTTGAATGTGCTCAATCCGGTGCTTGTACAGGTGCTTGGCATCTGTAGCGCTTTGGCTGTGACATCGCAGCTTAAGCCAGCTCTTGTCATGGGTATTGCTGTGACGGTAATTACCTCCTTCAGCAACCTCATAATTTCTGTTCTTCGTAACACTATTCCTAACAGAATACGTATCGTAGTGCAGCTGGTTGTTGTTGCAGCCCTTGTAACTATCGTATCACAGGTGCTGAAGGCGTTTGTCTATGATGTCAGCGTTCAGCTGTCTGTCTATGTAGGTCTGATTATCACCAACTGTATCCTGATGGGTCGTCTGGAGGCTTTTGCTATGCAGAATAAGCCTTGGCCTTCTCTCGTTGACGGTTTTGCCAATGGACTCGGATATGGTATGATACTTGTTATCGTAGGTGCTGCACGCGAGTTCTTCGGACGCGGCTCTCTGCTGGGATATCAGATAATACCAGAAGGCGCTTACGACTTCGGATATATCAATAATGGTATGATGACAATGCCTGCTATGGCACTTATCATCATCGGATGTGTAATATGGGTGCACAGAGCATTCTTTTATAAGGAGGAGGCATAATGGAACAGATGATTAATTTATTCTTCAGGTCGATTTTTGTCGACAACATGATATTTGCATTCTTCCTGGGCATGTGTTCTTACCTTGCCGTCAGTAAGAATGTGAAGACATCATTGGGACTGGGTATAGCAGTAACATTTGTGCTGTTTATTACTGTTCCTGTCAACTATCTGCTGCAGACAGAGGTCCTCGGACCTGACTGTATGGTAGAGGGTGTTGACTTGTCATACCTTGCATTCATTCTCTTTATCGCCGTGATAGCAGGTATCGTACAGCTGGTGGAGATGATAGTAGAGCGTTTCTCTCCATCTCTCTACGGAGCGTTGGGTATCTTCCTGCCGCTGATAGCCGTTAACTGTGCCATCATGGGTGCATCACTCTTCATGCAACAGCGTATCAACCTCGATCCTGCCAATACGCAGTATCTCGGAAGTGTTTGGGACGCTATGGTATATGCCATCGGTTCAGGCTTCGGTTGGACACTCGCTATCGTGTCACTTGGTGCTATAAGAGAGAAGATGCAGTATTCAGACGTTCCAAAGCCTTTGCAGGGACTTGGTATTTCATTCATCGTTGTGGGCCTCATGGCTATGGCTATGATGTGTTTCTCAGGACTTAAATTATAAGGAGGATTATAGGATATGAATATCAATTTTATCATACTCAGCATAGCAGTATTCCTCATCGTAATACTGATTCTGGTGGTAGTCCTCCTGGTGGCAAAGAAATATCTCTCACCAAGTGGACAGGTGACGCTTACCGTCAATGGTGATACAAAACTCACCGTTGATCAGGGCAACAGCGTCATGGCAACACTCAACGAGAACGGCATCTATCTGCCTTCTGCCTGTGGCGGTAAGGCAAGCTGCGGACAGTGTAAGTTACAGATACTCTCTGGCGGCGGCGAGATACTCGACTCAGAGCGTCCTCACTTCTCACGTAAGGAGATAAAGGACAACTGGCGTCTGGGTTGTCAGGCCAAGATTAAGGGCGATATGGAAGTAAAGGTTCCTGAAAGCGTACTTGGCGTTAAGGAATGGGAATGCACAGTTATAGGTAATAAGAATGTGGCTACCTTCATCAAGGAGTATAAGGTACAGCTGCCTCCTGGTGAGCACATGAATTTCGAGCCAGGTTCTTACGCACAGATTGTAATCCCAGAGTATGACATCGACTACGACCGCGACTTCGACAAGTCACTCATAGGTGATACCTACCTGCCAGCATGGGAGAAGTTCGGGCTCTTCGGCTTGAAGCAGAAGAACGATACTCCTACCATCCGTGCATACTCTATGGCTAACTACCCCGACGAGGGCGACATCATCACCCTCAATGTGCGTATTGCCACTCCTCCTTTCAAACCAAAGGATCAGGGTACAGGATTCATGGATGTTCCATGTGGTATTGCTTCTACATACATCTTCTCACTCAAGCCAGGCGACAAGGTTCGCATGTCAGGTCCTTACGGAGAGTTCCGTCCACAGTATGGCACAGGTCGTGAGATGATATGGGTAGGTGGTGGTGCCGGTATGGCTCCTCTGCGTGCTCAGATTATGCACATGCTCAAGGGCAACGGCATAGCACCTGAAGACCGTCAGCGTGAGATGCACTATTTCTATGGTGCACGAGCACTCGAAGAGGTACCATTCCTCGACGACTTCCTCGCACTGGATAAGGAGTTCCCTAACTTCCACTTCCACCTCGCCCTCGACCGTCCGGATCCAAAGGCAGATGCTGCAGGTATAGCATACACACCTGGTTTCGTAGCACCAGTAATGGGTGATACCTATCTCAAGGCACACGAGGCTCCAGAAGATTGCGAGTACTACCTCTGCGGACCTCCAATGATGGCAAAGACGGTGCTCGACCTGCTCCACTCACTCGGAGTAGAAGACGACATGATACGCTTCGATAACTTCGGAGGCTAAAATAAGAAGATGCAAGGTTCTCGCCTTGCATCTTTTTTGTCTAATATGCAATCCATATTACACATTTTGTGTAATCAAAACTTTTTTTATCTTTGCACACGAAAAGGCAAATACTATCCTAAAACACAATGAGCAATGACGTATTTGAATCAATTTCACAAAGAGTCGATGGAGAGGAAACTCCACAAAATCGAAGAATCAGCCAAGTCGCCAATGAACTCTGTCGAGGCTGCGAATTATATGAAATGCAACTTCGAGATGGCGAAGGAGATGGAAGCTTTTCTGTTTTAGGCGCCAAAAATTTTTTTTTCATGCGCCTGTAGCAAATTTTTGATGCTTTATCAGGCTATTTTTTCAAATCTACTACATCTGACATCAGCCATCTAAAGCCTGTCCCTCTGACAATTGACCCACCTAAGACCTTTATTTTTTGTTGTTGTTTACCACATTTGTTAAGATGTTAATTACTACATCAAGATCGTAGACAGCTGCACCGATGTCTTCCGCATTTTTTACAGTTAGCTCAGCAAATTCTGAATTTGATTGGTCGTCAGGAATATTGTCAAAATCATGTTCTTCCTCATCACGGATTATTATCAGGTCATTGTAGGTGTTCTGTAGTGCGTTCAATGCCTGTCCGAGACGGTGTAATCTTTCTTTTTCCATAATTGATAGTTTAGTTAATATTATTCTCTTTTCTATGTGAAGATGTTTTTCATCATAGCACCTAGATTTTGAATTTCTAAAAGCGTAAACTATCAATCGCTGACACATAAAGAAAGCGTGATGCTTCTTATGCGTTAAGCTGGGGTATGCCTAGGAGTTGGGCCCCATCCTGCCATATAAGTATGCATCACGCATATTGCGTTGATGCATTGCTATAATATTGACAGGATGTGAGCATAACAATCTTATACCCACAATCTCTATTACTTCAGAGCGATTCTATCCCAATTTGTTTCCTAGGCATATTGGCTTAACGCGAAATAATAGCAAATGCTTTTTCTGCCATAAAATCGTACCGGCACCTCCGCTGAGGTCTATCGCCAGCAACTGTTTGCAAAGTTACGATTAAGTGAGCAAAATACCAAACAAAAATGAGTATTTTTTCATTTTTGCTTATATTTTCGAGCGGAAGTAACTTGGACGTCAGGTCAAAATTATGATTAAGTTTTGAGATATGCAAGAAAAAGCAAGTTTATTTTCTTTTTGCATAGCCAAGACGTAGTAATTTCGACGAAGTCAATTTGAGAGGCTTTTGGTTTTCAGGAAGAAAGTCTTTTGCGTTTTTTCCGTAAGGAGCGAAATCGTTTTCCGTCGGGGACAAATTATATTTTGGAAATATTCCATATAAGGCCTCATAGGAAACATTGAATGTCTTAGCGGCTGAAGCGTTACAGTTACAGTTGTTACAGTTAAAAATAAGGTATCCATCATCTTTGATTTATCTCTTTTTTATACTACAACTTATTGATTATTAACAATATATATATATATAATATAATAAAGAGAAAGAAGGAGGTACCTTAAAAAACAACTGTAACAACTGTAACTGTAACGGTAGGCTAGTAACTATTCGCCTAAAGAGATGATAATCAGTAAGATACAAAGTTGAGGCGATT
Organism: uncultured Prevotellaceae bacterium; assembly: GCA_902799455.1. Classification (GTDB taxonomy): domain Bacteria; phylum Bacteroidota; class Bacteroidia; order Bacteroidales; family Bacteroidaceae; genus Prevotella. The sequence continues at coordinate 9,240 of CADCAX010000058.1, forward strand.
GCGGTTCCTGTGACAATAGCCCCAAACAGGGCCAAAATATTACATTTTTTTTCCCTAAAAGGCCTTATTTTGGATGTTTTTATGGCATTTTTGATGCGGAATATGCCACTTTGTGAAAAAAGTGGCGTTCAAAAAATTGCGATAGATTTTCAAAAACGAGGGGTAAGTAAACGGAAAATTGATTATTTTGAAACAAAAACCAACAAAACTTCGTACCAAAGCAATAACCTGCCTTTAAGCGCAAATAAGCGTGCGTTATTGAAAAATAACCTGCCTCTGTCGTAGAATACTCGTCATGTGCGTTTTCTATTCATCTTTTCTCATAGAATACTCACATCCGCAGTATTGCTGATTATAGAAATTGTTTTCTTTCAGTAGGGCGTTGCGTCTGTCTTGCAGCCCGCCTTTGCGCCAGTTCTTGTACCTTACCATTAACCATTTCTGCTGCCCATTGGCCCGCAGCATTGATTTGGTCGAGGGACTTCCAGCGGGAAGAGGCGAGGGTAGTGGTGAACTGCTCCAAGCCGAGTTCCTTGCATTTCTTCGCTGCTTCCAACAGACGAAGCTTGAAGCACTCAAGGCATCTCGAACCACGCTCGGGGAAATCCTGAAGGTTTGTGGTGTTAAGATTATGGCAAGCCCAATCCTTCCACAGCTGATAGTCGTAGTCGCCGTCAATGACGGTAAGTTTCAGGCGTTCAGCATAACGGGTCAGCTCATTCTTTCTTATCAAATATTCCTCCTGTGGATAAATGTTAGGGTTGTAATAAAACAGAACGGGCTCGATGTCATTATTAAGCATCCACTCAATAATGGCAGCGGAGCATGGGGCGCAACAACAATGGAGAAGGACGGTCATAAGTTAAAAGTTAAGAGTTAAGAATTAAGAGTTAAGAAAGTTTATAGTTTAAAGTCAGTTTACTGTTTACCGTTTACTGTTTACCTTTGTCATAATTTCATAATAATAACGTCTGTTTTGCAATGTATATTATACAAGGTGGGGAAGATGTGCTAAAAAAGGTTAATTTTTCCCTAACTTTGCACTCTGGAACCTTTTTTTAAACGTTTAAAAATAACACAAAACATGGTTAATTACAAAGATTTAGGTCTCGTTAATACACGAGAGATGTTCAAGAAGGCTGTTGCTGGTGGTTATGCTATCCCAGCTTTCAATTTCAACACAATGGAGCAGATGCAGGCTATCGTTCAGGCTGCAGTAGAGACAAAGTCACCTGTTATCATGCAGGTTTCAAAGGGTGCTCGTAACTATGCAAATGCTTCTATCCTCCGTTATATGGCAGAGGGTGCTGTTGCTTATGCTAAGGAACTTGGTTGCGAAAAGCCTGAAATCGTTCTCCACCTCGATCACGGTGACAGCTTCGAGCTCTGTAAGGACTGTATCGACATGGGCTTCTCAAGCGTTATGTTCGATGGTTCTTCACTGCCTTACGAGGAGAATATCAAGATTTCTCGTCAGGTTGTAGAGTATGCTCACAAGTATGACGTAACAGTAGAGTGTGAGCTCGGCGTTCTCGCTGGTGTTGAGGATGAGGTTGCTTCTGCTGAATCTCACTATACAAAGCCTGAGGAAGTTATCGATTTCGCTACACGTACAGGTTGCGACTCTCTTGCTATTTCTATAGGTACTTCACATGGTGCTCACAAGTTCACTCCAGAACAGTGCACACTCGTAAATGGTGTTCTCGTTCCACCACCATTGGCATTCGACATCCTTCACGAGATTGAGAAGAAACTTCCTGGATTCCCAATCGTTCTTCATGGTTCTTCTTCTGTTCCTATGGACGAAGTAGAGACAATCAACAAGTTTGGTGGTCACCTTGAGGCAGCTATCGGTATTCCTGAGGAGCAGCTCCGTGAGGCTTCTAAGTCTGCTGTATGTAAGATTAACATTGACTCTGACTCACGTCTTGCTATGACAGCAGCTATCCGTAAGCATCTGGCTGAGCATCCTGGAGACTTCGATCCACGTCAGTATCTGAAGCCAGCTCGTGAGAACATGAAGAAGATGTACATCCACAAGATTGTGAATGTGCTCGGTTCTAACAATAAGTTAGCTTGCTGCTAACCCCAATTCTGTTGCCTTAGCAGTAAGCAACTGCATGAGCGGCTCCCGCTCATTGGCAACAATACCATCAAGTACGGCATCTTTAAGGTAAGCCTTAAGGATGCCTACTTCTTTTGATGGCTTCAGATGGAACATCTCCATTATCTCATTGCCATCAATGACTGGTTGCAGCAGGCGCTTGAAGTCACGCTCCTTAAGGTCTGCAATCTTTTCCCTGACAAGCTGGTAGTTGTCACGGAATTTCGCCTTGCGCACTTCATTCTTTGAGGTGATATCTGCCTCGCAAAGTATCATCAGGTCATCAATATCATCTCCTGCATCATTTATAAGTCGGCGCACAGCACTATCTGTTACCTCGTCATCCGCAATATTTATGGGACGCATGTGCAGTTCCACTAATTTCTGCACATACTTCATTTTTGCATCCTGAGGAAGTTTTAATCTGTTGAAGATGCCTGGCACCATTTTCGCTCCTATGAAGTTGTGGGAGTGGAATGTCCATCCGGCTATGTTGTCCCAGCGTTTGCTCTTGGGCTTTCCGATATCGTGAAGAAGGGCTGCCCATCTTAACCATAGCGGAGCACCCGTCTTGGCAACATTGTCGAGTACCTCAAGGGTGTGGTAGAAATTATTCTTATGCTTCCTTCCGTTGCGTTCTTCCACCTTGTCCATAGCGGCAAGTTCTGGAAGAATGTATTCCAGAAGCCCTGAACGTTGAAGGTCAACAAATCCCCTTGAAGGAGTCTTTGTCATAAGAATCTTGTTCAGTTCTTCGCTGATGCGTTCCTTGGAAATTATCTTGAGCCTCTCAACATTGCGTTCGAGGGCGTTGAAGGTCTCGTCTTCAATCAGGAAGTTAAATCGGGTGGCAAAACGGATACATCGCAGCATGCGGAGAGGGTCATCAGAAAACGTGATGTCAGGGTCGAGTGGGGTGCGAATAATTCCGTCCCATAAATCGTCGAGCCCGCCAAAAGGGTCTATCAGTTCTCCGAACCTGTCTTTGTTGAGGCATATCGCCATAGCGTTGATGGTGAAGTCACGACGGTTCTGGTCATCCTCCAATGTGCCGTCTTCCACAATAGGCTTTCTGGAATCCCTCTGGTAACTCTCCCTTCGGGCTCCGACAAACTCTATCTCAAGTGGAGGACGATTGCCTGAAGACATTATCTTCACTTGTGCTGTTCCGAAGTTCTTGAATACGGACAGATAAGCCCTCTTGTCCAGTCGTTTCTTGAGTTCTGTAGCAATCTTAATGCCACTTCCCACAACGACACAATCAATATCATCAGAAGGCTGGTCGAGGAAGATATCTCTTACATATCCTCCCACGAGATAGCATTCTAACTGCATTTTGTCCGCCACATCAGAGATGAGGTGGAATGTCTCATTGTCAAGAATGTTTGCTAATTCTTCGTCGCTATAATTCTGGACTTTCATCTATCCTTTTTCTTAAGACTTGTAGAATTCTCTGCAAAAGTACAAAAAAAAGTTTATTTATTTGGTTTTTATTACAATTTTTTTGTAACTTTGCACGCAAAATTGTATTATTATGAAAAGAATAAAGACTGCGCTAGTGAGCGTCTTCCATAAAGATGGACTTGACGAGTTGTTGAAGAAACTGAATGCTGAAGGTGTGAAATTCCTGTCAACCGGCGGTACTCAGAAGTTTATAGAATCACTTGGTTACGAGTGCCAGGCAGTTGAAGAGGTGACAACATACCCAAGTATCCTTGGTGGTCGTGTTAAGACTCTTCATCCAAAGATTTTCGGCGGAATATTGGGCCGCAGAGACAATGAGGGTGACCAGCAGCAGATGGCTCAGTATGAGATTCCTGAGATAGATCTCGTTATTGTTGACCTCTATCCTTTTGAGCAGACTGTTGCCAGTGGTGCTTCAGAGGCAGATATCATCGAGAAGATTGATATTGGCGGCATTTCTTTGATTCGTGCTGGAGCAAAGAACTTCAATGACGTGGTAATTGTTCCTTCAAAGACAGAATATGGCGTATTGCTGGATATACTTAACAAGCAGGGAGCTCAGACAACTGTTGAGGAGCGCCGCATGTTTGCTACTCGCGCTTTCGGTGTTTCAAGTCAGTATGATACAGCAATCAATTCTTGGTTCGTTTCAACAAAAAAGTAATTAAAAGTAATTCAGATTTATGAATTTAGGATTTCTCTCCTTCGTTCAGGAGGTCGCTATGGACCTTGGTACAGCCAACACTATCATCATGCAGGGTGATAAGATTGTTGTTGACCAACCATCCGTTGTGGCAATAGATCGTGATACAAATCAGATGATTGCTGTAGGCGAGCGTGCCAAGAGCATGTATGAGAAAACAAATGATCGCATAAGAACTGTCCGTCCGTTGCGTGATGGTGTGATTGCCGATTTCTCTGCGTGCGAGATGATGATGCGTGGCCTTATCCGTATGGTGCATAGCGGAAGAAATATCTTTTCTCCTTCGCTGCGTATGGTAATTGGTGTACCATCAGGTTCTACGGAAGTGGAGCTACGTGCTGTACGTGATTCTGCTGAGCATGCTGACGGACGCGACGTATATCTTATCTATGAGCCAATGGCGGCAGCTGTGGGTATCGGTATTGACGTCGAAGCACCAGAAGGTAACATGATTGTTGATATTGGTGGTGGTTCTACTGAAATTGCCGTTATTTCTCTTGGTGGTATCGTCAGCAATAACTCCATTCGTGTGGCTGGTGACGAGCTGACATCTGATATTCAGGAATATATGTCTCGTCAGCATAATGTAAAGGTATCAGAGCGTATGGCAGAGCGTATCAAGATTCACGTCGGCTCTGCTCTTACAGATCTTGGCGATGAGGCTCCTGAAGATTATGTTGTTCATGGCCCGAACCGCATAACAGCTCTGCCTATGGAGGTTTCTGTATGTTATCAGGAGATAGCACATTGTATTGATAAGACTGTGGCAAAGGTGGAGAATGCTGTCCTTGCCGCATTGGAAACGACTCCTCCAGAGTTGTATGCTGATATAGTTCATAATGGAATATGGCTCAGCGGTGGTGGCGCTTTGTTGCGCGGAATAGACCGTCGCCTTGAGGCAAAGATAGGTATTCCGTTCCATATTGCAGAAGATCCACTACATAGTGTTGCTATTGGTGCTGGTGTTGCGCTGAAGAATATTGGACGTTTCTCATTCCTAATGAGATAAGACGGTTTTTGAGGGTTGAGAAACCTTATTGAATTCATAAAAAATCATTATAATTGGCTCATCTTTCTCCTGTTGGAGACGGTGAGCCTTACAATGTTATTTCGGTTTAACAGTTATCAGGGATCGGTGGCATTTACGTCTGCCAACAGCGTCGCTGGGGTAATATATCAGGGAAAATCCAATATAACATCGTTCTTATCCTTGAGGGACGTTAACAGGGAACTGACCATTACTAATGCAAATTTGCAGCAGCAGGTACTGAAACTCAAGGACCAGCTGAAGAAATATGGCGTCAGCTCCTATCATATAGAGCAGGCATTACGGGAAAAGAATTATACACTCATCGGAGCCCAGGTGGTCCAAAATAGTGTCAATAAAAGTGACAATCTCATAACGATTAATCGTGGTAGTGCCGATGGAGTAAAAGAAGATATGGGTGTTGTCTCTGGTAATGGGGCCGTCGGAGTGGTATATATGGTAGGCCCTCATTATTCTGTTGTAATGCCTATTATCTCCGTACATTCCAGCATCAGTTGTGAGGTGGATGGTACAGGCTATGTGGGATATTTAAGATGGTTGGGTGGCGACAGCCATTATGCCTATATGGAGGATGTGCCTCTTTATGCAGATATAAAGAAGAATCAGTGGGTGGTAACATCCGGCTATTCCGCAATATTCCCTGCAGGTGTGCCAATAGGTAGAATCCGTGCTTCAGAAAAAAGCCCTGATGGAGTGTCATATCGCCTTGTCGTAGAATTGTCAAGCGACTTTGTAAATCTTCGTGATGTATGTGTCATAGATAATAGTCACACACATGGTCAGTTGCAGTTGTTGCAGGCAGCAAAGGACTCCCTTGACCTTATCAAGAACCAGTAGATGATAGATTATTTAAAAAGAATAGGAATAATGGCAATAGTCCTGGTTTTTATACAGGTATTGCTCCTTGGTAATATCCATATTTTGGGTGTTGCCAGTCCTTTGCTATATATCTATTTTGTGGTTCAGACTCCCCGTAATACTCCTCGTTGGCTTATTCTGGTATCTTGTTTCATACAGGGACTCCTTATTGATATATTCTTCTCGACACCAGGTATGGCAGCAGCTTCCATGACTTTAGTGGGCTTCGTCCAGCCTCGAATATTGGAGTTGTACCTTCATAATGCCGATGATAAAAACTATTGTCCTGGCATTCAAACTATGGGTACAGAGAGATTTACGGCATATGTGTTGTTCCTGACTGTTATATACTGTATGGCTTTCTTTACACTTGAAGCCTTCTCTATACAGCATTGGGGATTGTGGTTCTTCAGTATTATCGGAAGCACCTTCGTCACAGTTTTCTCAATTGTTATCCTTTCGATAGTTTTCAACTCTACTGGTGTATTGATGAGTAAAAGGTGATGCGACGCCCTGATTATTCATATCGACGACTGGTAATAGGTGGCATTTCGATATTAATTGTCGTTATCTATGCCATACGTCTTTTTTCCTTGCAGATAATGAGTGAGGACTACCGTCGCACAGCCGATTCAAACGCATTCCTCAAACGTGTGCAATATCCCTCACGTGGCCTTATTTACGACAGAAATGGTAAACTCGTAGTTTATAATGAGGTGTCATATGATGTGATGATAATCACTAACGAGGCAAAAAATCATTTGGATACTCTCGCTTTCTGCGATGCTTTGGGAATTACCAGGGATCAATTCCTGGAGCGTATGGATGAAATAAAAGATTCGCAGAAGAATCCAGGATATTCACGTTTTACACAACAACTGTTCATGGGCCAGCTGGACAAAGAAACGTTCCTGTCTTTTAGGGAAAGAATGTTTCGTTTCCCTGGTATCTATGTTCGCAAACGTACCATTCGTCAGTATCAATACCCTAATGGAGCCCATGTGTTAGGAGATGTTGGTGAGGTGTCGCAGAATGATATTGATGAAGCTGAAGACAAGTATTACGGTCGTGGCGATTATATAGGAAAATTAGGCGTAGAGCGCAGTTACGAGAAATACCTTCGTGGAATCAAGGGCATACAAATCATGATTCGTGATGCCCGTGGTAGGGTGAAGGGACATTATCGTGATGGAAAAATGGATCGTCGGGCTGTAGCTGGCAAGAATATTACTCTTAGCATAGACATAGAGCTACAGGCTCTTGCGGAGCGTCTTATGAAAGGTAAGATTGGCAGTATTGTTGCCATAGAGCCTTCTACCGGCGAGGTGTTGTGTATGGCTTCTGCTCCGTCATATGATCCTCGTGGTATGATAGGTAAGCAACGCAGTAAGACACATCAGGAACTGGGCGAGAATCCCTTTAAGCCACTTCTGAATCGTGCCATTATGGGACAATATCCACCTGGCTCTACCTTTAAACCCTCGCAAGCGCTGACATTCCTTACAGAAGGGATACTGACACCTCATACTCCTCTGCCTTGTAACGGAGGATTTAATCATAGGGGCCTACATGTGGGCTGTCATGGTCATCCTTCGCCAATCAGTCTTTCCGATGCCTTGTCTACATCGTGCAACGGATATTTCTGTTGGGGATTATACTATATGTTGGGTAAGCATAAGTATGGCAGTCTGGTGAATGCCACAAATAAATGGCGTGACTATATGGTGTCAATGGGATTCGGCTATAAGTTGGGTATCGATTTGCCAGGAGAAAAACGTGGCATGATACCTAATGGAGAATATTATAACAGCCGTTACCGTCATTCGTGGGGAGCTCTTAGTGTCATTTCAATATCTATTGGTCAGGGAGAGGTGACACTTACTCCACTACAGATAGCTAATCTGGGTGCCACAATAGCCAATAGAGGATATTACTATATTCCGCATGTAGTACGCCAGATAGAAAATGCTTCGATTGATTCGATATATACTGAGCGCCATTATACAAAGGCAGCTGCATGGGCATACCAATGGGTAGTAAGGGGAATGAGACAGTCAGCTCTCAGCGGTACTTGTAAGGCTCTTTCACGTCTTCCGTTTAGCGCTTGCGGAAAAACGGGAACAGCACAGAATAGGGGACATGACCATTCCGTATTCATGGGATTCGCTCCGATGGACAATCCTCGTATTGCAGTTGCTGTCTATGTGGAGAATGGCGGATTTGGTGCTGACTTCGGTGTGCCTATCGGAGCCCTATTGATGGAGAAATATATCAATGGCAAATTGTCACCTGACAACGAGGTGAGAGCAAGGGAATTTGAGAATCGCAGCATATACTATAGTACTGAAAGCAGATAACGATGAAGAGTAAGACGCAAAATCCCAACCATACAACTCTTGAGGGAGAGAATATCCTTGATGAGTATGTCCTCGGTCATAGTGATGCAGAACCCGAATATCTATATCGTTTGTGGCGTGCTACGAATGTGCACATGCTTCATGGACGTATGGCATCAGGACATTTGCAGGGACGCTTGCTGAAAATGCTTGTCAAGATGGTGAATCCTCAAAATATCATAGAGGTGGGCACCTTTTCGGGCTATTCCGCTCTCTGTATGGCGGAAGGGTTGAGTGAACAGGGACATCTCTATACCTTTGAGATAAATGATGAACAGGAACCGTTTACGCGAAAATGGATAGAGAACTCCCCTTGGGCTGATCGCATCAAATTCATCATAGGAGATGCTGTTGCTGAAGCAAAAAAAATAGGCAAGTCTTTCGACTTTGCCTTTATGGATGGGGATAAACGCACTTATGTGGAAACCTATGAAGGTCTTCTGCCACTAATGAACAAGGGCGCTTTTATACTTGCTGACAACACATTGTGGGATGGTCATGTGACAGATGCTGAATATGATAAAGACCATCAGACTATCGGCATCCGACGCTTTAATGATTATGTGGCAGCCGATAAACGGGTGGAAAAAGTCCTGTTGCCACTTCGTGACGGACTGACCATCATTAGGGTTCTTTAACCGTTAACCTTTAACCGTTACAGGTTCACCAGAGCATCAATTCCCAAGCGGTAGCTGTCAAGTCCAAAGCCACAAATCACACCTTTGCAAACAGGAGAGAGATATGAGTGATGTCTGAACTCCTCGCGTTGGTGCACATTGCTGATATGAACCTCTATGACAGGGGATGTGATAGACTTGATACAATCAGCCAACGCCACACTGGTATGGGTATAGGCTCCTGCGTTTAGCACAACTCCGTCATAGGAAAAACCTACTTCCTGAAGTTTGTCTATCATCTCACCCTCGATATTGCTTTGGAAATATTCCAAATCTACTTCCGGATACCATTCTTTCAGCATTGGCAGATAACTCTCAAAGGAACTGTCGCCATATATACCAGGTTCGCGGACTCCCAACAAATTCAGGTTGGGACCATTCATAATAAGTATTTTCATCTTTAATTTTGAATTATGAATTATGAATTACTTCAGTATCTCAATAAGTTTCTTTACTCCTTCGCTGGCTCCACACATCAGGTGTTGAACATCTGTTTTTGCGGCAACAGGCTTGGGGTCGATGAGGTATATCGGAGTACCAGGTTTTACATATTGCACTAATCCTGCGGCTGGATATACGTTAAGTGATGTTCCGATGATGACAAAGATGTCGGCCTTTTGGGCTACAGCCGCTGCGTCATACATGTTTGGAACCCCTTCACCAAAGAATACTATATAAGGTCTTAACAGGGAACCGTCTCCAGCCTTTTCACCATGTGGCACTTCGAGTCCTGTCTCTCCGAAGCCCTCGTGGGGTAGGGTGACATGATAGCGTGGATTATCAACATCGTTTGAAGAACACATCTTCATCATCTCTCCGTGCAGATGGATAATCTTGCTCGACCCAGCAGCCTCATGCAAGGCGTCAACATTTTGGGTGACAATGGTGACATCATAGTCCTTTTCCATTTCTGCAAGCAGTTTATGACCTTCACAAGGCTGTACATCTTTATATTTTACGCGCAGCATGTTGTAGAAATCATTGACATAGTTGGGATTAGCCTCCCAACCCTCATGGGTAGCCACACGCTCTACGGGATAATTGTCCCACAGACCTCCAGCATCGCGGAAAGTGGTCAAACCGCTTTCTACAGACATGCCAGCACCAGTTAAAACAACAATCTTTTTCATCTTGCACTTAATGTATGTGATGTATTTGGACGCAAAAATACAAAAAAAATATAAAATACAAAAAAACTTTATTCTTTATTCCTTATTCTTTATTTCTTTTTGTAATTTTGCACGCGAATTTTGTATTTTAAAGCAATTTATAATTATCAGATACAATGGATAAAGTAAGTTATGCCTTAGGTTTGAATATAGGCAAGCAGTTAGAAAGTATGGGTGCGAACGATTTGAATATCGACGATTTCGCACAGGCAATTAAGGATATTCTTGCTGGCAAGGCTCAGATGACAATGCCTGAGAGCCAGAAGATTGTTCAGCAATTCTTCCAGGAGCAGGAAGCAAAACAGCGTGCAAGAGCAGCTGAGATGGGTAAGGCGGCAAAGGCTGAAGGCGAGAAGTACCTGGCTGAGAATGCTAAGAAAGAAGGCGTCATCACCACAAAGAGCGGCCTTCAGTATATGGTTCTTACAGAGGGAACTGGTAAGTCTCCTAAGGCTTCTGATAGTGTGAAGTGTCATTATGAGGGCTTCCTTATCGATGGTACAGTCTTTGACAGTAGCGTACAGCGTGGCGAGCCTGCTACATTCCCATTGGGAGGGGTGATAGCAGGTTGGACAGAAGGTCTCCAGCTGATGAAAGAGGGTGGTAAGACGCGCTTCTTCATACCTTACAATTTGGCTTATGGAGAGGCTGGCGCAGCAGGTTCTATACCTCCATATGCTACCCTTATCTTTGATGTGGAATTAATTGAAGTAAAATAATAGTTTTTAAGTAACAATGAAAAAAATCTTTTTTGCAGCAACAGCTGCTATTATGGCCGCAATGTTCACTTCTTGCGGTAATGGCACTCCAAGTGCAAATCTTAAGGACGATGTTGATACCCTCAGCTATGCTGTCGGTTTGGCACAGTCAGATGGTTTGAAGGAATATCTCGTTCAGCGTATGGGCGTTGATACTGCTTATATTGATGAGTTTATCAAGGGTTTCAACGAAGGTGCTACTATTGGTGACGACAAGGCAAAGGCAGCTTATATTGCTGGTGTTCAGATTGGTCAGCAGGTTGGTAGTCAGATGGTTGAGGGTCTCAACTATGAAATCTTTGGCAACGATTCTACTCAGCAAATCTCTTCTAAGAACCTTGTTGCTGGTTTCGTAGCTGGTGTTACAGGTAAGAAGCAGCTGATGAACCTTAACCAGGCTCGTATGCTGGCAGAGGAGAAGATGCATACCGTTAAGGCTGCAGCTATGGAGAAGCAGTTCGGTGACTACAAGAAGCAGAATGAGAAGTTCCTCGCTGACAATGCTAAGAAGCCAGGTGTGGTAACTCTCCCTTCAGGTCTGCAGTATAAGGTTATCTCAGAGGGTAATGGTGCAACCCCTGCTGATACTTCTCTCGTAAAGGTTAACTACGAAGGTAAGACTATCGATGGTAAGGTGTTCGATTCAAGTTTCAAGCGTAATGCTCCTGTTGAGATGCGTGCTAATCAGGTTATCAAGGGTTGGACAGAGGCTCTTACTCACATGAAGGCCGGTAGTAAGTACGAGGTTTACATCCCACAGCAGCTGGCTTACGGCGAGCGCGCTCAGGGCGAGTTGATAAAGCCATTCTCTACTCTTGTGTTTACAATTGAATTATTGGAGGTAAAGTAAAATCATGAAAAAGATATTTTTTGTAGCGCTTGTTGCAGCTCTTTGTGTCGCTTCTGTTGATGCAAAGAAGAAGGACAAGAAGGAGGATGCTCAGCCAAAGACAGAAGCAGCAGTAGTACTGAAGTCTTCAAGTGACTCCCTCAGCTATGCTGGCGGATATGCTAATACAAACGGCCTGATTCCTTTCCTGCAGCAGCAGTATAGGGTTGATACAGCCTATATGGCAGATTTCATTCAGGGTCTCAAGGATGCTAAGGAAAAGGCTAACGACCCACGTTTCATAGCATATAGCGCAGGTGCCCAGATACAGCAGATGCTTGAGCAGCGCATGATATCTGGTCTTAAGACTGCATTACAGGATGCTCCTGATTCCCTCGATATAAATCTCTTCTATGCTGGTTTCTTTGCAGCTTTGAATAATGACTCAACTTTCTTCAAGCAGGATGGCGCTATGCAGTACTTCGAGGCTGGCATGAAGCGTAATGATGAAGCAAAGAAGGAGAAACTCTATGGCGAGAATCGTCGTAAGGGCGAGCAGTTCCTGGCTCAGAACAGCACTAAGGATAGCGTCGTAACACTTCCTTCAGGATTGCAGTATAAGGTTCTGACAATGGGGACAGGTCCAAAGCCAACAGCTAATCAGGAGGTTTCTGTTAAATACGAGGGACGACTCGTTGATGGAAAAGTCTTCGACAGCAGCTACACTCGCAAGGATCAGGTAACAAAGTTCCGTGCTAACCAGGTTATCAAAGGTTGGACAGAAGCCCTCACTATGATGCCTGTCGGCTCTAAGTGGGAATTGTACATCCCTCAGGAGTTGGGTTATGGTGATCGCCAGCAAGGACAGATTCCTCCATATTCAACATTGATATTTACTGTTGAATTGGTTGATATCACATCTGATGCTCCAGCAGCAAAGCCTGCAGAGGCAAAGCCAGCAGCTTCTGAGCCTGCAAAGGCAAAGAGAACTGCTAAGAAGTAATAATCTATGTCATGTAGAGTAACAATACTACAGACCAATATCAAGTGGGCTGACCCCGATGCTAATCAGAAAGCGTTGGAGTCAGCCCTCCTTAGTTCTGAGAAATCAGA
>CADCAX010000059.1 GCA_902799455.1 uncultured Prevotellaceae bacterium
TTTTTATCTTATGTTCAGACTGTTATCAGAAAGAGAACTTCTCTCCCTTCTCATTGACAAACACACCTCTCTGTGCCGGCTTGCCGTTGAGCATACGTCCCTGCAGGTCGAAGTAGCGGTTGGTGCCGTCGGCTTCGATGGTCTTTATTACAGGAGGTATGTCGGTGATTGACGATGGTGTCGGGATGTCGGCACTGTAGAACATGTTGACTGCATCTGGCACGCTGCCGCCGCTAACGCTGCCTGTTCCGGCATTGCTGAACAGAGTACGGAAGACGTCGGCCTTCTGGCTGTTCCTGCTCTGTGCACGGGCTTGCTGTGCCGGTGCCTCGTCAGAGAGGAAGTATCCACGGAAGGTGTTGAGCTTGGCGTCAGGGTTGTCACCGGAAGTGAAACGTGCCCATGAGCCATCTTCAAGCAGACAGAACATATTCACCTCGTCAGCCTCGGTAGCACTGATGCCCTTGAAGTTGCCCGTCCACTGGCCGACCCTGGTCAGGTTGTCATCGAAGAACCAGCTCTCGTAGTCGTTGACGATGGCAGTATTCTCGGTATTGGCATTTGCATTCAGCGTTACGTTTACGGCATCCAGGCGTACCTCGTCGCGATCTACGACAGCCAGATATGCTTTTCCGGCCTTTACGGTGTCGGCAACGCTGGTGAAGACGAACTGGTTGTAATATTTGTCGATGAACGACAGCTGGTAGAGCTTCACTATGCCTGGCTCAACATAGTCGCTGAAGGCCATGTCGTAAGGCAAACAGATGGTGTAGGCACATGGTGTGAAGGTGCCGTTGCCGTTGTCGTTGGCAGAGAGCACACGGTCGTAGCTGACGTTGACTGTCTGACCGTCGTACTTTGCAAGTGCCTCAACATTAATATCGTCCTTGCCGTCGTAGAAACCAACCTCCTCGATAGGCTTGCGGAAACCGTAGAAGTTGTCGAGTTTAGCACCAGGAGAGGTAAAACGCAGCTGATAGACACCTGAATAAGGAGCAACAAAATAGTTGGCGCCATTATCTATCATAGAGCCGTAGTATGTCCAGTCATCGTCGTTGTTGAGCTTGTAGAATATGTTCAGATAACCGCTGGCACCGCCGCCGCCCATGAACATGCTGAGCATATCCATCAAACCGCCACCGCTGCCCAACTCAACGTCAAAGCCCAGTACGTCGCCCTTCATGGCCTGCAGACGCGGAGTGATAAGTTCGTAGTCCTCAGAAGTTGTCGTTGCCATCCATGTCTTTGGGGCAGAATTGCTGCCGCCTATCAAACCGCTGAGCATATCCATCAGGCCACCGCTGCTGCTAGGAAGCTTAACCTCCCAGCCGTCGGTCTCCCACCAAACAGGCAGTTCGCGTGGTTGTGTCTCATCCTCAGGTATGAACTCAGGCTCAAAGTTCTCTGACCATGCATCAGCGTATGTGCTGAAAGCCGTGAGAGGGTAGTAGAGAGGAGCAAGAGCAGAAGACTCTGGCGTGAAGTTGATAATACCTTCATGAACGCCTAAAGACTCATGGTCGAAGACGTATGTGACATCGACGTTAACGGTGTCGTTGGCTTCGATGGCAAGGTTCTTGCTGCTGATTGCGAAATCTTTCTCATTGGTAGAGGCAACATCGACCTGTAGCGTACCCGTACCAGTGTTGACAACGGCCAGTGTCTCAGTCTTGTTAGCCTGCGGCATACCGTAGAAGATATCACTTGCGGCAGTATTATTGTGGAGTACGTAGATGTCAGGGGCGTTGTTGTCGATGTGGTATCCGGCGATGCTATCAATGACGATACTGTCGGAAGCAATGATGCGGAAACGATATTCGCCTGGCTCGATGTAGCCTACCCACAGTGTCCTGTATGTAGAGTCGAGAGGCTCGGTGAACTCCTTCACCTTCTCCCACTTGTTACTGCCATATACTGACTTCTCAACAATAATAGATGAACTGCCGCCACCGAACAGCGAACCCATGCCAGCCATGCCGTCATCGCCACCGCCCTTGGCAGAGAAGAGCAGCACTTCGTCGATGCTTTCAACAGTAAGTGGTGGAGTCATCAGGAATGACTTTGAAGAGCCACCTCCACCGAACATAGCAGCAATGCCGCCGCCAGAGCTGGTGGTAGCTATGTTGTCGTGGAACTCCCATCCTTCAGTAAAGAAGCCCTTAGGCTGTACGTTGGCATTGAAATCCTCCATCCATACACCAGGCTGCGTAACGACAGCCGTAGCATATAGGGTCTTGCCCCATACGCGCTCGTCGGCAGGTTGGAAGCCTATCTGTGCCTCGTTCTTGCCAGGCTTCCCGGCTGCGAGATTGAAGGTTATGTCAACGTCGAGCGTGTCGGCAGCAGCCACCTCCAGTTCGCTCTTGCTAACAGAGAAGAGAGCTGCATCATCAGAGGTAATGCCCACCTTCAGGGTACCCGTTGCCGTATTGATGACTTTAAGTGTGCGGGTGCTGTCCTTCGTACAAAGGCTGAAATCGATGTGCTTGGCACGGGCATCATTCTCTATAATATAAAGGTCTGGTGCCTCATTGTCGATGTGGCAACCTGCCACGCTGTCAATAAGCACTGTACCGGCAGCTTTGAAGCGGAAACGGTACTCACCGGCAGGAATGTTAGAAATAGTAAATGTCTTGTAGAGAGTGTCCAGCTCAGTAGTGAAGTCTGCCACGCGCACCCATTGGTTCCTGCTATAGACAGAACGCTCTACGACGAAGGTAGAGTCAGAAGAACCGAAACTGAAACTGGAACTTGAGTCAGACTTCGTTTTCTTTGCAGAGAATACCAGAGCCTCGCCCTCGTTCACCTGCAGAGGCGGAGTGAGCAGATAGTTATCACTACTTCCACCACCCATCAAAGACTCCAGGAGCTTAGAGATGTCAAAAGTTCCTTTTTCGTCTTTTGGGTCATCCTCTGGATCAGTTTCTGGGTCATCCCCTGGATTAGTCTCTGGGTCATCCCCGGGATTTCCTCCGCCACCCATGGTGCTTGGGTCAATACCAGACGAAGCCCCCCCCGTCTGGATGGCGCCGTCCTTTACTGTCCAACCTTCGGTAAACCACCCGTAAGGCAACTTTGTGCCGTCATTGAAACGCTCGTCCATCTGCTCAACAGATACGGACTGGGCATGCATACTAACTCCCATTAATAAGAGTAGCACGGAAAAGAGTAATTTTTTTGTCATAGTTTGTTATAGTTAGAAATAAAAGAAAAACGAGATAATAATTGATGCTATTCGTCTGGGTATTTGCTGTTAATGATAAAGTTGATAATAAACATCACATCTTGCATGTTTACTTTGCCATCAAGATTGGCATCAGCAGCCTCAGCATTGAATGATGCATCAGGAGTTCCAAGTATGTAGTTCACAATGAGTGTCACGTCTCGCATATCTGTCTTACCATCCCCATTGGCATCGCCACGCATCGGGTCATCTGGAAGTGGTATGATATCTCCGACATTGATATATTTGAATGTCACGGCAACGGGACGATGGTCGCCAAGAGGTGTGTCGTTGTCATTACCATCAATGTTTCCATAAGTGTAATCCTGCTCGATGCGGAAGCTCTGAGGCGTAAGCAACATCGTGTTGTCAGCTGTTGGATTGATGTATATAATTTTGTCAACAATTTCGTAGTTGGTGAAATTCGTCGGGTCACTTTGGTCAGTGAGATTTTCCATGTCAACGGTAGGGTAGATGCCGTTACGATACAGCTCCACCCAAACGTCGCTTGCTGTCAGGTTCGTATTCAGTAAGTCCATGAAATTGGCTTTGATATCCTCACGTGTCCATCGGCTGTTAGTATCACCGATGATAAGCTTTGGACGACTGGCATCTGTCCCGTTTACGGCACCAGCCAACTGGCGCCACTGTGACTCGCGTGACCATGTGGCATTGGTGTCACCTGCATCCATGTGGAGAATAAACACATCAACGACAGGACTTCCGTTAACCTGCACATCATAGTGACGGTAACCTTTTTCTACATACTGGTTACCATCGGTTGCCTCGGTATCCCACCATCTCGTCCAGCTTTCGTTGTTGGCATAGATGTTGTTGAATTTCCAAATGAGGTTAAGACCATCTGTCTCAACGTGAAGATTTCCCTTGATAAGTTCTCCATAGTCGAGGTCGCCGACACTGAGCGTCTTGCGGATAGTGCCGCACCAATACCTGTCATTCAGTGACTCCATTAGTGAGCTATTATAATTGAAGTCTTCAGAGCAGCCAATGAGATCATAGTTCTTTGAAGCGAGATAACGGCTTATCTTTGTTGTACCCTCAGCTCCAGGACCATCGGGATTCAGTTCATATTTCCCGACTACATAGTTTATCTCCTTGGGCAGACCATCGACATTGAGTGCAGCAACAGTGAATGTACCTTCTTGTATCTCACGGCATGGCATGATGCATAGTGTGGCATTGTCAGTGGTGGCTTTGAAGTATGCACGGCCACGCTGGAGAGTCATCTGCTTCTTGGCTGCAGTAGTGATGATTTCCGATATGGTTTTGTTACCATCGGAACTATACTGTATGCCTCCAATGTTTCCGAAAAGGTGATATTCTGTTTGGTATTTCACGTCGAAATAGTACCATTGTCCAGATATTAGTTTCGTGGTCCTGTCATTAGGTAGGGGAATAGAATAACCATCGAGGAAAAGAGCCTTGCACTTTAGTTGCACATTGTCGAGTTTAAAGAAAGTCTGTGTTTCACCTTCATGACCTTCCACCCACCATTGTCCGGTACTACCTGCTGAAATGATTAGTTTGTCGTTTGTGATACTTATGTTGTTTGTGACTTTTATGCCCACTTCTTCACCATATCCGGCTTTTGTGGTTGTGACATTGTTTCCTGAAAAAGAGACATTTCTTCCAGACCAGGTGGCCACGACTCCAGACAATTCGTATATGCCGCTGGGTATACCTATTATTGTCTGGCTGACTCCGAGTGACTTAGCCCACCATTGATAAGCATTCATCAGATAGTTCCCATCTTTGTAGGACATGCTGTTATTTTTAACCTTGAATTCATTGTTATCAGAATCTTTGCCATTCAAAGTCCATCCCGTTTCGTCGCCAGTCTCAAACGAAGGATTGGTGATGAGGCCAGAGAAATCAGCAGGCGAAGATGATGTTACTTTTTTACACAATTCGTTGTGCTTTTCGATAAGAGTCTTCTTTTCTATACGATAAATTCGGTAGTGGCCAGCCTTGTCATCAGAGGTGTTTTTACGATTGAGTGCCAAAGGCTCGCCTGCTTTGACCACTTTATTCCAAGGACCAAGATATCCGCAAGCCCAATTTCCTGATGACATGGGATATTTCCCACTTTCGAATGTCCAGTAGGTGGATGTATATGAAGGAATGAGATTGCACCATTCAGTAAACGTCGGTTCAGTATATGTGAGTACGTACATAAAACCAGCATTGTCGTGAGTTTGGAAGAAGTGGTTGCCATACTTCATATTCTTAAGCCCGATGTACTCTCCATTCTTCTCTATGGTGAAGAAGTTGGAAAAGTCATACACAGGATTGGAGGTGACTGTTCTGTAGCGAAGGGCTTTTGTGTCCTCGCTTGCCCAATCAGGCTTTGCTTCGTATGGACCAACACCTACAATGAGGTCACTTTGCTCTGCAGAAGTAAGGATGTAGCAGTATTCATCGCCTCCGATGATATCTTCTGTAGATCTTACCAAAGTATATCCGCTTGCTCTTGTGAGATAGGAAGTGTAGCTGATTGCAGAGACTTGCAATGAGGCAGTCATCAATGCAACAGTTGTTACTACTATATTCAAAATCCTTTTCATTTGCTATATCATTTATCTGGGAATATCCCGTTCAATATATATTGTACGATGAACATCACGTCAGACATGCCTATCTCGCCATCATAGTTGGCATCGGCTGCTGCCTCATTGAATGTGCCGGCAGGAGTTCCGAGGATGTAGTTCACTATGGATGTCACGTCAGACATGTTAACTTTGTTGTCGCCGTTTGCATCTCCACGCAAGAAAGGAAGGCTGTATGTCAGTACTATATCATCTACTATAATCTGGGCAGGAGTATTGTCAGTGCCTGTCTTTTGGAAACCAAATGTCAGGTCGAAAGGAGCAGCGACATCGGTTATCTCGAAATCGTAGGTCAGTGTCTTAGCAGCATCCGTTGTTTCTCCGACTGTGGTGGATGCTTCGTTAATCTTGTATGCGGAGCGGTTTTTCATGTTGGCCATATTGCTGTTCCACGAGAGGGAGAGACGATACTTGCCAACAGGAAGCATCTTCTGCTTTGTCACTGTCATGGTTGTGGCAGAACTGCCCCAATTCTTGCGCATATACAGTTTTCCTGCGTTCTCACTCTTTTGTGTTTGCAAAACAGCCCAAGTGTCGGCATCGGCATATCTGACATTCCATCCACTTATTTCATGTATGTTGTTATTGTTTTCCGTATTCAGGGCCTTTCCTTCTGGTGCGCTGAAGTCAAGATTCTCTCCCAGAAATGCTGCCATATTGATAGGGGTATCCTTAGTTCTGGCGTAATTTGTAAATGCGCTGTTCATGCGACTGATGGCAGACTGCAGTGTATTGTCATTGTCAGTATCGCTGTCAGCCCTTGTGTCACTGCCTAATATGTTGCTGGTACCATCTGCCATCGCATTGTAACTATTGAAGAGACGTAGGGATGAGTCTGTAGTATTCATCTGGCTGATGAGTGCATCTTTCAGGGAATTATATTTCTCTATCTGCGATACATCGTCAAGGGCAAGACTTACGGCGTTGACCTTTTCTATGAGTGTTGTCCATGCCTTGGCAGTCATCGTGACACGGCTGTAGTCCGTTCCGTCTGCCAGATTATATTCATTCTCGAAGCGCTCTAATGCTGCGACCATCAACTTACGGGTATCCTTGACAGCTTGTATCTGCTGACGTGCCGTCTGTATGGCATTTGATATAGCATCGACATTTTCGTTTAGGTTCTCACTCGTGGCTGACTTAGCGTTGTTAATAGCCTGTTGCAGGTCAGCCTTCTGTGCAGTTGTCAGCAATACAGTCTCATCGCTTGCCAGCAGTTCCTCTGCCTCTGTTATATACTCTTTGAGCAACTCACGGAGAGCAGCATCAGGGTCACCATAGAAAGACAGTGCAAAACGGTCTGCGGCAATCCAGTTGCCAGTACAGCCGTTTAGTGCCAAACCAATGTTAAGAGTACCGTCGGTCACCGTGGCACGCACCTTATATTGTCCATAGGCGCCAATCTCGGTCTGATTTTCGTTAGCCTTCAGGAACATACCTCTACCTGCGGCATCACCATTTTTCTGGTTGATATTATGGGCATATACCGACAGTTCATACAAACCATTAGGCAGTGAGGTCAACTGCTGGGTAATCGAAGCATTGGGCAGTCCCGGATTTTCTTGCCATTTCTCTGTAAAACCGATGCCGACTTTCTTTTCCCAGTCATTGTTCTGATATTCCATACCGTTTGCTGTCCATCCCGTAAGGTTGCGGTATTCGAAGCCAGAGTTGGTGATGGCATATGTTACATCTGTGGGCGAACTGACAGAGGCGGCATCGTTAAGGTCGAAGAGTTCAAACATGCCAGCAATACACCATGACTGTTTTAGGTCGAAAGTACCCACGATGCCAATCTCAATGGTGGTATTGTCGGTATCGATGTCAAATTCCACCACGTTGCGGTACATTTTCGAGTCGAAGCAGTTTGCACCTTCAGCCTGCGTATCAGCATAGCCGCCATTATCCCCGCTTGTAGGGATTCCTTTTATACTACCCAGCGTCTTGATGGTTGTCTGCTTATTACCGGCTTTCAGATATGCCAGCGATTTCCCCGAGTTCGAATTGTAGCGCAGTCCTTGGCGGAAGAAAGAGTAGTTCACCAGTCTGTAACTGCCCTTTGGCAGGGTGATATTCTGTGTCATGCTATAGGATGTAACATCTAGTGCCCCCCATCCTGCATACGCCTCTGAGGCATAGCCCACAGTATTGTTACCCTGCACTGGCGTACTGAAGTTACTTACGGTCCATCCCGAAGTACCCTTGTCGAGTTTCGCATTGGTGATATAGCTATTGGTAATATCACGCTGTGCCAGTACCTGACCGGTCAGTCCCGTCAGCATCAGAGCTGTAATAATATATGATCTAAGTCTCATAGCTTTGAATTTCTTAACTTTAAACTCTTAACCTTTTAGAACTGTGTCTGAATAACTTCCTTCACGCCTTCTCCGCGTTTGAAGAGAACTACGAAGGCATTGTTTGTCTGCTCACTATTGCCTGGAGCGGCTACGGTGTAGTCGTGCACTTTGTTTTCGCCATTGACTGTAGAGGTGTATGTGGCGTCATAGAATCGGTGGTAGTGACCAGAGAAATGCTGCACTTTGCCGCCAACCTTTCCTGCCGCCTTCATCATGATGGCAGACAGCGGGTCTTTCTTCAGTGTATTGGCTACATTGGCGTCGTTGTATGCTATGCCAGAGGTGTGACTTCCGTATGCGGAGTCATCTGAAGTGGTAATATACAGTCCCTTGTCGTTCTGGTCTAGCCACCAACGGTTGCAATCAGAACCGGCCAACCAAGGATAGTGTTGCATCCACACACTCGCCTCCGCTGCGTGTTCTGTTACAAAATTATCGAGAGCTGTTATGACTTTGTCTGGGGCATAATATGTAGCGGAGGTAATCCAACTAGGTTTCTTATAAAGTTTCTGGAACCAATATGTTTGAGCACAATAGAAGCGCACATCCTTAAACTTAAAGGTAAAAGGTTTTGACTGGAAGTAACTGGACTTCGTGTCGTCGATGAAATAGGTGATATTTTCATCAAACACACCGGCATTGTTCCAATAGCTGTTATTGTCGGTAATGGCACTGATAGTTTTATCATCGGCATTGGAGCCGCTGGTTGTAGCACCCTTGTCAGGGTCGTCGCCTGTCCAGTAGTCAGGGCTCAAGTCATGGTTGCCCGCAATGAAAATAAACGGTATGCCGGCTGTTTTAGCAATTTCGGCTGTACAGTTTAGGAAATTATTGTGTGTACCGCTGCTGCCATTGTCACCTTTGTCCTGGTCTATGTCGCCAAGGCAGAAGACGATGCTGGTTTTGGGTACGATGTTGGTAGCGCCAGCAGTAGTGAAATTGACTTTCTTCTTGCCATCCTTACCCATATTGAGGATATTGTTCATGATGGTGGTCATATCGTCAACGGAGGTGCCGTCGTGACCGCTACCCTGATTGATATGGCAGTCGGAGAAGAATACACCGCAGAACCAAACATCCTCTACAAAACGGAATCCGTAGGCTTTATTGTTATAGGTAAATACCTTTAACTCGTCATAGTTGATAGTAGTAGTGGTAGGGTTGGGGTTCACTGAGTTTGCAGAAACGGGAGCTCCATCTATCTGTATAGCGGTAATCAATCCTGTTGGGTCAGTGCCAGAGGGCAGGGTTATGGTAGTAAAACCTTTACTGTCACGCTCGGCTACATCACCATAGGTTATGCCGTTGAGTGTAAACGTCATTTGTGCACATAGTGGCATCAAAGTTAGCCATAGGAGTGCGCAACACATTAAGGTCTTTTTGGTCATAACTGTTTAGTATATTTAGGTTGTTATATTATGTGTTTGCAAAAGTAATAAAAAAAATCAATAATCATACTTTTAATGATAAGTTTTCTGCTATTTCTATCGTTTTTGTTGTAATTTTCATAACTTAATTGTATCTTTGCAAGCATGAAACGTGTTTTGGGACTCTTGTTTATGATGTTTTTTGCGGTCGTTTGTGCGGCTGCGAAGAACTGGCGCGTGGAGGCTGAGAAGGGCGGCTACGTGAAGTGGTCGGGTGACACCGTTGCTGACATTCATGCGCCCGGGGGACTGACACTGTGGAATACGCAGAAGATGCAGGGCAACGTGGTGATAGAATATGATGCCCGCATCGTGAGCGACGAAAGGGTGTCGGACCTGAACTGCTTCTGGATGGCATCGGGTGGTGCAAAGTCGGGACGCTTCGTGGACTACTACGCCCAGACTATGTACTACATGGGCTATGGCGGCAACTATAATAAGACGACTCGCTTCCGCAGATATAACGGTGACAAACGTGGCATTGAGCAACCGGAATACCGTCCTGCTATACTAAGAGAATACACCGACGAGGCGCACATGATAAAGCCTGACCATTGGTATCACATACGCTTGGAACAGATTGACGGCAGGGTGAGATACATCATCGACGGAGATTGTCTGGTGGACTTCATAGACCTGCATCCGCTGACGGAGGGCTTCTTTGGATTCAGGACAACATTGGCGCATGCACAGCTGAAGAGTTTTTCGTTCAGACAGTTGCCGAACACCATCTGTAAGGAGATATCCCTTCCGGAGGCATACAAAAAGCCACAGACGTTCGGCATACCGTTCCTACAGGGAGAGTTGGGAGCGAAGGAAAGCGTAAAGTGCAACCAGCCTTCGGAGCAATGGAACCTGGCATACTGGCCTGACGGCAGCGTGAAATGGAAGGCCGTGACAATAGTGCCGGAGACAAACCAAAACGAAAACGATAACGAAAACGAAAGTCAAAACGAAAACTTTTGGCTGGAGCAGGACGGCAGGAAACTGCCCGTAAGAAAGACTACGGAAGAGTTCAAGGGCAAGATACGCACCGTGACGAAATACGAGGGCGACAACTTTGTGGTGCGCCGCTATTCATATAAAGGTAGCAACGAACAAAAGTTTGTCATCACCCATTTCATTGACAGCGCCACGAACGCCAATGGTATGCAGTCGCTGGCCATGCGCTTCAGGGTGCCTGTTGGCGGTAAGCTGCATGAGAAGAAGGTGGCATTCATGAAAGACTCGGTGAGCAAGGAGGTGATGAGCGTAAAGCCTCTTTTCGCCCGCAGGCCGATAGCCCTCGACGATGACGGCAACGCAAGAGACCCGATGAGCAAATTCGTGCTGGACAATATCGCGGCGTGGGATGGTTTCCGTTTGTCGCAACTGTCACCGAACGGATTCTCTATAAGGAAGAGGGCAACGGATGTCAGTCCGTGGATAGGTACTATTGAGGGCCATCGTGCCCCTGGTGTGGTGGCATTGGGAAACAAGGAAAGGAGTTATGCCTTCCACCTCGACGATTTCTGGCAGTCATACCCATCGACCCTGCAGGTGGACAATGCCCGCAGCGATACGGCAACGGTGAGCCTGTACCTGTGGAGCCCGGAGGCAGAGAAAATGGACTTTGCCCACTATGACACCGTCGCCCACACCCTGGAGGCGGCCTACGAAGATGTGCAGCCCGGAATGAGTACGGCATACGGCATCGCCCGGACGTCGGTAATATACCTTTATACTTATGACGAGGGCATCGACTCGCTCGGGAATCATCTTGCCGAGGTTGCGGAACATCCGCAGTTTGTCATGCCGCGAGAGTATCTGCACAGCAAGCGCGCTTTCGGAATATGGAGCCTCGACAACGGCAGTGACCTCGACAAGCAACTGTACGACATCGCGGAATATTATGCCAGGGAGGTGGACCGCAACGGCTGGTACGGATACTTCAACTACGGCGACGTGATGCATGCCGGTATGCCGACAGAGGATGGTGTGCGTTGGTTCTACGACGTGGGCGGCTTTGCGTGGGACAATACGGAGCTCGGTACGCCTGCCATGCTGTGGTATGAATTCCTGCGCACGGGTTGTCCGAAGGTGTGGCAGATGGCTGTGGCAATGACGCGCCATAATGCGGAGGTGGATTGCTACCACATGGGTTCGCATAAGGGTTTGGGTACCCGCCATAATGTGCTGCACTGGGGATGTGGTGCGAAGGAGGCGCGTATATCGGAGGCTTTCTGGAACAGGTTCCTGTATTACCTTACGGCAGACGAACGCATGGGCGACGTGATGCATGAGGTAGTTGATGCAGACCAACTGCTATATACCCTCGATCCGATGCGACTGGCACAACCGCGAAGCCCCGAAACACCGTGTACCGCTCCGGCACGACTGAGGATCGGGCCTGACTGGCTGGCGTATGCCTCGAACTGGTTTACGGAGTGGGAGAGGACGCAGAACACCAAGTACCGCGACAAGATAGAACGCGGAAGGCGCTGGGCTACGATCCCGCAACGGGCATCATAACATGGGAGGGCGACACCGCCATGCAGAACACCAACCACCTGCTGCCGCTGATGGGCGGTTTTGAGATGATGGTGGAGATGATGCTGTCGATGCCGTTTGCAAACAGTAAGGAAAGCAAGGCGACGGCGGAAAAATGGCAGCAGACGTGGCTCGATATGTGCTGCGAATATAAGGATAAGGCGCTGAAGATAAGTCAGAACAAGTTCCGCATCCCGAGACTGCAGGCCTACGCCTACTGGTTTACGGGAAAGGAGAAGTATCGTGACATCGTAAAGAAAGACCTGCGTATTAGAATTCCGATACGCGCCACCAACGACGCCGCGACATATACGCTGGATGCAATATTTTCAAAAGAAGTGATGGGGGGAATGAAATGAGAGCAGTTATACAGAGGGTGCAGCATGCATCCGTTATGATAGATGGAAAAGAGAAAAGCCGCATCGGGCAAGGAGTACTGATACTTCTGGGCTGTGAGAATGCGGATACGAGTGAGGACATCAGTTGGCTAGCACACAAGATTGCCAACTTGCGCATCTTTGACGATGAGGCCGGAGTGATGAACAAGAGTCTTCTGGACGTCAACGGCGAGGTCCTCGTCGTGTCGCAGTTTACGCTGTGGGCATCGTACAAGAAAGGCAACCGCCCCAGCTATCTGCGTGCCGGCAGCCATGAGGTGACGGTGCCGCTATATGAGGCTTTCGTGAAGGAGATGGAGCACGAAATAAAAAAACCTGTAATGACGGGAGAGTTCGGTGCCGATATGAAAGTGGAACTGCTCAACGACGGCCCCGTGACGATATGCATGGACACAAAGAACAAGGAATAAAGACCCCACCCCGACCCTCCCAAGGGAGGGTGAAATAATGTT
>CADCAX010000060.1 GCA_902799455.1 uncultured Prevotellaceae bacterium
CCGCAGGCAGCTTCAAGAGCACGGATGTTACGCCCCTCACGCCCGATAATACGACCCTTTACGTCATCATTCTCAATATGGAATACTGATACCGAATTCTCAACGGCTGCCTCTGTGGCAACTCTTTGAATTGTTTTTATGACAATCTTGCGGGCTTCATTGTTGGCATTAATCTTTGCCTCGTCCATTATTTCGTTAATGTAGGACTGGGCGTTGGTTCGAGCCTCATCCTTCATACTTTCAATAAGGTGGTTCTTTGCCTCTTCGGAAGATAAACCTGAAAGTTGCTCAAGTTTTTCCCGCTCCTTATGAATCATTCCCTCTAATTCCTGTTCTTTTACAGCCAGGGCATTTCTCTGGGTGTCAAGACGACTCTGTAATTGTGAAAGTTCCTGTTTGTGCTTGTTGTTTTCTTCTTGACGTTGGTTGAGATTCATTTCACGCTGCTTCAACTGGTTCTCAGCCTGCTGCATTTTTTGGTTGCGTTGTTGTATCTCCTGTTCCAGTTCTGCTTTCTTGTTAATAAACTTCTCCTTCACTTCCAGGAGTTTCTTTTCCTTTATAACTTCCGATGCCTCTTCCGCTTTGGCAAGCATCTCGTTATATTTAAACTTGATAACATATCTGAAAATCAAGTATCCGCATAGTCCGCCTATTATCAGCGCTGCGAGTATTACTAATGTAATTATCATGTTGAATAATCTAAGGGTTTATTTTAAACTTTCTTCTATTTCTTTGTTTAGTTCTTCTAAAATGTTTATTATTGGTTTTGTGTCATTTCTTTTTGATTCATTTATATATTTCAGTGCAATGTCAATCATTGCGTAAAAATAGATCTCCTTGTTACTCTTGGCATCTTTGTAATAGTTAAAGTAAGTATTTAACCTTTCATTTATAAGGGTGCCGGCCTCGCGATACTTGGCCTCATCTTCTTGTGGGACCATGATAGATATTACGGTATCGTGTATGTTTAATGTTATGTGTTGTTTCACTTTTCACTCAATATTGTGATACATCTGTCAACAGTGCGTATCATGTTGTTTATACGTTGTCTGGATGTTTCGAGATCGTTGTCGGTAATATGGAGCATTTTCCCCATTACAAGAGAATTGTATTCCACTTGCATCGCCTTCAGTTCTTGAGTGGCTTGAGCGTTTTCTTCCTTTAACTTCTGAACCATTGCCTCAAGGTCTGCATTCTCCTGCTTCAACTTGCGTAGCTGAAGTATAAGTTGGCGTACTTGCGAGGCAAAGATTTTGATGTTCATTTACTCCTGAGGCTTTTCTTTTTTAGCCAGCATTACAACCTGGAAAACAAAATCTGTTATCCATTGTTGCGTAAAGCCTAGACGTTGGTTGTACTTACGTACAGCAGCCACAGTCTTCAGAGTACCTGGATCAGTATAATCGTTCTTGGTGAATATTTCTGTCACAGTCTTCTCTGTCATAGCATAAATCGCTTTCTTAAAGAACGAAGGCAGACGCATCTTGAATTTCATGAGATTGCCCATAAGCATCATGATATCCTGAGTAAACCCCTGGAACTGATACATATAAGTCTGCACATCTTGAATCTTGTGACAGTTTTTTGATATGCTCTTGTCAATTTCTTTGAAGAAGTCATCGTTCATGCCATACATGTTCTTGAGCATCTTTTTACATGCAGACTTCTCACCAATACCCAGTTTGTTGTGCTCGGTACGTACCTTAAATGTAGATTTGAAAACACGAAGATCGGGGAGCATCGCAAGATTGTTGATTCCTACTTGAGATGCAATTGCAGATTGAAAATATACACGGACTAGCATCATATAATCCTGCATACCACCGACTTTTATATTGTCTTCTTTCTTCCTAAAAAATGAAAATATTCCCATAATTGGCCACAAAATTAGAAAAATTATATGGAAAAACGTACTTTATGTCAAAAAAAATGGCATTTTTTTAATAATCATTCCCCTGTTTTGTCGCTATTAGGTAAAAAAATAGTACTTTTGCGGTCAAAATGTATGTAAAAATGCTATGAGCACGAACGAACAAAACAACATAGGGCAGTTCCAAGCCTCCAATTTATCACAGGATCAGTTATCGCAGTCAGAGTTACAATCAGAAGAACAATTTGATACCAGTTTCCTTAATCTGGGATTCTTCATTAAGACGATTGTCCTTTATTGGCAATGGTTCGTCTTTTCTATTATTATCTGTCTTTCTATTGCCGCTGTGTATCTCAGGTACACGCCATCAGTTTATAACGTAAGTGCCAAGTTGCTTATCAAGGATGATGACAATATGCCACGAAGTCGTTCAATGAACTCCATTCAGGCAGCGGAAAACCTTGGTATGATGACAATGACCAATGGCTTTGATAATGAGTTGGAAATATTGTCATCTAAAACATTGGCTTATGATGCTGTAAAAGAACTGAAGTTGTATGTTGACTACGTTGGAGAGGGTCGTGTAAAGGATAAAACGATATATGGAAATCTTCCTATCAAAGTTGATTTGGATGAGGCACATTTGGAGGACCTTAATACTAATGTTGTTGTAAGGGTGACACGCATAGAGGGTAATCAGTTCTCTGTGGAAGGCTCTTTTGTGGCAAGAGATAAGAGCAAACGTACATTTAGCCGTAAAGGAAAATTGCCAATGTTTATTCCGACCTCTGTAGGCCGTGTGTCTGTAGTTCCGAATGCTAAATTTATTCGGTCATGGGAGACGAATAACTATATAGAAGCTACTATCTGTAATCCTCGTTTGGCTGCTATGGGATATGCGAAAGCAATTGGTGTCGCTCCTGTATCAAAAACTACAACAATTGCAGAATTGTCATTGAATGATGTTGTGGTAGATAGAGCGCTTGATTACCTGAATTGTCTTGTGGATAAATACAATTATCAGGCTAACGAAGATAAAAACACTATTGCCCGTCGTACAGAACTGTTTATAAACGACCGAATCAAGAAGATTGACGTTGAATTGGGAAGTACCGATGGAGCCATAGAACATTTTAAACGTGGTAACAATATACCAGATGCAACGGTTAATGCTGCTGCATCGTTCACTCAATCAGATGCAGCTGATAATGAGGTTAAGGATAAAAATACCCAGATACTTCTTCTTGAGAGCATAAGGGATTATATGAATCAGCCTCAGAATAAATATATGACTCTTCCGTCAAATGTTGGTTTGTCTGATGCAGCTACGGCATCTTTGATTACACAATATAATACAATAGCATTAGAGCGTCAGAAACTGTTGCGTTCTGCTTCTAAGATTTCTCCTGCCGCAGAAATCAAAACAACTCAGTTGGATGATTTGTTCCTTGCTATCAAACGTTCTTTGGACCATGCAAAGCGTCAATTGGAGATGGAACGCAAAAATATCTATGAAAAGTATGCAAAGTATTCTGGGCAGTTGTCTCAATCACCTTCTCAGGAACGCGTACTTACAGAGATAGGACGTGAACAGAGCGTAAAGTCAAACCTTTATATCATGCTTTTGCAGAAACGTGAAGAAAATAGTATTTCTTTGGCTGCTACAGTTGATAAGGGTAAGATGATTGATGTTCCGGAATATGCAGGAAAGGTGAGCCCAAAGAAGATGATTGTGTTCCTGATAGCATTCATCCTTGGTATAGCAATACCTATTGCAATTATTGTATTGATAGAATTCCTGAGATTCAGAATTGAGGGACATGATGATGTCGAAAAACTCTCTAAGTTACCTATCGTTGCAGATATTGCAGTCGCAAACAACCGTCATAAGACTAAGGGCGATATCGTCGTTCACGAAAATAGAAATAACCAGATGGAAGAAATCTTCCGTGGCATGCGTACGAATTTGCAGTTTATGCTTGAGGAAGGCAAGAACGTCATACTGTTCACATCTTCTACTTCTGGTGAAGGTAAAACATTCGTAACTGGTAACCTTGCTGTCAGCTATGCATTGCTTGGTAAGAAAGTTGTCATGGTAGGTCTTGATATTCGTCGTCCTCGTCTGGCAAGTCTGTTTGAAATGCCTAAGAGTGACAAGGGCGTGACAACATTGTTGAGCATGCAGAATATTACAGTAGAAGATGTGAAAGATGCAATAGTTCCTTCTGGTGTTAACAAGAATCTTGATGTGCTGTTGGCAGGCCCGATTCCACCAAACCCAGCAGAGCTTATTTCAAAAAATACTTTGGATCAGTTGTTTGAGGTTTTACGTAAGGAGTATGATTACGTAATGGTTGATACAGCTCCTATCGGACTTGTATCTGATACACTTTCCCTTGGACGTATAGCAGATGTCTCTGTTATCGTTGTGCGAGCTGACTACACAGAGAAAACAGCCTTCAAGATGCTTAATAACCTTGCATATTCGGGTAAGTTGCCACATGCTTGTATTGCTATCAATGGTATTGATATGTCCCAGAGAAAGTATGGTTATGCATACGGATATGGCCGATACGGCAAATATGGTAAGTATGGCGGCTATGGCTATGGTAAGTATGGTTATGGCTATGGCTACGGTTCATATAGCAGCAGCCATTATGGAAATCCAGATGATGACTCTGTGAAGACAAGAAAGGGGCAATAATTCCTCCTAACATCAGAATGAGGTTATGACTATAGCAGTAGATTTTGATGGTACTATCGTTGAACATGCTTATCCTGAGATAGGCAGGGAGCGTCCATTTGCTATTGATACGTTGAAAGCTCTTATCGCTGATAGGCATCAACTTATACTGTGGAGCGTTAGGGAAGGAAAATTGCTCGATGACGCTGTAAACTGGTGCAAGGAACGCGGCGTGGAGTTTTATGCCATAAATAAAGATTTCCCAGAGGAAGACGTGGAGCGCAATGTGCACTTCTCTCGAAAACTGAAGGTAGATCTTTGGATTGATGACAGGAATATAGGTGGAATTCCGGATTGGGGTACCATTTATCGCATGATAAAAGATGGAATAACGTGGGAACAGGTAATACTGGAAGAACACGGAAAAACACTTCCGGAACCACCAAAGAAAAAGCATTGGTGGTCGCTATAAGAGAAAATTATTCCTCTACATCTCTGACAACTGATATAACACCGGAAAAACGATGGAATAAAGTCTCCAACGTTGCAAGGTTTAGGCATGTCAATAGGGGAGTGCGCTGTCTGTGAAATGTGTGTTCCAATGCTTGCGTGAAAATTCTTTCAGAACTGTTTATCTGGGTTGTCATAAACGGGAACTCATCTTGCGAAAAACCAAAGAATTCTATCAGTATAGTTCCCAACATTTCTGCCATTGACACCATTTTGGTCTTTTCGAGCCAGCTGTTGAGTTTTGTATAGTCAATAGCCTTTTTATTCTCGCGTACAAAACGTCCAAACAGTAAAACTCCCTCCAGATTCACCATAGAGTCTATGATGTAATCGGCATTCATTATTATGATGTCAAGAAGTTGTAGCGTTTCGTCTGAGATGTTGTGTATATCGCTCATCTCTTCTTCGCGCAGTTCTTCCCATTTACGTTTTGTGAGACTATAGGAAAGATATGCCTTTGAGGCATTAAAACTCTCCTTGGCATCTTCAGATGCTACATCTGATTGTCCTACGATGTCAATATCTGGAATATTGGAATTTTGTGAATCTTTTATGTGCTTTATTCCGTCGGATAGAAAACCTTGCACGTGATGCTCTTTCGCCATCTTGCCCAATATACGCCACTTGTGCAATGACATCGGCGTAATCTCGTTATCCTTGCTCTTAAATGCCCCGGCGCGTAATAATATAATATAGTTTTCTAATATTATAGGATTCATTAAGAAATGTCTTCTGAATTTAGTCTTTTTATTGCGGCCTCCAGATCTTCTGGTGTGTCAATACCTATTGTCTCCTGTGTCGTTTCTCCGACCTTTATCTTATATCCGTTCTGTAGCCAACGCAGTTGCTCCAGACTTTCAGCTATCTCCAATGAAGATTGTGGAAGGGCAGTTACTTCTTTCAATATGTTTCTGCGATAAGCATACATACCGATATGCTTCAGGAAATTAAATGCCTGTAACCATTCAGTTTCTTCTTTACCGCGAATATATGGGATGACAGACCTACTGAAATACATCGCAAATCCCATGTTATCAAGAATTATCTTTGGTGAATTGGGATTTTTTACGGCTTCAAGGTTTTTGAATCTGATACCAAGTGTTGCAATGTCTGTTGCCTTGTCGTTGAAACATTCGCAAAGTGTCTTTATCTGCTCTGGCTGAATGAAAGGTTCGTCACCCTGCACATTGACAATGACGGTGTCGTTCGAGATATTCAACTCCTTTGTTGAGCAGAGTTTCTCAACAGCTTCTTCTATCCTGTCCGTACCGCTCTTGTGGTCGGTACGTGTCATAACCACGTTGCCTCCAAATGACTTGACGTGCTCATAAATGCGTTCATCGTCGGTTGCCACACAAGCTGGCAGCTGCTTTGTTACCTGTTCGTAAACCCGTTGTATCACACTCTTGTCTCCAAGCATAGCCAGTGGCTTGCCGGGAAAACGTGTTGATGCATATCTTGCTGGAATAATTGCTACAAAATTCATGCTGCAAAGTTAATAAAACTTTTCCCCTAACGTCAATTATGCCTTGTTTTTTCTAAAAAAACACTAAAAAAAATGATGTATGATATCTTATTCTATAATATTTTTGTATCTTTGGCACATGAAATCTAAAAAAACTGCTACAATATATCTTCAGAATATACTTCTGTACATTTCTTTTTTGCTGATACCATCAATCAGCATACAAGCCCAGAAGACGAATTCCGACCAAGGTGACATTATGGAGCAGGGTGTCTATCAAGGTGGAAAGTCGCGAGGCGTTCCTCATGGTAAAGGCGTTATGTCATATAACAATGGTGACCAGTATGTGGGCTCCTATGTCAAAGGCAAACGTCAGGGCAAGGGTATATATACCTATGTTACAGGTGAATTCTATGATGGTGATTGGAAAAATGATATGAAGAATGGTCGTGGCATTTTTCAGTGGAAGGATGGAAGCCGGTATGACGGATTCTGGTCCGACAATAAACGTATCGGCAAGGGAGAATATAAATATGCCACAGGAGATACCTATATCGGTATGTGGCGTGAAGACTTGCAAAATGGTAAGGGCATATATTACTTCAGCAATGGTGATTCCTATGAAGGCGACTATCTTAATGGGGAGCGTACCGGAGAGGGAATCTTCAAGTATGCCAACGGAGACAAGTATGTAGGACATTTTATGAATGGTGAGAAAAATGGCTACGGCACTTTCGTGTGGAAAAATGGTGATGTCTATGCGGGACAATGGAAAAATGACAAGCAGAATGGTAAAGGACAGTTGACAAAAAGAGGTGGCGACAGATACGAAGGCACTTTCGTTAACGGGGAGTTTGATGGAGAAATGTCTGTCTATTATTCTGATGGACGCAAATTCCGAGGCATGTATAAAAACGGTAAGAGAAACGGAAAAGCCATAGAAATGTCAAAGGAAGGACGCCGCAGGGAAGTTATGTATGTAGATGACGAAGAAGTACAATAACCTATATGAAACCTTTTAAAATATGATTATCGACACATTAGAAAATCTGAAGAACTACATCCCCATGAACCCTTTGTTCGCTGATGTAGTAAGTTTTATCGAGAACAATGACCTCGTAAAGTTGGAATCTGGAAAGCATGAGATAAAAGGCAAAGACCTTTTTGTGAATATCATCAACCAGAAAGGCAAGACGAAGGAGGAGGCTGTAATGGAGACACATAGGAATATGCTCGACATACAGATTCCTCTCGATGGCGAGGAAGTATATGGTTATATGCCGCTTGACGATATCACCGTCCAGGCGGAATATAATGCAGAAAAAGACTTGACGAAATATCCTGGTCAGCCAAGTTCTTCTTATGTTGTCTGCCATCCGGGAATGTTCGCAATGTTCTTGCCTCAGGACGGACATACACCATGCATATCAGGTGCTCCTGAATTTAAGAAGGCTGTCTTCAAGGTGAAAATGTAATATAGTAAAACTAAAAACTAATATATAAAACAAGGTGTCATGAAAGAAAATACTCCAAAACATATTGGCATCGTTGCCAATGATCCTTGGCTGGAGCCATTCGAGAATGCTATTCAGGGTCGTCATGATCACGCTCTGTGGATGATAGATCATCTCACTAATGGCGGAAAAATGAAGTTGTCTGATTTTGCAACTGGTTATCTCTATTACGGTTTGCATCGCAACGAGAAGGGTGAATGGATATTCCGTGAGTGGGCTCCAAATGCCACAGAAATATACCTCATTGGCGATTTTAACAAATGGAAGGAAACACCTAAGTATGCTCTTAAGAAGAGTAAGAACGGACAGGATTGGGAGATAAAACTTCCAAAGACAGCTCTGAAACATGGTGATCTCTACAAGATGCTCGTAAAGTGGCCTGGTGGTCAGGGAGAGCGTATTCCTGCATGGGTTCGTCGTGTGGTACAGGATGATGAGACAAAGATATTCTCTGCACAGGTGTGGGCACCGGAAAAGGAATATAAGTGGAAGAAAAAGACCTTCAAGCCTGATACGACACCACTCCTTATCTATGAGTGCCACATTGGTATGGCACAGGATGCAGAGAAAGTGGGTACTTATACCGAATTCAAAGAAAACATCCTTCCACGTATTATAAAGGAGGGATATAACTGCATACAGATAATGGCTATTCAGGAGCATCCTTATTATGGCTCTTTTGGTTACCACGTTTCTAACTTCTTCGCTCCCTCCAGCCGTTTCGGCACTCCTGAGGAATTGAAGGAACTTATTGATACGGCTCACCAGAATGGTCTTGCTGTCATCATGGACCTCGTCCACTCACATGCTGTGAAGAATGAGGTTGAGGGCTTGGGAAATCTCTGCGGAGATCCAAACCAGTATTTCTACCCCGGTGATCGTCGTGAACATAACCAATGGGACAGTCTTTGCTTCGACTATGGCAAAGACCAGGTGATGCACTTCCTGCTTTCTAATTGTAAGTATTGGCTTGATGAATTCCATTTCGACGGCTTCCGCTTCGATGGTGTCACCTCTATGCTTTACTATAATCATGGCCTTGGTGTTGACTTCGGAGGATATGCTGACTACTTCAATGGTGGAGAGGACGATAATGCCCTTTGCTATCTTGCCCTTGCCAATCAGGTTATCCACGAGGTGAACAAGAATGCCATCACTATTGCTGAGGAAATGTCTGGTATGCCGGGTCTTGCTGCAAAGTTCGAGGATGGCGGTCTTGGCTTCGACTATCGTCTTGCAATGGGACTTCCTGACTATTGGATAAAGATGATTAAGGAGAAGAGCGATGAGCAATGGAATCCTCGTGACATCTTCTGGGAGATGACCAATCGTCGTGCTGATGAGAAGACTATCTCTTATGCTGAGTCACACGACCAGGCTCTCGTGGGCGATAAGACCATCATTTTCCGCCTCATCGATGCTGATATGTATTGGCATTTCAAGAAGGGAGACGAAAATGAGATGGCTCGTCGCGGTATTGCTCTCCATAAGATGATACGCCTTGTTACCTCTTCTACTATGGGAGGTGGCTACCTCAACTTCATGGGTAATGAATGGGGACATCCGGAGTGGATTGACTTCCCACGCGAGGGTAACGGATGGAGCTGCAAGTATGCACGCCGTCAGTGGAATCTTGTAGATAATAAGGAATTGTGCTATCATTGGCTCGGTGATTTCGATCGTAAGATGATAGAGGTGATGAAATCTCAGAAGGACTTCAACCTCACCCCTGTTCAGGAGATATGGATTAATGAGGGTGACCAGATTATGGCATTCATGCGTGGTGACCTGCTCTATGTCTTTAATTTCTCTCCAACACGTTCTTATACCGATTATGGATTCCTCGTGCCAATGGGCGAATATAATGTAGTGCTCAATACCGATTCTCCTGACTATGGAGGTTTCGGATTCTCTGACGATAGCGTAGCACACTTCACCAATTTCGACCCGATGTATGCTGGAGACGGCAAGGGGTGGTTGCAACTATATATCCCAGCACGCTCTGCTGTTGTACTGAAGAAAAAGGATTCTAAGGCTCCTGCAAAGAAGGCAGCCCCAGCAAAGAAGTCTGCAGAGAAGAAACCGGTAGCTAAAAAGGCTCCAGCAAAAAATCCGGCTGCGAAGAAAACTCCAGCAAAGAAGGCTGCTGCGAAGAAAGCTCCAGCAAAGAAGGCTGCTGCGAAGAAGTAAAAGCATAAAAATCTAATAGAAGAATCCTGCAATAATGTTGTTGCAGGATTTTTTTTCGTTTTCGTTTTCGTTTTCGTTATTTTTTTCGCAACTTTGCGATAAAATCGCGAACTTACTTGCACTCGACAAAAAAAATAAATAAATTTATTTTGTTCTGTCCTCGTTTTTTCGTAACTTTGCAGCCTGTATGGCGAAAGATAAGATAGCATACGTTTGTGAAAATTGTGGTCAGGAGTCTGCAAAATGGATTGGTAAATGCCCGTCTTGCAACGAATGGAACACTTTTCGTGAGATTCGCATCAAGGCAGATACTGTAAAGCAGAGCCTTCGAAATGTTGCGAAATCTGCCACTGCCCCGTTGCTGCTGAAAGATATTCCTTTGCAGGATGTTTCTCGTATGGATATGCACGACGAGGAACTCAACAGGGTGTTGGGTGGTGGCCTCGTTCCCGGTAGTATAGTGCTGTTAGGTGGTGACCCGGGTATCGGAAAGAGTACTCTGACTCTGCAGACTATTATGCGTATGCCTGACACCAGTGTCCTTTATGTTTCTGGTGAAGAGAGTGCCCATCAGCTAAAGCTGCGTGCCGACAG
>CADCAX010000061.1 GCA_902799455.1 uncultured Prevotellaceae bacterium
TGTCATTCTTTTTCTTTTAACTTTCAACTCTCAACTGACTCTAAACTCTAAACTCTCAACTCTAAACTTTATCATCGGGCTCCGGCCCTTTTTCTTTTTCTTTT
The DNA here is from genome assembly GCA_902799455.1 of uncultured Prevotellaceae bacterium. Classification (GTDB taxonomy): domain Bacteria; phylum Bacteroidota; class Bacteroidia; order Bacteroidales; family Bacteroidaceae; genus Prevotella. The sequence continues at coordinate 105 of CADCAX010000061.1, forward strand.
TTCTTTTGGTACTCTGATGCGGAGTCGAACCGCATCAGAGTTAATTTCTACCCGAGGAGTCGTAATCGGCCTATGCTCGGCCTATGCTACGCCTATGCTACGCCTATGCTACGTCACTCAGGCTTTTTTTCTACCCGAGGGAGTTGTAATCGAGCTATGCTCGAAAAACCCCACTGAGTTTATTAGATGAGATTAAGAACCAGAAACAAGCTTGATGACCTTAACTGCATAAGCACCATCGTTCTTAATGTACGTGGTGAAGTAGACAGTATTTTCAGCAGCTGTTGCTTCTGCTGCTCCCGTTCCAAGAGAACTGACAGGGTATTTCAGCAGACCTGCAGGAAGAGTATCCTTACCATCTACACTAACAAATGAATATGTTTTAGATGCACCACCATTAGTTGTAATAGAGAAATATACATAGTCAGGATCAGGTGCTCCTGATGTAGAATAATGATCTGCAGTTGATTTATCATCCCAAGAAGTCAGGGTAGAATTTGCAACAAACCTCTTTCCTTCTATAAGAGTAGTTCCCACAGTAACACTGATAGGCTGATAAAAGGTTGTGTACACCTTGTTATGATCAGAGGCTGTATAGTCATAAACATAAGCATAATTAGCAGCATCAAGAGTGTAAGCAATCTTTGCAGCTTGACCAGCGGTAATCGAGATTGGATTGTCGTCAGCACCATTTTCGATGGTGGCTACAGTAGCATCTATAGTGGCAGGAGTAAGGATGACGCCATTACGACCTGTAATAACACCTGCGCCACTTACACTAGACTGATTCTCAAGAGCATCCATTACAAGAGCCTCAGTAGGGTCAGCAACACCTGTTACAGCATAAAGAAGAGATCTTTTTGTATCATCTTTAGTAGTACCATTCAAGTCACCCTTAAGTGTTGCGGGAACATCACTGTTATCCATAACCTGAACATAAATATCCTTTGCAGTAGCCTTTGAGTATTCGTTCTTAGTAATATCATGATTCTGCTGATAGGTAGTGATGGTAGGAGCAGAAACCGTAGTTATGGTCTTCTGCTCTCCTGTTGCATCAGTAGCCTCAGTTACAACAGCATCAAAGGTAATTGGGAAGAGACCCTTTGCATCAGAAGTTGTTCCAGTCCAACCATTGGTATTATCAGAAATCTTGAAGATGTAAGTGTAAGCGTAGTTAGGCAACCACTTAGTATATGTAGAAGGAACTACAGCCTTGGCACCCTTAACAATGATTGTCTCACCAGCACCATCGGTAGGAACAAGAGTATAATCTACACGGAGTGTAAGAGGAGAAGGTGAGTCAACTGGGAATATTGCTTCATAAAAATCAGCATTCTTATCACCAGCAAATGTTGCAGTTGTAAGAGTACGACCCAAGAAAACGCTACCTTCTGCTACCCATCCAGCAGGATCAGCTTGCCACTTCACCTCTTTATTTTCTCTTGCTACAAGTTGAGCTGTAAGAGCACCAAATGTAGGAGCTTTTTTATAATTCTCTGCTACTTCAGTAGGAGGCAGTACAATAGTTGCAGATGCTTTGTTATAGTCAGCTTTTGGTTCAGCTCCCTCTACAGGTGTTTTCTGATACTTGGTACCTACATGTGGGAAAGAAACTTTAATCTGGCCCTTTTGAGGAATACCATAAGTATTAGCACTAATCAATGCAGCAGTAGTACCCTTGGCTCCTGAATAATCTGTTCCATCTACAGTATAGAAATTAACGTCCTTTACAGAATAACCAGGAACAGTCTCATAAAGACCTACGCGAACCTTAGCACCGAGACTCTTAAATTGTAACTGAACCTCCTTGCCATAATTAGCCTTTTCAACCTCAACAATATCAGTGATGTATGCCTGCTTCAATGCGTTAACATTTGGAAGGTCGAAAGTGTAGGCTGTTGCGCCATTTTCAAGACCTGAACCATATGCCATTTTTGTTACACCTATATTGGTGGCAGCAGTGGAACTTGTTGCAACAGCATCGTAAGTTCCTGTAGAGAAAGCATAGAAGTGATACTGATCTGTACTGTAGTCCCAATATTTGATAGTTTGAAAATCTACTTCACGTGCTGGAGTCATTGAACTCAAAAATACATAATTCTCATAAGGAGATACTCCAGGTTTAACACCAACATACTCCCAGTTGGCAGTGTTTGATGCTGTAGTACCTGCCGTATTTACACCATAGTGTACCAGATAGTTGTCAAATACAAGTGTAGACGATGGGTAAGTTGTTGCCTCTGTACCCTTTGTACCAATCACATAGAAATGGTTACCAAGAATATCTGCAGCAGCTTTACCATAAATGTCTGCACGAGTTGCATTAGGCATGCTGTAAGTGAACTGGATTGAGCCGTCGTTTTCACCTAATGTAGGACTGTTGTCACCGATGTACTCATCATTCGAGCAGCTTACTAAGGTCATGCCTGCGATAGCTGCGAGGAAAAAATACTTAGTTTTCATAACTTTAAAAATTTAATTGGTTAATAATATTGTGAATTGTTATTTTATTTCTTTAGTTTATTGAACCTTGATTACCTTAACATCATATACACCAACTGTGCCGCCAGATGCGAGATAGAGATGGTCCTTGTGCTCTGCGAATGCTGCAGCACTAGGAACTGTTACTGCATAGTATACATCAGCTGCAGTCTTCATATAATATGTCTTGCCTGAGTCATATACGCCAGCACTCTGAACAGTATAGGCAGGAGCGTCATAAGCTGTTGTAGTATAAACATATGCATAGTATCCAGCTGCTGAAGGAGTGAACTTCACATTTGAGATAGCAGGTGTTGTACTGTCAGAAAGAGGTATAGTAGTTTCGATAGATGCTGCCTCAGTACCTGTTGTTGCTGTCATAGTGAATGACATTGGAGAACCATTCAGCTTAGACAGAACCTCAGCTTCAGAAGCGGCTGCACTTAATTTATACACCTGTGCCTGAGTAGCTGCTGTACCAATAGCTGTTGGAGTGATTACCTCATGCTCTGGAGCAGTCATATCACCATTATCTGTTACTACAGCATAAACAGGCTTACCATTAGTGTACTCATTAGCAATAGCGCCTTCTGCATAAGTAGTAATGCTGTTGGTAGATACCATTGTGATGGTCTGTTGCATCTGGTTTTCTACATCTACCACGATAGCATCGAAGGTGATAGGCTTCAGACCTTCTGGGTCTGTTGGGTCACCATTTGCATCAACATCACCAGTAGTACCATTTGTTGCGTCAGAAATCTTGAAGATATAGGTATAAGCGAAGTTGCTCTTCCACTGAACACATGAAGCAGGTACGATAGCACGAGCACCACGAACATGTATCACATCACCATTACCATCCTCAGAAGTCAGAGTGAAGTCGAGCTTCAGAAGGAGAGGATTGGTGTTACCTTCAAATGGGATTACAGGAGTGTAGCCATTATCAGAAGATACTGCCCAAGTAGGATTTGAAGCAGAAGTTGACAGGACTGTATTAATCAGACCTGAACCATCACCCTGCTTGAAGGTATAATTATAACCTTCTGTTGGGTTGGTCACCTTTGCACGATTTTCTATTGTAGCATCTGTATTGTCATAATAAGTGACGTTAACAGTCTGGTTATCAATATTCTTCACATTCTGAAGTGAAGCATAGAAACCATCTGTCTTAGCATCCTTCATCTTTGCGAAATCGACAACAGGTGCTGTTGCAGGAACTGCAGTAGTACTTGCATCTTCGTCAATATAGAATCTGTCAATCTTTACTGTGTAACCAGCAATTGTCTCATAGAATCCGAAACGTGCCCTTGCAAAAAGGTTGCGGAATGTAAAGCTTACTGTACCACCAAAGTTGGTTTTAGGTATAGCAATACGATCAGAGAAATACAGGTTGTTAAGTGTTGCACCATCCTTTATCTTTACAGAATAACCCTTGTTGTACAAAGAAGTAGCGTCAGAAGTCACCTTTGACACCTGAATCTTGTCAGTTGTAGAGTTCTTTGGATAACTGATGTTAGTGCTTGAGAAAGCAGTGAAGGTGTAACCACCTGCTGCACTGTAGTCCCAATACTTGACTGACTGCTGTGTAGGTGTAGGATCATATGACTGAAGACCTGCATACTCCCAGTCACTTGAGTTAGAAGCAGTGCTAGTTGCTGAACTTGCAGTCCACTTTGTCTGGAAGTTGTTGAAAACTACCTTATCATTGTCAGCAGTTTTGTCTTCAGCACTAGGGTGCTTTACACCATAAATGACAAACTTGTTGCTTAGCCTTGCAGCAGCATCGGCACCATACTTATACTTGTCAGCACGAGTTGCATTCTGCATCGTGTAGCTGAACTCGATAGCGTCACCTGGACTCTCTTGGGTCAGCATCGGACTGTTGTCTCCGAGGTACTCACCATTCGAGCAACTTGCGAAAATCATTCCTGCAAGAGCTGCGAAGATTAAATACTTTGTTTTCATAATCGGAACTTTTTTAATTGTTAGTATTGATTTTTTCTTAATTTCGTTTCTACTCTCTAAATGTTTTCTTTCACTCTCTGTTTCGTAATTATATATATTTGGTTAAACTTTTTTTAATTCATAATGCATAATGCATAATTCATAATTACAAGCCAAACTCATATGTTACAGAGTCGGGGTCGACTACTACGGCATTGAAGCCTGAGCCGCCTGGACGGGTTGGGATGGGGACTGTATCGACGTCGAGTTCCACAGTGATTACACCACCTTTATAGTGCTTCCTCACCTGGTCTGTGACATCGAAGACCATTGTGGAGTCCATACCATTATAGAACTGTACTGTGACATCGAGGTAGTGCCTATTCTTATCTGTCAGGGGAGCACCTTCATCGATCAATCGTGGTGTCTGGTTACACATTCCGAAGGTCATCAGACGTCCTCCTATGATGTCAGCATGCTTTGCTGTGGCACGTGAAGGGTCGTCCAATGGTGTACCATAAGGTACGAGAGTACAGTTCTCCTTCAGGTTGTTGTTGTAATATACTGAGATTGCATCACTGCCTGCAGTACCTGTATTCAGGTTGGTAGAGCGTGCCATTCCTGAGAGGTTGGCGTCACCCTCTGTCTGATGGATGCGTCCGTAGTTGTTGTGAAGAATCACCTGCGTAAGGTATATATATGTAACAGGATACAACTGCATATCGAGTGTGCGGACAAACACATTACGCTCCTTATCATATGTGAATCCATCGAGGTTATGGTTGATTTCTATTCCCCTGTCGTAGGCTGAGAAGAGAGGCTCTGGAGCCCAGAAGGCGTAGGTGTATTTAGGAGCATGATAGCGAGACCTGTGAGGTGAATTGTTTGTAAAGGCGATAACAGAGTCGAGAGAGCTCTGTTCGTCGAAGTTAATACTCTGCACACCATCGATGGTTCTGACATCATTCCATACGAGGATATCCCAGAAGCCCCATTCGAACTTATCCTGGAAGTGGGTGCCAGAGAATGGTGGGGCTGCGATGACTGTGGTATGAGGCACATTCCTAGCATCGCCTGTGAAGTATCGACGCAGGTTGAAGACTGATGGCTGTACATAGCCCATCGTTCCGAAGATAGAGTCGTCATGCGCATCCCAGTCATAGAACCATTCTGCCTTCCAGTCGTAGCGTACATCGAAGGTCATCTCATAGTCCCAGTATACCTCGAGGTCGATATCCACTATTGGGAAGTTCATATCGATATTCTGTGGCTCATAGAGGTGCAGCTCAGGCTCTCGCATGCATCCCACAGTACTTATGAGGACAAAGAGGACGAATATGTAGAGCAGTTTCTTCATTTCTTTTCCCTCCTTCCTTTCTCATAAGACCTGAAGCTGACTCTCTTGAAGCTGAGCTTCTTCTTCGTCTTTGTATTAGTACGATAGAGCAGGTCGTAGGTCAGCGTGACGCCAACACGTGTAGGACCAAAGTATGTATATCGATACTGACGCTTCTTGAATTCGCTTGCAGGACGTACCCAGTCGTAGTAGTACAGCTCATCGTGGAGATCCACACCACCACGATATTCAAACTGGAATGGGTCGTGCTTTACATAGAGGTATCCGAACTGTGCCGCAAACTCCAGGCGCCAGTGGCCCTTCTTTGATATTGGCATCATATAGCCCAGACCTAATCCGCCTCCGAAGCCTTCGCCCTTGTAACCCTTGTCCTTATGGAGTCCTATCTCGAAGATACCCACATGACCATAGGCCTGCAGATAGAAGCCCCTGAAGGCTGCTCCCTTACCAGGAGGATTCTTCTCTATATCGCCAGAGCGCAGGTAGTAGCGTCCCTCTATCTGAAGGTTGCGAACCTCGAAGAACTTATGCTTTTCGTAGTTTACCCACCAAGGGAAGTCGAGAGAAGCACCCAGTGTGAAGTGCCCATGCATTGGGTAGTATTCGATGCCGATGTTTGGTATAGGACAATAGCGGTTATATCCGAATGGTACATAGACACCATAGAACAGGAGGTTGGTCTTTATTGACAACAGCTCACGACGTGGGATTCTGTAATCTTCCAGAACCACTGTATCTTCTGCTACTGCTGGGAATGTAGGTTCCTCAATTATCACAGGAGGCACGAGGGTCTTCTGCTCTACAACAGGTTCTGGCTGTGGTGCTGGCTCATACTTCTTCACTGTCAGCATCAGTCGTGCAGAACGCAGACCTGGGAAGTACTCCTTGAGCAGACGTCTCCACAGCCTGCCGCCACGAATTCTCATCAACTTCTGCTTCAGGATATCCTGGCGTCCGATGCCCAGATATTTGTCACAGAGTATTGCTACGAGAGAATAGTCAGGATCGCCCTTCAGCATCATCTGTCTGCAGAGCATGCGATAATCCTCTCCCTCTGCCTTTGCTGACATGAGGCTATCACTTATTGGGAATGCTGACTGATTCTTCAGGAAATTAACAAGCGACTTGGTACGAGCCTGTCCAAGACGTTGGTTCACTCTCCAAGGACCTTCAGGAGAGGCACTGCCTCGCAGGATGACGCCATTGAGCTGCAGGCTGTCACGATTCATCTGTGGCAGAACAGTACCAGAGAGTTCTTTCAGCAATGGGCTGTTAAGTGGCAACTTCGCCTTACCAACTGGGAAGATGACATAGCCTGCATGATCGAAGAAATAGTCTTCGCCAATTGCTGTGCTGTCGCCCTTGCCAACGAAGTAGATGTATGGATACTTGTTGTAGAAGCTTGTATCGGCATCCAAGAATGGCACATAAGAGAAGGCTGGTGTTGAGATTATCATCATCAACATCAACATCAGGAACTTATATGTCATTTTTGCTCTTAACATGCGCGCGTCTATTATTTACGTGTATATGCGTATATATTGGGGCTACAAAAATAAAAATTTATAAACATACCACCAAATTTTTTCTAAAAAAAGTCGCCATAATCTCCGTTGCCCCCCCATTTTTAACACTACTTAACAATTCTTATGCGTTTTTGCACTAATATTTAACATTTTTATTACACTTATTCCTTTTAATGATAATAACGCACGCGAGGAAGTGAAAAAATATGTAAATTTGCCTAGTGTTTTTTTAGGGAAGAGATATGGTTTATAGGGTTAGAGATTAGTGATTAGTGGTTAGTGATTAGTGGTTAGTGATTAGTGGAAATTTTTCTGAGAACTAATTCAAACAAAATTTATCTCGAACAGGGAAATTATTTACTCCTAGGCGTATTTTATATTCGCAGTCCGCGAACATATGTTCAAGGCTTGCGAACATATGTTCGAGCAGCGCGAACATATGTTCAGCGCCCTTGAACATAAAATTTCCCTAGTGGTAAAAGAAAAAATCCCGAGAGGAAAAATATTTTCTGCCCCTGTGTTTAGAATTTAAACAAAAACCTCGGCTTTTCAAGCCTAAAAAATCGTTGCACATCAATAACATAATTCTTTCTGTACAGAAATAGTTAAGGATGAAATTGTTTTTTTTCTTAAAATAAATGAATTTTCTTTGGCTTTTTCCTCATTTTTTTGTACTTTTGCAAACGGTAAAAATATCTACTACAAAAACGAACTATCTAAACATGAGTAACAAGAACAGACATAACTTGATCGCTGCCCTTGCAGCATGTGCGCTGACTGTACCTTCTTTTATGTGGGGCCAGCGTACTGTCACCAATATCGACAGTTGGGACTTCTCGAAGGACCAGACAACATGGAACAAGGTTGCTGTTCCCCACGACTGGGCCATCAGCGGACCATTCGACAAGAAATGGGACCTGCAGATAGTCGCCATAGAACAGAATGGCGAGAAGGAAGCAACAGAAAAGAGTGGCAGATCAGGCTCCCTGCCTTGGATAGGAAAGGGATATTATCGCACTACAGTAAATATTCCGACATTCAGCAATGACAAAAGCTACCAGCTGGTTTTTGACGGTGCTATGGCAGAACCCACTGTCACTGTAAATGGCAAAGCAGCAGGATACTGGGCATATGGATATAACGCCTTCAGGCTGGATGTGACAGACCTCATAAAGAGTGGCGAAAACGTTATAGAAGTGGCCCTGAACAACAGGGAAGAGAGCAGCCGCTGGTACCCAGGAGCAGGACTCTACAGGCCTGTAACGCTCATAACAACACCAAAGGCACACATCGACACCTGGAACACAGCAATACGCACGAAAGAACTGCGTCAGGGTGTGGACAATCATGGAGAGACAGAGCAGCAGGCTGTCATATCATATGAGACACAACTGTGCAAACAGGAGGGAACAGAGTGGAAGGACTATGCCTTTGTGGTAGAGATACTCGACAGCAAGGGAATGTTCTATACAGGCAACCACTTCGACGTGCCTGAAGACGGCAAGATAGAGACAGAACTGACGATGAGCAAGCCACTGCTGTGGTCACCTGAGTCCCCTACTCTATATAAGGTGCGCTCAAGGCTGATGAAAGATAATAAGGTGGTCGATGAGACAATAACAAATCTTGGTGTCAGAACCGTCAGCGTAGGCAAAGAGGGAGGTTTTATGCTGAATGGTGTCTCAAGAAAGATACAAGGCGTTTGTCTGCATCACGACCTCGGACCTCTTGGGGCTGCCATCAACAAAGCAGCACTGATACGCCAGATAAAGCTGATGAAGGAGATGGGATGTGATGCCATCAGGACATCGCACAATATGCCTTCGACAATGCAGATGGACATCTGCGACAGTCTGGGAATGATGGTGATGGCGGAGAGTTTCGATATGTGGATATACCCCAAGTGCAAGAACGGCTATGCACGATTTTTCAAGGAATGGGCTGAGAAGGATATCACAAACCTCATCCTGAACCATCGCAACCACCCGTCAATAGTGATGTGGAGCATAGGTAACGAGATTCCTGAGCAATGGGACAAGAATGCTGGCGTGGAATGGGCGAAGAGACTACAGAACCTGTGTCATAAACTCGACCCCACCAGACCTGTCACACAGGGTATGGACAGAGTGGACCAAGCCCTCAACAGCGGCTTTGCGGAGGTGATGGATGTAGTGGGTCTGAACTACAGGACACACAAATACGACAAAGCATACAAGCAGACCACAAAAGGTTTTATCCTGGGTTCCGAAACAGCCTCTACTGTCAGTTCCCGAGGAGTATATAAACTGCCCTATAAAGCCACAAATCATGGGGTTTACAGCGACGGACAGTGTTCTTCATACGACAACGAATGGTGCTCTTGGAGCAACCTTCCTGATGTGGATTTCGAGAATATGGACGACCTGTCTTGGACAATAGGACAGTTTGTATGGACTGGTATCGATTACTTGGGAGAGCCAACACCATACGACAATTACTGGCCCAGCCGCTCGTCATACTTCGGCATCTGCGACCTTGCAGGACTGCCAAAGGACAGATACTACCTGTATCGCTCTGTATGGAACAAAGATTCTCATACTCTGCATATAGCACCTCACTGGTCTTGGGGTAAGGAGATGGTAGGAAAGAATGTTCCAGTGCAGGTTTATACCGACTTTGACGAGGCAGAGCTCTTTATCAATGGTAAGTCACAGGGGAAGCGAAAGAAGGACAACACTCCGAATCCGAATGCAGGACAGGAGAGCACCAATCCTAACGGCAAGAAGGCATCAGAGCCAAATCTGGACAGATATCGCCTGCGCTGGATGGATACGAAGTATGAGCCAGGAGAGATAAAGGTGGTGGCTTACGACAAAGACGGAAAGGCCTATGAGGAAGTGGTGAAGACTGCAGGAAAGCCTGAGAAACTGAAGATGGAGGTATGGACAGCAGGAAAGCAACTGAAGGCTGACGGCAATGACCTGGCATATATCACTATCTCTATGACAGACAAAGACGGAAACCTATGCCCTACTGCCAACGACGAACTGACATTCAAGGTGGAGGGAGAAGGTTCTTTCAAGTGCGTCTGCAACGGAGATGCCACATCGTTAGAGGTATTCACAGAACCACAGATGAAGTTGTTTAACGGCATGTTAGTGCTGACAGTACAGAGTTCCGACAAAGCAGGGAAGATAAAGGTGACAGCAAGCACTAAGGATGGTATCATTGGGGGCGTGACAATAGGCACAGCCCCAATTAACAATTAACAATTAACAATTAACAATTAACAATTCATAATTCATAATGCATAATACGATGTTGACAGACTGCTGACACCATACGTGAGACAGGCAGGCCTCAACACTGGCGAATATGCCAACTGGACTACTCTACACCCCAACTTTGACAACTGGGGCTCTGGCAACTTCCGCCTCGACGGACACGTGGGAGGACACTATCTCACAGCATTGGCACTGGCTTATGCCGCTTGCCACGAGAGTGAGACAAAGGCTCAGCTGAAGGCTCGCATGGACTATATGCTGAAGGTCATGAAGGACTGTCAGGATGCCTTTGACAGCAATACCCAAGGTCTGTATGGCTACATAGGAGGCTACCCCAGCAACACCCTGTGGACAGATATGTATGCAGGAAATATGACAGAATTCAACAAAGCCAGAGGAAATGTGCCATTCTATGTGCAACATAAGGTGATAGCAGGTCTCAGAGATGCCTATCTGTATGGCGACGGAGAGACAGCAACAACAGCAAAGGCGATGTATTTAAAGATGTGTGACTGGGCCATCAACCTCGTTGCAAAATTCAACACATCGACGATGCAGGATATTCTGAATACAGAACATGGTGGAGTAAACGAGGTATTGGCGGATGCCTATAAGATTACAGGTCAGGCAAAATATCTCGACGCAGCAAAGAAATACAGCCATACCACAATGATAAACGGCATGCAGACTGTCAGCACATCCTTCCTGGATAACAGACATGCCAATACACAGGTGCCAAAATACATAGGTTTTGAGAGAGTAGCACAGGAGGATGCTACGATGACGAACTACGCCACAGCAGCAAGGAATTTCTGGACGGATGTGACAAGCAACCGTACTGTCTGCATCGGTGGTAACTCCATGAATGAATGGTTTATGGCAGCATCGGCAGCAAACAGATATGTCAACGAGTGTAACGGACCAGAGAGCTGTAACTCAAACAATATGCTGAAACTCTCAGAAAGTCTCTTTGATGCTACGCACGACAGCAAATATGCGGACTTCTATGAGGGTACGATGTATAACCACATTCTCTCTACTATAGACCCTGTAACAGGCGGATACGTATATTTCACACCTCTGCGCCCACAGGCTTACCGTATATATAGTAAGGTAAACCAGGATATGTGGTGCTGCGTAGGAACAGGTATGGAGAATCACTCAAAGTATGGACACTTCATCTACACACATGATGGTAGCAGCACTCTGTATGTGAACCTCTTCACACCATCAACACTGGAGAACAAAGACTTTGCCCTGACACAGGAGACGAATTTCCCTTATGAGCAGCAGACAAAGCTGACAATAGACAAGGGTGCTACCTACACCATCGCTATCAGAAAGCCATCATGGGTAGGCGAAGGATTTGCCATCAGCCTCAACGGTACACCGATAGCTGTTGCAAATATGACGGTAAAGAATGGTTACTGCTTTATCAGCAACACATGGAAGAAGGGTGATGTAATAACTGTCAACCTGCCTATGACACTGAGATACGAGCAATGTCCGAACCTGAATGAATATATCGCCTTCAAATATGGCCCTATCCTCTTGGGAGCGCCTACAACATCAAGCAATCCAGGGGATGCTGATTATGAGGCTCTGAAACACGAATATGCAGAAGGAGAACGCATGGGACATGCTGAGGACAGCTATACCACGACAAAGTCTCTGGCTACTGCCCCACTCCTCATTGGAGACAGAGCAGAGGTGCTGAAGAAGATTACTCCAAAGGGAGACCTCACCTTCACCATTGACGCAAGCAGAGAGGGTTCCACATGGGAAAAACTGACGTTGGAGCCTTACTTCGCTATACACCACTGCAGGGTGATGAACTACTGGTATCAGGCAACGCAGGAGGAGTATAACAACAGCGACTGGGCAAAGGCTGAGAAGGCAAAGGAAGAACTCGAAAAACGCACCATCGACTTCATACGCACAGGAGAGCAGCAGTCAGAAGCTGGAGTAACGAGTTATTCTGCAGGTTCTACCGTCGGTACCTTCAGGGATGAGGTATATCGTGATGCACAGGCAGGTGGATGGATTCAGTATATCCTCACCAACCACGATAAGGCAAAGGAGAATGTAGGTCTCGTATGTCGCTTCCAGACAGCTGACGCAGGACGTAAGGCAACAATATATGTAGAGGGCAAACTGATTGACACCTATACTATTCCTTCTTCTTTCAGCACACAGGATGGCAGCGGTTTCTTTAACAAGGAATGGGCTATACCGCAATCAATACTGCTGAACAGCGACGGAACGCCAAAGAATACTCTCACCTTCCGCATACAAGCTGATCAGGGTACACTGTGCCCAGGAATCTATTACCTGAGACTAACAAAGGACTGTAAAGAGGTTGATAAGGAAAATCTTGGTACCGATGTCACCTCCACATACATCAAAAACCCTTCTTTTGAGGCTGACGGCAATACCTCAAACGTAACAAAAGTGCCGGTTTCATGGGCTTTGAGCAACACCAGTCTGAATTGGTATGGCATCAATTTAAAAAATACCTGGGATGACAATCCTACTGACGGCACACATCTCTTTGGCGTATGGAACGGAAGCAGCGTACCAGTGGCAATATCCCAAAGCGTTACCCTGCCACAAGGAAAGTATGTGCTCAGCGTGGATATGCACGCCTCAAACCGCAGCAATGCAACACGTCTGGGAAACCAGCGCGTCTTTGCCAAGGACTGTAACGGATTTTTCAAGGATCAGTGTATTGCTGGTGTGGGTGACGACTACCCTCTGCAGACAATATATGTTGCTTTCACCGTTGAAGACGAGAGTGAGACGATGGACTTAGGTGTTGCCACCTCCGATGCTCCAGCAGAGACCTGGTTCAAGATTGACAATTTCAGACTATACCAAAATGCGCTGCCAACATCTGTGAAGATGGCATATAACGAGGTAAGAGGTAAGAATTCTGACGGAGCATTCTACGACCTCTCAGGAAAACGCACTAATGCCAAGGCAAAAGGTATCAAAATAAATCAGGGAAAAAAGTACGCAGACTAAGTGCTATCCCATCATCGTTATTAGAAGCTGTGGTATAATCTGCCACAGCTTTTATGCTTTCTTCAGCATTACCCATAGCGACACCAATGCCTGCCTTCTCCAACATATCGACATCATTATTGCTGTCACCAAA
>CADCAX010000062.1 GCA_902799455.1 uncultured Prevotellaceae bacterium
CGTGGCGGACGTTTGTCCGGAGGTCAGCGCCAGCGTGTGTCAATAGCTCGTGCCATACTGAAGAATCCTCCTATCCTGATATTGGATGAGGCAACATCAGCCCTTGATACTGAATCAGAGCACCTGGTACAGGAAGCTCTCGACAGATTGATGAAGACACGTACAACTGTTGCTATTGCACACCGTCTGTCAACTATCAAGAACGCAGATATCATTCATGTGCTTTATGAAGGGGAGATAGTCGAAAGTGGTCAGCATGATGAGTTGATTGCCAAAGATGGCTATTATAAGAAGTTATATGATATGCAACAACTATAAAAACAGATAGAGTTATGAAAGGAATCGTTTTAGCAGGTGGGTCTGGTACCCGTCTTTATCCAATTACCAAAGGTATCTCAAAGCAGCTGATGCCAATCTATGACAAACCGATGATATATTATCCGATATCTGTTTTGATGTTGGCTGGCATCAGGGATATCCTCATTATCTCTACACCATTCGATTTGCCGGGCTTCAAGCGTCTCTTGGGGGACGGCTCTGACTATGGAGTGCATTTCGAGTATGCTGAACAACCTTCTCCAGATGGTCTTGCTCAGGCATTCACTATCGGAAAAGATTTTATCGGTGACGATTCTGCATGTCTTGTCTTGGGCGATAATATCTTCCAGGGCAATGGCTTCTCTTCAATGCTGAGAGAGGCTGTGCGTACAGCAGAGGAGGAAAAAAAGGCAACAGTATTCGGATATTGGGTTAATGATCCAGAGAGATATGGAGTAGCCGAATTTGATAAGGATGGTAACTGCTTATCAATAGAGGAAAAGCCTGAGAATCCTAAGAGCAACTATGCTGTTGTCGGTTTATATTTCTATCCTAACAAGGTTGTGGATGTTGCAAGTAAGATTAAGCCATCTGCACGAGGAGAATATGAGATAACAACTGTCAACCAGTGGTTCTTGAAAGACAAAGAGCTGAAGGTGCAGACTCTTGGTCGTGGCTTCGCATGGTTGGATACAGGTACCCATGATTCTCTTTCAGAGGCTTCTACATATATTGAGGTATTGGAGAAACGTCAGGGACTGAAGGTTGCATGTCTTGAGGGCATAGCATACCGCAAGGGATGGATTGACGACGAGAAGATGCGTCAACTTGCGCAGCCAATGCTGAAGAATCAGTATGGTCAGTATCTCCTGAAAGTTATTGACGAAGTAAAACGTTATGGTAAAGATAATTTAGAATAATCATGAAGAATATTGTTATCACTGGAGGTGCCGGCTTTATAGGCTCTCATGTAGTTCGTCTTTTTGTGAATAAATATCCGGAGTATAATATCATTAACCTGGATAAGTTGACATACGCAGGAAATCTTGCAAACCTGAAGGATATCGAGGACAAGCCTAACTATAAGTTTGTCAAGATGGATATCTGTGACTTTGAGGCTTTCTATCAGTTGATGCAGGACGAGAAGATTGACGGTATCATCCACCTTGCAGCAGAGAGTCATGTTGACCGTTCCATCAAGGATCCTTTTACTTTTGCAAAGACAAACGTAATGGGTACTCTTTCTCTGCTTCAGGCAGCAAAACTGTATTGGGAGTCACTGCCCGAGAAGTATGAGGGAAAGCGTTTCTATCATATCTCAACCGATGAGGTGTATGGGGCACTGACAATGACCAATCCGGAAGGTATAGAGCCTCCGTTTACCACAAAGGCAAGTTCTGGTAAGCATCATCTGGCATATGGTAAGGACTTCTTCTATGAGGATACAAAGTATATGCCTCATTCTCCTTATTCTGCGTCAAAGGCAAGTTCCGACCACTTCGTACGTGCTTTCCATGATACCTATGGAATGCCGACAATTGTTACGAACTGCTCCAACAACTATGGCCCTTATCAGTTTCCTGAGAAACTGATACCGCTGTTTATCAACAATATCCGTAATCGTAAGCCTCTGCCTGTTTATGGTAAGGGTGAGAATGTTCGTGACTGGCTCTTTGTTGAGGACCATGCTCGTGCCATAGACCTTATCTTCCATAAGGGTACAATAGCAGAAACATATAACATCGGTGGCTTCAACGAGTGGAAGAATATCGATATCATCAAGGTTGTCATCAATACTGTTGACAGACTCTTAGGACGTCAGGAAGGTGAGGATATGAATCTTATCACCTACGTAACAGACCGACTTGGTCATGATGCCCGCTATGCTATTGATTCTTCTAAGCTACAGCGTGAATTAGGTTGGGAACCATCACTGCAATTTGAAGAGGGTATTGAAAAGACCGTAAAATGGTATCTCGATAACGAGGAGTGGATGAATAATATCACTTCCGGAGACTATGAGAAGTATTACGAGTCAATGTATAAGAACAGATAAAACATGGGCAAGGAGAAGATTGCTCTCATAACTGGAGTAACAGGTCAGGACGGTTCATATCTGAGTGAATTCCTTTTACAAAAAGGTTATGAGGTGCATGGTATCATCCGTCGCAGCTCGGTTGATTTCCGCGAGCGTATTGCACACCTTGAAGGGAGGTCTGATTTCCACCTTCACTATGCTGATATGAGTGATTCTATGTCACTCGTAAAACTGATAGGTAGTGTTAAACCGACAGAGATATACAACCTTGCGGCACAGAGTCATGTACAGGTGAGTTTTGATGCTCCGGAGTTTACTGCTGATGTTGATGCTGTCGGTGTATTGCGTATTCTGGAAGCTGTGCGCACCAATCATCTGGAAGAGACCTGCCGCATATATCAGGCATCTACGTCAGAGTTGTACGGCAAGGTGGAAGAGGTGCCACAAAATGAAAATACCCCGTTCCATCCTTACAGCCCATATGCTGTTGCAAAACTCTATGGCTACTGGATTATAAAAGAATATCGTGAGGCATACAATATGTTCTGCTGCTCCGGTATCCTGTTTAATCATGAGTCAGAGCGTCGTGGTGAGACCTTCGTAACGCGAAAGATAACACTTGCTGCAGCACGCATCGCCAACGGCACACAGGACTGCCTGTATCTGGGTAATCTGGACTCCCTGCGCGACTGGGGATATGCCAAGGACTATGTGGAATGTATGTGGTTGATATTGCAGCACGACACACCAGAAGACTTCGTTATTGCCACAGGTGTCCAGCATACCGTCCGTGAGTTTGCTACATTAGCATTCCATTATGCCGGCATAGAACTGAAGTGGGAAGGTGAGGGCGTAAACGAGAAAGGCATCGATGTCGCAACAGGTAAGACTGTTGTTGCAGTATCCGAGATGTTCTACCGTCCGACAGACGTTGTGAATCTGTGGGGTGATCCTACCAAGGCGAAGAATGAATTGGGATGGAATCCAATGAAGACCACGTTTGAGCAACTGGTAGAACTAATGGTGAAGCATGATATCGCCAAGATAAAGGCTGATTCTGCTGCAGCGCAGGTTCATGCCAATCAGGTGGAATATCTTGAAAAACGAGAACATAGGTAATTATAATTCAAAATAAATAATTCAAATTAATGAACATATTAGTCACTGGTGCCAATGGACAGCTCGGTAACGAGATGCGAATTGTTGCAAAAGGATTAGCACATAATTTCCTCTTTACTGATGTCTCTCAGCAGGAGGGGGTAGAAACCACGTATCTGGATATCACCAATATGGATGATATCAGAAAGATGGTTAGTGAACATAATATTGACGTTATCGTAAATTGTGCCGCATGGACCAATGTCGATGCCTGCGAGACAGACCCCAAACTTGCTGCTCTGGCAGAGAAACTGAATGCTGAGGCTCCTGCAAATCTAGCTCTTGCAATGAAGGAAGTCGGAGGTTGGCTGATGCATGTTTCTACCGATTATGTGTTTGGTAAGGAACCATATAATGTACCATGTAATCCTGACCAGAAGGGAACGCCGACGGGTGTCTATGGTACTACGAAACTGCATGGTGAGCAGAATATAAAATCCTCAGGATGCAAATATGTCATCATCCGTACAGCGTGGCTGTATTCAGAGTTTGGCAAAAATTTCTGTAAGACGATGCTTGCTCTGACAGCCTCCAAACCGCAGCTGAAAGTTGTCTTTGACCAGTGTGGCACACCGACATACGCTCTAGATCTTGCAAATGCAATTATCAAGATACTCGAAAAACCGGTAGTCGGCACTTATCATTTCAGTAATGAGGGTGTATGCTCATGGTATGATTTCACAAAGATGATTCAGGAGTATTCTGGTCAGACAGAATGTGATGTACAACCTTGTCACTCTGACGAATTCCCCTCACCGGTAAAACGTCCTGCATATTCTGTTCTTGACAAGACAAGTATCAAGGAAACGTTTGGTGTAAAGGTGCCTTACTGGACTGACTCATTGAAACAATGTCTTAAAAATATTGAAGCATGGAAGTAATAACAACCGCTATAAAAGACGTGCTGATTATTCAGCCAAAGGTGTTTGGTGACAATCGTGGATATTTCTTCGAGAGTTTCTCTCAGCGTGAATTTGACGAGAAAGTAGTTCCGATTCTCGGTCATAAGATAAACTTTGTACAGGACAACGAATCAATGTCCTCTTATGGTGTGATGCGTGGTTTACACTTCCAGCGTCCTCCGTTTACACAAAGCAAGTTGGTGCGTTGTGTGAAGGGCGCAGTATTGGATGTTGCCGTTGATATCCGAAAGGGTAGTCCTACATACGGACAGCATGTGGCTGTTGAGTTGACGGAAGAAAACCACACACAGTTCTTTGTACCACGTGGTTTCGCACATGGTTTTGCTGTGTTGAGCGAGACGGCAGTTTTCCAGTACAAGTGTGACGAATTCTATCATCCGGAGGTGGATGGCGGCATCAGCATTCTTGATGGTTCTCTCGGCATTGATTGGAAGATACCTACAGAGAAAGCCCTCTTGTCAGAAAAGGATACAAAACACGCCCTCCTGAAAGACTTCGATACACCGTTTGATATCAACGTCAGCCTTTACTAAATGATAGAATACCTGCCCTTAAAGAAGATTACCGAGAAGTATGCCTCAGAGATTCATGAGGCAGTAAACAGGGTAGTTGATAGCGGATGGTATCTGCAGGGTAGGGAAGTAGAGGCTTTTGAACAGGAGTTTTCTCAGTATCTTGGTGTGCCACATTGTGTCAGTTGTGGTAATGGTCTTGATGCGCTGACCTTGATTATCAGGGCATTCAAGGCTATGTGTATTATGCAGGAAGGTGATGAGATTATTGTTCCTGCCAATACGTATATTGCAAGTATCCTGTCAATAACCGAGAATGGTCTTATCCCCATTCTCGTGGAACCTGAAGAAGATACCTATGAGATAGATTCCTCTTTGATAGAACAGCATATCACAGCCCGTACAAAAGCTATCATGATTGTACATCTGTACGGCAGAAATGCCTATACTCCGAAGATAGGCGAACTCTGCAACAAGTACAATCTGAAATTGATAGAAGACTGCGCCCAGGCGCATGGGCTGAGGAGGGTTCAAGGTTCAAAGGTTCAAGGAGGGGTTTATCAGGCATACTCCTTTTATCCTACGAAGAATCTGGGTGCATTAGGCGATGCAGGAACTGTCGCCACTGATGATAAAGAACTGGCAGACAAGGTTAGAGCTCTCGGCAATTATGGTTCAGGCAAGAAATATGTCTTCGACTATCAGGGCCGTAACAGCCGCATTGATGAGATACAGGCTGCAGTATTGCGTGTGAAGCTACAGCATCTTGACGAAGATAATGCCATTCGCAGAAAGATAGCAGACTATTATTACCAGAATATCAGTAATCCCCACGTTCGTCTGCCGAAATATACGGAAGAAAATGTCTATCATGTCTTTCCCGTAGCCATTGACAATCGCGATGCAGCACAGGTCTGTCTGAAGGAGCAGGGCATACAAACCCTTATACATTATCCTATTCCTCCCCATCGTCAGAAGTGCTGGCAAGATTCTGCTATGGAGTCATATATTAACGAAAATATTCATCTGCCTATTACCGACCGTATGGCGCAGCAAGAACTTAGTCTGCCTCTCAGTCAGGTGCTAACTTTTGATGATGCAGAATATATCGTGGAGAAGGTAAATGGGATTATGTAATATATATAAGAACATCCTACATCTTCACTGTTTTCATAATGTATTCGTAGATATTTCCGTTGGTGAGCATTCTGCTGAGGAAATCCTTCAGCGAGTCTGCGGTGATGGCATCGTATAAGGTGAGGTCATTGGTGTCAATCACAACGCCATCGTGTATGAAGTAATCACGAATGTCTTCGGCACTCTTTCCTTTGTTGAGTGAAGGTGCTTTGCGGTTCTTATGTTTCAGACTTTTGAAGTTCTCCAGTAATTGCTCATCTATTCCTTTGTCCGTCATTTCTTTGAGAAGCACTTTTATGTCATTACGAATAATGCTTTCTTTCTCAGGGTTACAGATAAATGAAAGAGTGAGGAGCATCTGCGGGAATGGATGCTGGGTGTATTTGGGTATAACAGCAATACTATAGATGTCACTGTGCTGGAAACGTATGCGGTTTATCAGGGCCTCATTCAGCACACTGCACAGAGCATCCATGTGTGCCTGATGTGAAGCGTCATATTTCAAGCCTTTCTCCCACGCAAACATCATGGTACAGTCAGCCTTAGGCATATTGTCGTTAACATTCAGTACGGTAATAGTATCGTTAGTACGGAAGTGTTGTTCCATGCGGTCAATACGTTCAACAGGCTTAGTCATGGATGGCAAGCTTCCAAGATACTTCTCTATCAACGGAAGAACGTCAGTAGTCTTGCTGTCTGTATTGATAATAGCCACCATACCGTTATAGTTTGAGTGCAGACGTGTCAGGATGTCTTTCATGTTACTGATGCTCATCGCTGCGACCTCCTCCTTTGTCGGTATCCTCGTACGTTCATTAGAAACGTATGGGTATGACATAATGTCAGTGATGGCTTTCATCATTGGTGTCATAGGCATTTCTACAGCTACGCGTGCCTGTGTTGACAATTTGTTATATTCGATGGTGTCGATGTCTGTAGTGGTCAGCCTTACATACAGCGACTTGAACATGTTTTCCAGTTGTGTGCTGTCAGCATACGCATTATACAGCACCTCTGTAGGATTAATCTTTGTAATTATTGCATTTTGCTCGTTGTCATTATAGTCGCGTATGGCTTTTTTTAGGTGTTCCAGATAGATTACCTCGTCATTCTCAAGCAAGGTTTCGCCACCTTTTACAAACAGTTGAACTGCAGTTTTCACAAAGTCTGTAGCAGGCTCATTGTTCATAACGACCTTCACTCCGTTGGACAATTTATATTCGGTGAAAGACTTGTCGTACGCAAGTGTGTTCTTCTTTACGATTTTACCTGGATTTGGGTCTATGTCGAACTGTTTCTTTGCCTTGTTTTCTTTGTTGTCTAAAGTGTCAACGGCAAACTCCATTGCCTCCACCTCTTTCCATATGGCGAGCACTTCTTCTTTTGTCGGCAATGCCATATCTATGTTTTCCGGGAAAAACATAGATAATGTACAGTGTGTCTTGTCAAAGATAGTCTGTGCGGCTGTCTGCACCATGCTACGTGAGATATGGCGGCGGTTGTACGAATCAATAATAGTCTGCACCATAGGTGAAATACCTGTGGTTCCTTTGAGGTAGTGTTCTATACAATTTTCTGCAGCTCCCTTGGCATTAACATTATCAGACTTGCCTCCGTAAAGCGTATCGTTCCATTCTATGACGGTTGTATCTTCGATAGCACGGGAGTCAGAGCTGTCCTTGTATGCGATATACTTTGAAAGTTCAGCATCAGTAACGCCACCCCTTTTTATTTTCTCAACCTCTGTTAGCGTTTTCTTGAGTATCTCGTGCCATTCCGTTGCAGATGAAATGACCAAGGCGACTGCCTGGTTGGCTTTAATGCTGTAGTTGTCTATCGGTTTTACCTGAGTGACGTGAGTTATAAAAATCTGCGGATTTTCACTCTTCAGTTTCTCCAGACGTGAACTCAGTATTTGTATTATGATTTTGTTTATTTCGTTTTGCTTGAAAAACGCCACTTTCTGCATTTCACTTTGTGGCATGGAGGGATAGAGTGATGACAGCTGGATGACAGCCATTGGAGTCTGCTTGTTCTGTGTTATGCCAACGAATGGTTCCTTTGTTGATGTGGGAAAGTAAAATTCTGGTATCGTTGTATTACCTCTTTGCAAATCACCGAAGAGAGTTTCTATTTTCCTGACCATAAGGTCTGGATTGAAGTCACCACACGCAATGATGCACTGGTTTTGCGGCTGATACCAACGCTTGTAGAATGCTCGCATCTGTTCAGCGGTGCATGTGTTGATAATATCCATGCTACCGATTGGAAGACGCTCAGCATATTGTGTGCCGGCATAACATTCCTTAAAGAACTTCATTGCATCATCGCTCACAGAGCGCGTGCGCCATTCCTCAACTATCACGTTACGCTCTGCATCGAGCGCATTCTGGTCGATGATAGCATCCGCACTCCAATCGCGGAGAATCATCAGGCAACTATCTATACGACTCTCGCCTGTCAGAGGTACGGCAGAAAGGATGTATTGAGTGTTTTCGAATGATGTGCGGGCATTGACATCAGGACCGAACGCCACACCGATACTACGCAGGAAGTTGATGATAGCGTTATCTGGATAATGCTTCGTGCCCTTGAACATCATGTGCTCAAGGAAATGTGCCATACCAAGTTCTGTTTCTTCCTCCACAAGCGAACCAGTCCGCTGTATCAGCCGGAACTCACCAATATGTTTCCTGCTCTTAGCCTTACGAACATAATATGTCATACCGTTAGGCAGAACACCTTGACGGATGGCTGTATCAACAGGAACAATCTGCTCTGATGTCTGCCCATGAGCTGTTATAACAGCTGCAATAATGACAAATAATGTGATAAATGTTTTTCTCATTTAACCTTACATCTTCACGGTTGTCTCTGTGCCGTTGTAAGTGATGCTCTTTTGTGTGCCGTCGGGGAGTATGACGTTGAAGGTGCGGTTGGTAAGCATTCCGTCATAACTGCCCTTGCGCTCTCCAATGGTGAGGGTGCGGTGGCTGTCGCTCCACTGCATCGTGATGGTGGTATACTTGCCTTTTTCATAATTGTAGTTGTCACCTTCGTCTTCGTACAAAGTGAATGCAGCATCAGCACCTGGATAGATGCGCAACTCGAGATTGTCCCATGCTTTTTCGCCTACATACTGCATCTCAGGTCCGAGAGGTAATATGCTACCTGCACGCACAAACATCGGAGCACGATCAAGGCGTGTCTCGATGGTCACTTCCTGACCGCCACGATACTGCTTGCCTGTCCAGAAGTTATACCATACAGCTCCCTTGGGCAGATATTTCTGTGCACTCTTTGTGCTGCTAAAATCTACTACGGGATACCCCTCGCTGGTTGTTGCTGTTGTTGTGGTGCTCCATCCGTCCAATCCCTGCACATCGAGTTTCCCGCTTTTGCGGTTGACGGCTTCAGGGGTATATTGTGCCTGTACTATCGGGGCTGCCAGAATGCTGCGTCCGAAGAGGAACTCGCTTGGCTCGTCCCATGTGCGCTTGTCGGCAGGGAAGTCTGCAAACAGCGGACGCATATAGCTACCGTTGTCGCTGGTAACCTGCCATGCGGTACTATATATATAAGGTAGGAGACGATAGCGCAGACGTATCTGTGCTGCTATGGCATCATATACAGCTTCGCCCGGTTTACCGAACTCCCATATCTCACGTGAACATTCAGTACCGTGACTGCGGAATACAGGACAGAAGAGACCATACTGCATCCAACGCACATAGAGTTCCTGAAACTGCGGATTGCGTGGTGCAGAACCGCTACCGCGTGTATTGTAACTGCCGGAGAAGAATCCACCGATGTCGGTATTGAAATTAGGACAGCCTGTCATGCAATAGTTCAGTCCCAGAGGAATCTGGTTACGCAACACTTCCCACGAAGAACTGACGTCGCCGCTCCACAGGCCTGAGCCGTAGCGCTGCTGACCGGCAAAGGCTGAACGTGTCATGATAAACACTCGTTTGTCGGAAGTAGCCTGACGCTGACCCTCATAAACACCGCTGACGGTAGCCAGAGGGAAGGCATTGCGATAACGACGCCATGTGCCGTCACCGGCACTGTGGTCGTAGTCGGACTCTTTGGGATTGAAGCAGTCGGGGTCGGTAGAATCCATCCACCAGGCATCAGTGCCCTCATTGAGAAGGTTGGTGAGGTACTTCCAATAAATGTCGCGTGCCTTTGGGCTGAAAGCATCATAAACACGCACTCCGGAAGGGTAGTCCATGCGTGGGGGCCATTGTGCCAGTCCGCTTTGAGGCCACGTCTGGAAATCATAGAGCAATCCCAGTGAGTCGAGCTCACGATATTGCTTTGTCTTAGGACCGAAACTTGCCCAAATGCTTATCATGAAGTGGGCATGCTGACGGTGCACCTCGTCAATCATCTTCTTGCCGTCAAGAAAGTCCTCATGTACGAATTCCATACAATTCCAGGTGTAGTTGGAACCCCAATATTGCCAGTCTTGTATGATGCCGTCAAGAGGAATCTGGCTCTCGCGATAGCGATTTACCACGCTGAGCAGTTCCTTAGATGACTTATAGCGCTCCTTAGACTGCCAGTAGCCGTATGTCCACATTGGGAACATTGGTACCTGACCTGACAATTCGAAAAAAGTGCGGGAATAGTTGTCCCAATAAATAGACCATCCGCGGATGCTTTGGAACACTGGTTGGAAATCCTGCAGGTTTGACTGCTCCATCTCTACGCGCTTTCCGCGATGTGATATCTTACCGTCCTGCAATGTGCCGAGGCCGTAGATGGGCTCGTCTTTCTGCAAGGCAAACGCTGTAGTAACACGGTAAGCTCCTTTGTCAGGACCGCTGGTGCGCTCTTCGAAACCATAGGACAACTCCTGCAGCAGATTTTTCACCTTGCGGCCCTCAAAGCTGATGCGGCCGGTGTTCTTGTTGATACGAACTGTCAACTCGCTGCTGCTCAGTGTTACCTCGCTACCACTTTCGCCACGCTTGACGTCAATGTCTTGCGGCTGTGCCGTAACGACAAGACTGGGGTGGGAGATAGTGCGTCCTGTGGGCACCTTAGTGATGTGTACTGTGCGTGGAGTAAAAAACTCTACACAAACGTCTGTAGAAGAAGTCTTTACCAATGTAGATTTTGCCATCAGCGGCAAAGAAAGAAGTAAAAACAATAGGGTAGAAAAGGATAGTTTCATATTTTTTAGGAATATTATAGGGCTAATGGGTAATTCTTAATTCTTAATTCTTAACTCTTAATTCTTAACTCTTAACTCTAAACTCTTAACTCTTAACTCTCTTCATACTCTGTAGTATCTTCGATGCCTGCGGCTTGGAGGGCTTCTTTGCGTTCAACGCATGTGCCACATTTGCCACA
>CADCAX010000063.1 GCA_902799455.1 uncultured Prevotellaceae bacterium
CCCTTTTCGCCCTTTGCTTTCTTGGACTTTCCGATAAGATGTGCCGGGGTCTCTTTAATCTTTTTCTCCAGCTCTTCGCAGAGTTCTACGTTGTCCTTCAGCAACCTGATGCATGCATCACGACCCTGAGCCAGCTTTGACTGTCCGTAAGAGAACCATGAGCCGGTCTTCTTGACGAAGCCCAAATCTACTGAGATGTCGAGAATTTCACCCACCTTGCTGACACCTGTGCCATACATGATGTCGAACTCGCACTTGCGGAAAGGAGGAGCGACCTTGTTCTTCACAATCTTCACCTTTGTGAGGTTGCCGACTATCTCGTCACCGTTCTTTATGGCATTGCCCTTCCTGACGTCGATGCGTACGGAAGCGTAGAACTTCAAGGCGTTACCACCCGTGGTCGTCTCGGGGTTGCCGAACATCACACCAATCTTCTCACGCAACTGGTTGATGAAGATACAAGTGGTATTGGTCTTTGATATGGTGGATGTCATCTTGCGCAAAGCCTGTGACATCAGACGTGCCTGCAGACCCACCTTGTTCTCACCCATATCGCCTTCTATCTCGGCTTTCGGGGTAAGCGCTGCCACAGAGTCGATGACGATGATATCAACGGCAGCGGAAGAAATGAGCTGGTCGGCAATCTGCAATGCCTGCTCTCCGTTGTCTGGTTGTGATATGAAGAGGTTATCGACATCCACTCCCAGGTTTGCAGCATAGAAGCGGTCGAAAGCGTGCTCAGCATCTATGAATGCAGCGATGCCACCGGCCTTCTGTGCCTCAGCCATAGCATGGAGGGCAAGAGTCGTCTTACCTGATGATTCAGGACCGTATATCTCGATGATGCGTCCTTTTGGATATCCACCCACTCCGAGAGCGATGTCAAGTCCGATGGAACCGGATGGTATCACTTCGACGTTCTCTATCTTCTCCTCACCGAGCTTCATGATAGCACCCTTGCCAAAGTCTTTCTCTATTTTCGCCATCGCAGCAGCGAGGGCCTTAAGTTTGTTTTCGTCAGCCATTTATGTAATTTTGAATTTTGAATTATGAATTATGAATTAATTACAGCTCCAAGTCTTCGTTGAACACTTCGTGCCAGGGGAGGCCATGTTTGTTGAGTTCCTCCATGAATGGATCGGGGTCGAAATCTTCCACGTTCCAAACTCCGGGCTTCTTCCACAGTCCCTTCGCAAACATCATGGCCCCAATCATAGCGGGTACACCGGTGGTATAGCTCACACCCTGCATTCCTGTCTCCTGATATGCTGCCTGATGGCTGCAGTTGTTATAGACGTAGTAGGTCTGCTCCTTACCGTCCTTGATGCCACGTATGCGACAGCCGATACTTGTCTCGCCCTCATAGTTCTCTCCCAAGTCCTGCGGATTAGGAAGTACGGCCTTGAGGAATTGCAGCGGAACGATATTTACCTTTACGGTCTTTCCAGAACCGTCAGCCAGTGGTGCCTCGTATGTGACATTATCGATTCTTGACATTCCGATGTTCTGTATCACATCAAGGTATGTGAGATACTGCTGTCCGAAGGTCATCCAGAAGCGCGCCTGCTTGATGGTAGGATAGTTCTTCACGAGACTTTCGAGCTCTTCGTGGTGCATCAGATATGACTCTCTCGGACCGATGTTAGGGTAGGTGAGGGCCTTGTGAACCTCCAGCGGCTCTGTCTCCAGCCATTGTCCGTCTTTGTAGTACAGACCTTTCTGGGTTATCTCGCGTATGTTGATTTCCGGATTAAAGTTTGTGGCAAACGCCTTGTGGTGGTTACCGGCATTACAATCCACGATGTCAAGATAATGTATCTCGTCAAAGTGATGTTTTGCAGCGTAAGCCGTATATACCCCGCTCACACCCGGGTCAAAACCGCAGCCGAGTATAGCTGTCAGACCTGCCTCCTTGAAACGGTCCATATAAGCCCATTGCCATGAATACTCAAAGTGTGCCTCGTCCTTGGGCTCGTAGTTAGCGGTGTCCATATAGTTCACGCCACACGCCAGACAGGCATCCATAATGGTGAGGTCCTGATATGGCAGAGCAAGGTTTAGACACAACTCCGGCTGATATGTGTTGAAGAGTTCCTTCAGCTGTTCTACGTCGTCAGCATCCACCTGCGCAGTCTTGACGTTGATGCCGTATTTGTCTTTCAGCACCTTTGCAAGGGCATCACATTTCTCCTTGCGTCGGCTTGCTATGATGAAGTCGGTGAATACATCGGGGTTCTGGGCAATCTTGTGGGCAGCAACAGTAGCGACGCCGCCTGCACCAATCATAAGTATTTTCATCTTTCCTGTTTTTTTATAGAATCTATTTTAGCTTGTGCCTTATTGGCAGCATCGTTAGCCTTGAGGGCATTCTCCTTGCGGTGGAAACCGATGCGCTTGCCGTTCTGGGTCATTATGAGTGAGTCAATATCCATGTAAACGAAGTCGAGGGTGTCGAGCACGACAACCTGTTTTGCCTGCGTTTCAGCCTCTGATGTCTTGACCGCTTCTGCCGAAACCAGTATCAGGCGACCATTGAGCATGTGCCACTGACGGTAACGCTTAACAGGAGGATATTCTACCGGAGAGTCTGACTCCAGCGTGCTGTTGCTGTATACGAAGCCTACAGACTGTGCCTGATGGGCACGCTTCAGTGTGAAACCATATTCGCGAGGCACCAGATAGGTGTTCCTTATGGAGTCGGGCATATCAGCCATCATGCGTTTCTGCATTCTGGGGCTCATATGCTGCAGGTCTTTCATTACGGGAATTACGGGATAAGTCCATGTGCCCTTCAGCTGGTCGAGGTCTATAGCCATCGTAACAACTGTCGTATCGGTGGAATCTCTCATTATTCCGACCCAGTCGCCTATTGTCGGCTTTCCGAAGATGCGGTGGTTGTCGTGTGCATCAATGCAATCGTATGTTACAGGGTCGCCGGAGAAAGGCCATAGGACGATAACCGAATCCGTAGTACCGTCACAGATGAGTCCGTATATCATGGAGTCACCCTTGATATCCACTTCGATATCCTGAAAGCCTGAAATCATATGCTCTTTGCCCTGTTCTTTCTTTGAACAACTGAAGAATAGCAGACAAGCGATGCCGATAAATGCTAATATTTTTCTCATGTCTATTGTACTTCTTTTCCTTTCCGTTTTCGTAACGAATTTTTTCAAGGTGCAAATTTACACTTTTTTTTTTATTCGTGCAAGTTTTTCTCACTTTTGTGACAGAAACAAAAAATAAAAACAAAACGGATTCTCCCATTTAAACCTCTTGAGACGTATTACGTCATAGAAAGCAGTTATGAAAAAAGTTATTTCACTATTATCATTTATCATTATGCTCTGTCCGATGGCGATGTCGGCGCAGGAAGCAGATTCTATTCAGATAACACAACAAGCAAAAGGACGTGCTATTACTGGTACCCTCATTGACAAAGAGTCAAAGGAGGGTATAATGCAGGTAACCATTCAGCTACTGAAGCCTGACTCTACTTTTGTAACAGGAAGTGTCAGCGACATGGATGGACATTTTTCTGTCAAAGCCCCGGAAAATGGCAAGTATATCCTCAAGATGAGTGTCATCGGTTACAAGACAATGACGAGAGACATCACTATCAGCGATGACAATAACTTCGCATTCGGAAGGATGAATATGGAAACCGATGCTGTGCTGCTGAAGGAGGTTATTGCCAATGGTGTTGCAGCAAAGGTGGTGATAAAGGAGGATACCTTCGTTTATAATGCTGCTGCTTACAGAACACCAGAAGGCTCTGTGATAGAGGAACTCGTGAAACGCTTGCCTGGAGCACAGATTGATGATAGCGGAAAGATTACCATCAACGGTAAGGAGGTAAAGAAGATAATGGTGGACGGTAAGGAATTCATGACTGGCGACACGCAGACAGCACTGAAGAATCTCCCTACTTCTATTGTAGAAAAGGTGAAGGCTTATGACGAAAAGAGTGACCTTGCAAAGATGACTGGCGTTGATGACGGTGAGGAACAGACCGTGCTGGACTTCGGTATCAAGAAGGGAATGAACAAAGGATTCCTGACAAACATTGACTTGGCAGTAGGCACGAAGAGCAGATACGCTGAACGTGTGATGGGTGCCTACATGAAGGATAACAGCAGAATAATGGTGTTCGGCAATATGAACAACACTGGAGACAGAGGCTTCGGCGGTAGAGGCGGTTTTGGGGGCAGTGGCCAGGGATTGTCTGCTCCAAAGATGTTCGGATTGAACTACAACTATGAGATAAAGGATAAGTTGAAGGTGGACTTCTCTGCAAGATATAACCATAATGATACAGACAACAACACAATCACATCAACAGAAAACTTCGTTTCCAAGACAGGTTCGTTCGGCAATAGCATAAGCCAGAACTACAGCCGTTCGAATTCTTGGAACATGAGCGGACGATTGGAGTGGAAGCCCGATACAATGACAACCATCCAGATACGTCCGTCCTTCAGCACCAGTAAGAATGACGGCAGGTCAAAAAGTATCAATGCTACATTCAACAGAGACCCTTACAGCTTTGATGGTGTTACAGACCCTATGGACAGCGTGATGATGAATGCCATAGAGAGGGCTACAGACTATAAGTTCCGCGTAAACCGCACTGAGAACAAGTCGCTGAGCTACGGCACGAGCACCTCGTTCAACATCAATGCTACAGTTAACAGACGCCTTTCTTCCCGTAACAACAGCATTACGTGGCAGGGACGCTACTCTACGAGCAAGAGCGACAACGAATCGTTGAGCACGCAGTATGTGGAGTTGTATCTGCAGAATGACTCATCATACTACAGAAACAGGTATAATGTGACTCCTTCGAAGAATTGGGAGTTCCAGAATTCGCTGTCATATACCGAGAGATTGTCAAAGTTCTCTTTCCTCGTATTCCGTTATATGTACAGATATAGCAACAGAACCAGCGAGAGATCAACCTACGACTTCAGCAGGGTTATATACGACGCTACTCCGCTGCCTATTTTCGACCCGAATGACTTCATGGCTCGCATCCCCAGTATGATGGAGTATCGTTCATTCGATAACTATGTCGGAATGTATCAGCCTCTGGACAAGGGCTCTATATTCTATGACAAAGACCAGAGCCGTTATTCGGAGTATGATAACTATACCCACGAACTGGAACTGACTTGGCGCAGGACAACAAACAACTACAACCTCAACTTGGGTGTGATGTTCCAGCCACAGAGCCAGAAACTGACTTATCAGCATTTGGGACTGGACACTATCGCAAAGAGAAGTGTCAGCAACATTACTCCTACCTTGGACTTCAGATATCGTTTCAATAAGCAGAAGAATATCCGTCTGAACTATCGTGGACGCACCAGTCAGCCCTCAATGGAGAATATGCTGCCAATAGTAGATGATACCGATCCTCTGAACATCAGAATGGGTAACCCATACCTGAAACCTTCGTTTACACAGGATTTCTCGCTGAGATATAACAACTACATCCAGAGCCACTTCAATAGTATCATGGCGTTCATTAACTATAGCAACACCCGAAACAGCGTCTCAAATATGGTGACATATGACGAGAAGACTGGTGGACGCACTACACAGCCACAGAATATCAATGGTAACTGGAATGTACGAAGTTCCTTCATGTACAATGCTTCGATAGATACTACGGGAGTGTGGTTTGTTAACTCTATGACTAATTTTGGCTATGTAAACAGTGTGAACTATGTTAACCTCGACAGAGATGATACAGCAGAGAAGAACTACACTCGTACCACATCACTGGGACAGCGCTTGGGATTGAGCTACCGAAACGGATGGCTTGAAGTAGAACTGAATGGTAATGTTGACTATTCAATAAATAAGAATAAGTTGCAGCCAAACTCAAATATGAACACATGGAATTTCCAATATGGTACCGATATCACCATTACAGCCCCTTGGGGTACTGGATTCTCTACAAGTGCTCACATGTCATCAAGACGTGGATATGCTGATGCTAGTGCTAATACGAACGAATTTATTTGGAATGCCCAGATTTCGCAGAGTTTCCTCGAAGGAAGACCGCTGACTGTTTCTTTGCAGTTCTTTGATATCCTGCATCAGAGAAGCAGCTTCTCAAGAGCTATCGATGCCAACTCAAGACGCGACACTTGGTATAACAGCATCAACAGCTATGCTATGCTGCATGTAATATTCCGCTTCAACGCCTTTGGTGGCAGGGAGGCACGTCAGCAACGCTCTGAAGGCGGCCCTGGTCCTGGTGGCCCTGGCGGTGATCGCGGAGGTCGTGGCGGCATGGGCAGTGGCTTCCAGGGCGGAGGCATCCCAGGCGGTGGAGGCTTCGGCGGCGGAAGAAGGTTTTAAAGAGGTGAGAGCTTAAAACTAATATGATGAAAACAAAAAGTCCGATGCACTCGCATCGGACTTTTTTAATTGGGGAGGTTATTTCCTGTTGAACTGATTCATCGTGATGTCAACTCCTGCGAGTACGAACGATTTTATAATCTCTTCGGAAGTCTTGATAACAGGCTCAAGGGTTGTTTTCTCTTCGTTAGAGAATTTGCCAAGGACATAGTCCACCTGCTGGCCTTGGGCAAAGTCGTTGCCGATGCCGATGCGCAGGCGTGCATAGTCCTGCCCGATGAGCTGTTGGATGTGTCCCAGACCGTTGTGACTGCCACCAGAGCCTTTTCCTCTGAGGCGGAACTTTCCTTGCGGAAGGTCTTTGTCATCAACAATCACGAGAAGGTGACTGTTGGGAATATTTTCCTTTTCCAGCCAATAGCGCACAGCATTACCTGATAGATTCATGAATGTAGTAGGCTTGAGGAGGAAGAGCTTACGTCCCCGCACAGAAGTTTGTGCAAGAAAGCCAAAACGCTTGTCCTCAAACACAGCGTCTTGGCTTTTAGCAAACGCATCAATTACCATCCAACCGACGTTATGACGCGTTTCGTGATATTCGGGTCCGGGGTTGCCCAGACCGACAATCAGGAATTTATCCATTACTGAGCAGCTTCTTCAGCAGCGGCTGCAGACATAGCAGCACGAGTCATCTTCACAGAGCATACGATAACCTCTGGAGAGGTAGAAAGTGTAATGCCTGGGTATGAGAGGTCGCCGACCTTGATTGACTTACCGATTTCGAGAGCAGTAACGTCAACGTCGAGCTTCTCAGGAATCTGCTTATATGGAGCTGTAACGTTAATCTGACGGATAGAAAGTGACATACGTCCACCGAGACGTACACCAGCAGCAAGACCAACGAGGTTTACAGGAATACCTACTGTGATTGGTTTCTC
Source organism: uncultured Prevotellaceae bacterium (assembly GCA_902799455.1). Lineage (GTDB taxonomy): Bacteria > Bacteroidota > Bacteroidia > Bacteroidales > Bacteroidaceae > Prevotella. The sequence goes on from CADCAX010000063.1 coordinate 7,308, forward strand.
TGGAGTTACTTCGAGGAAGTCAATGTGCAGAGGTGCATCTGTTACTGGGTGGAACTGCATCTCCTTAGAGATTGCGAGGTGCTTCTCACCATCGATGTCAAGATTAATGATGTAGATGTTTGGAGTGTAGATAGCCTTGCGGAGCTCTGAGAAAGGAATAGCGAAAGCCAATGCCTCTGGCAAACCGTTCTCACCTCTCTTCTCACCGTAAAGGTTACATGGAACAAGACCTTCCTTACGCATCAAACGTGAAGCTCTCTTACCTGTTTCGGTACGCTTGGTACCTGAAAGACTGATTTCTAACATAACTTGTGTTACTCTAAATTAAGTTGATAAAATGCTTAATTCACCATCACACGGATGCTTCAAAAAGCAACTTTTTCTTTAAAAGCGGGTGCAAAGGTACAAAAAAAAGTTTAGAGGTAAAAGGTCGGAGGTGAGAGGTGGGAGGTAGAAGTGGAATTTTTAGTTTTTTTTAACAGGGTGCGTATAAATTCTTCACCCTTCAGTTTTCTCTCTTCACTTTTTTTTGTACCTTTGCAGCATGATAAATCGCGATCTTATACGTATTAAAGTAGTTCAGTTGGCATATGCTTATTCCCAAAATGGTGAATGTAGCGTGACAAAGGCAGATAATGAGTTGAAATTATCGTTGTCAAAGGCATACCAACTATATAATCACCTTCTCCTACTCATCTGTGCAGTCACCAAGATGGCTCGCAAGCGTTATGACATTGTAAATACCAAGGCAGAACGCGAGGGTAGGAAAATATCCCAAAATGCTTTCGTAGATAATAAATTTGCGTTGCAGCTGGCTGAAAATACCCAGTTGCGTGGCTTCGTGGAGTCAAATGGAGATATTTGGGAGCAGAAGGCTGAGTTTGTGAAGAACCTGCTTCTTGAAATGCAGGAGGACGAAACAGTAAAAAGTGACGTCGCCTCCAGCTATGAAGACAGTAAGGCAATGTGGAAACAGCTTTACAAGAAGCATATTCAGGATAACGAGAGTCTTAATGATATCCTGGAGTCAGAGAGTCTCTATTGGAATGGCGACAAGGATATTATCGACACCTTTGTGCTGAAAACCATAGGCCGCTTCGAAGAGAATGCTGGTAGTGAACAGGAGCTGTTGCCGGAGTACAGGGATGATGACGATGAGAAATATGCTCATCAGTTACTGTGTGCAGCAATGGAACATGCTGAGGAATATCAGCAGTACATAAAGGAGGCTTGTAAGGCATGGGACTTCTCGAGACTGGCAAAGATGGATATTGTCATTATGCAACTGGCAATAGCCGAAATGGTAAACTTCCCGAAGATACCTATCCCTGTCACTATCAATGAGTATGTGGAACTGGCAAATGAATATTCTACACCAAAGTCGGGAAAATTCATTAACGGTATCTTAGACGCAATAGCAAAAGAGAAAAACTTTAAAATAAAGAAACTATTATGACAAATGTAATTCTTGCTGCACAGTCAGCACAAGGCGGTGGCTACTCTATGATTATCATGATGGTGGCTATCTTTGCCATCATGTATTTTTTCATGATTCGTCCACAACAGAAGAAACAGAAGGAGATACGCAATTTCCAGAATTCTCTTTCCGAAGGTATGAGAATTATTACTGCCGGTGGTATGTATGGCACTATCAGAAAGGTGAATATTGAGGATGGTAGCGTTGATATTGAGATATCAAAAGGTGTTGTCATCAACGTTGATAAGAACTACGTGTTTGCAAATGCTGCTTCTCAGCAGTCAAAATAAATGAGACGCCTTCTTTCCAAGGAATTCTTCGTCTTTCTCAGCTTTCTGCTGATGAGTGGGGTGTTCTGGATCCTCACTACATTAAACGAGACGTATGAGACAGACGTGGAGGTGCGCCTGGAGTTAGCAGATATTCCAGGGAATACAGTCATAACAGAACCTCTGCCTGATACCATAAGGGTGATGGTGAGGGATAAGGGCTACTATCTTGTCAAATACCTCTATTTCGACAAGACACGTGTGGTTCGTCTGCCGTTCCATATGTATTCCGGTCAGCAGAGCAGGGGCGTTGTTGCTCCCTCTGACCTGCTGAAAATCCTACGCACACGCTTTGGAGAGACGTGTACTATACTGGCCATAAAGGCTGACCATCTTGATTTCTACTATAGTCACGGCTCACAGAAGAAGGTGCCGCTGATATATAGCGGTACGGCAACTGCCAAGACCAATTTCTACGTTATGGATGTAAAGGTTGATCCTGACAGCGTAGTGGTGATGGCATCAAAGAGTGCTCTCGATACCATCAATGCCGTTTATACAGAGCCAAAGGATATAGAGGCCGTAGATGATTCGGAGACAAGAATCATTCCTATCGCCAAGATATGGGGTGCAAAGACCAATATCGCTCAGGCAAAGGTTCGTGTTGTTGTCGACCGTCTGACGGAAAGGGTTCTTAATGTTCCTGTTACCGCTATCAATGTGCCTCCTCAGTTGTTGCTCAAGACCTTCCCGGGAAGGGTGGATATCAAGGTATCTGTCGGAGCATCAATGGCAAGCCGTTTGAGGCCGGAACAGTTTACCATAACGGTTAATGCTGAAGACCTCGCGGAGCGTTCGATGAAGACAAAGTTGAAACTCACCATAGCCTCAAAGCCGGACTATGTTCTCAAGGCCTGGCTTACGACGTCTGAGGTTGACTACGTAATAGAGCGTACACAATGAGGTACTGTCTGACAGGAGGCATCGGGGCCGGCAAATCGTATGTCTGTGCATTACTCCGCGAAAGGGGAGTGGAGATATATGATACTGACAGCGCAGCAAAAAGACTCATAGCACAGTCGCCGGAGATAAGACGGCAGTTGAAGGAGTTGATTGGAGGACTCGAGAAACAGACCATTGCCGCCTTCTTGCTGAAATCGGAAGAGAATAAGCTGGCAATCAACAGCATTGTGCATCCTGCTGTCATCAAGGACTTCCTCAATTCCGGATGCGAATGGATGGAGTGCGCCATTATCTACGAGGCCCATCTGGAACAGTATGTTGACAAGGTGATTGCCGTAACGGCACCCAGAGAGGTGAGGATAGAGAGGATAATGTCCCGTGACGGCATCTCCCGTGAAGAGGCAGAGCAATGGATTGATGCGCAGTATCCGCAGGAGAAAGTGGCAGAGAGGGCAGATTTTGTAATTGATAATGATGGAAATAAAGATTTACAAAAACAATTAGAAGAAATATGGCAAAGACTATTTTAGCTATCTCAGG
>CADCAX010000064.1 GCA_902799455.1 uncultured Prevotellaceae bacterium
TAGAATTTATCTTTAAGGAACATATATCTTCATTCTTGTGTCGGCAACAGGTTCTCCACTTTCTTTCTTACACTCACCACTGATGATAGTGACACCATCGACGGTAGGGCCCATGGTAATGGTAGTGATGAGGACATCACCAACGGCAGGGCGCTCGGTAAGATGGAAGTTCTTTACTTCACCGATATATCCGACAGGAGGTTCTGTAGCACCTTCTTCTATGACGGCACGATAGCCGGCAAAGGCAGATGCTGACTGGGCAATATGCTCGATGATACCTACTTCGGCAATAAGGCCATCTTCCTCCAGAAAGAAATTATCCTCTCTGACAGCAAGGCGGCATTGTGCTTCGTCGCCATTAACACACAACAACTCGTCCACCATCATGATGGGCGAGCGTTGTGGTATTAGTTGCTTAAGAGCAACGAGGTCAACGAGAGAAAGAGAATCAAGAGCCAAAGTGTTCTTAATGTTGGCTTCTGGAGTGATTACGCTTTCTTCTACTTCAAACTCCTCTGCAAGAACAGAGTTAATCTTAGATACGATTTCTTCTCTTGTCATCTTGAATTAATGTTTATAGATTTTTTATAATTAATGTTGAGTTAGTTCCACCAAAACCGAAAGAATTCGATAAGAACATATCAAAGTGTGCTGATTTTGTTTCAGGGATAATATTGATGCAGTTAGTTTCTTCGTCAGGTTCTTCAAAGTTAATATTTCCGGCTATGAAATCATTCTTCATCATGAGCATAGAGTATATACATTCAGCAGCACCTGCGGCCCACATCTCGTGACCTGTCTGTGACTTGGTAGATGTTACAGGCACCTTGTAGTCACCAAACACCTGTGCTATTGCCATTGCCTCGCGTCCATCGCCGGCATGAGTAGATGTAGCATGGGCATTGATATAACCAATCTGACGAGGATCTATGCCACCATTCTTAAGTGCCAGCTCCAAAGAACGTGCAGGACCTGCTACGTTTGGTGTAGAGATATGATCACCATTACCTGAGAATCCCCAACCGACTACCTCTGCCAGTATTGGAGCGCCACGCTTCACAGCATGTTCATAGCTCTCAAGAATAACTGTAGCAGCACCGCCGCCTGGAACAAGTCCGTCACGATTCTTGTCGAATGGGCGAGAGGCCTTTGTAGGCTCATCCTCACGGGTAGAAAATGCCTGGATGCCGTCGAAGGATGCGATAGAATACATATTAGCCTCCTGACCACCACCGCAGATGATACAATCCTGCAGACCATTCTTGATGAGCAGATAGGCATTACCTATTGCCAAAGAGCTTGAAGCACAGGCTGCAGAAGAGGTGAGGTTGATACCACGAAGACGGAACAGACATGCCAAATTCATGGTAATGGTAGAGTTCATTGACTGGAAGATAGCACCAGAGCCGCAAGCAGAGGTGTCTTTGAACTCACGGAACTTATCGAGGGCATTCATCGTTGCCTCTGCGACAGAGTCATTACCATAGATAATACCTACCTCATGGCTGTCGAGAAAATCCTGATCTATCTTTGCTGCCTCCAGGGCATCCTTTGTTGCCATATACGCATATTGTGCCTCCTCTGGCATAAATTGACGCAGGTTGCGAGAAACAAATGGCTTGAGGTCTGGCTTTGGCACATTAGCACACAGTGCTGAACGGAACCCAAGGTCTTTACGCTCCTGTGAGAAAATAATACCACTCTTTCCTTCGAAAAGTGACTGACGAACGTCGTCGAGGGTTTGGCCCAAACATGACCAGATACCCATTCCTGTAATTACTACTCTATTCATTTGCAAGATTTTTTATCATTGTGTTATGGGTTAATGGCTTGTCAGTAAGAGATTTCTCCCAGCATCTGCGACGCTTTACCATTTGAGGATTAAGAGGCTTCCACTGTGCCAATTCCTTAACATTATATTCTAATTGCGGATTTGTTTCACACCATTTAATACCTTTCTTATTATAGATTGGTATCAGGTCATCAAAGAACATCGCGTTGAGTCCCATACCATGCAGTTCCGGTTTCACACCGATGAGAAGAAGCATTGCCTTCTCGCTCTTTTTGATATAGATGTGTTTTATCAGCTTCAACCATCCAAAAGGAAGAAGCTTGCCTTTCGACTTCTTCAAACCTTCTGACGGGTCGCGCAATGTTACGGCTGCACCAACCAATTCGTCCTTCTCGTTAACGATGAATGGTATCAAGTCCATATCAAGCAGGGGAAGATACATATTGATATAGTCATCAACCTGCTTGTAATCGAAGACTGATGTGCCATAGAGTGGGGCAAAGGCCTCATTGAACATATCGAAGAGTACATGTCCGTAACCGGCTTTTACATCTTTCTTTGTCTTCTTGATAACACGAAGGTGGAGTTCCTCCTTCAGATATTCTGATACACGGTGATAACGTGCTGGAATTTCTTTTGGAACATTAATGCGTACCTGCAGCCAGTCAACGGCTTTGGTATACCCCAGTTTCTCCATGTGCTGGATGTAGTAGGGGTAGCTCCAGAATTCTGCGGCAGAACCACCTAATTCAAAGTCCTCAACTAACATACCTTCTTTATCGAAGTCAGTGATGCCCATAGGACCTTCTATCACCTCCATTCCCTTCTCTTTTCCCCATTGCTCAACAGCATTCAGAAGAGCAGAGGAGATATCGAGAGAGTCATAGAACTCTATATTTGTGAAACGTACGCGGCGTACATTCCATTTAGCATTTGTCTTATGAGAGATTACACCTGTTATGCGTCCTACGCATTCTCCGTCTCTATAAGCAACGAACGATTGTACATCAGCATATTTCAAGCTGTCATTGTGCTTTGGGTCGAAGAAGTTGCGAGTATCCATGTCCAATTCTGGGACATATTCCGCACATCCTTCATAGAGTCGGTGAGGAAGGGCAACGTAATCATCCATTGCCTTCTTGGTATCAACAGGTATAATCTGTATTTTTGACATTTACTGTGCTGCTGCAGTATGAAGCATTTCGTAGATGCAACTGCAAACTCCAAAGAATACTACTCCGAGGGTGCAGATGACGAGTGTCAGTTTTGTGTTGAAATCCATAGCAAAGGTAGGAATTGGTTCTCCATCCTCTTTTTTGTTGCGGATATACATTGCTTTTACTATCAGCAGATAGTAGTATAGTGACACTACGGTATTTACGAGTGCTATGAATACGATGAAATAAGGCCAGAAAGTAGGTCTTCCATCTACTGCTGCCAAGAATACGAAGAACTTAGAGAACATACCTGCAAACGGAGGAATACCACCCAGAGAGAAGAGTGACAATGTCATGAGGAAAGCCATCTTTGGATTGGTGCGATAGAGTCCGTTGTATGTCGCCATGTCTGTACGTCCGCCATTAGCATTCTCTACTGAAGCAATGATGGTAAATATTGCCATGTTGGCAACAATGTATATCAGTACATAGTACATCAGGGCTGTTATTGACATGATACTGTCACCACCTATTACTACAAGCATGATATAACCTGCCTGAGAGATAGATGAGAATGCCATGAATCGCTTCAACTCTGTCTGGCGTATTGCCATGAGGTTTCCGACAGTGATTGTCAGAACAACAAGTAGCATCATCGCAAACATCCAGAAAGGAAGCAATGGGATGAATACTTTGTACAACAGAGAAGCAAGAGTAAATGCTGCAGCTCCCTTGGATATTACGCTGAGGTATCCAGTTACAGTTGTAGGAGCGCCCTGATATGTGTCAGCTGTCCAGAAGTGGAATGGTACGAGTGAAATCTTAAAGCCTAATCCGGCAATGAAGAATACCATACCCATTACAGACAGGTTTGATGGCTTGAGCAACATTCTGAAATCATCGAAATACAGATGTCCGGTAGCTCCATAGAGGAAAGAAATACCATAAAGCATTACTCCTGAAGAGAATGTGGCAGTAAGAATGAATTTCGCTGCTGCTTCTGCTGACTGGTTACGCCATTTGTCGAGAGCTACCATACATGCCATAGGAACAGAAGCCATCTCAAGACCAAGGAAGAACATCAGGAAGTCGCCTGCGGACATCATCATATACATACCAAGAAGAGTTGATGCTGTCAGCATGTAGAACTCACCTTCTACCATCTTTGACTCTGTGTTATTAAGCCAGTTGCGTGACTGCAGTACAACGATAAAGGTACCAAATGTAAGGATAGCCTTCATCATATTGACGGCTGGGGTAGCATGATACATAGAACCGAAGAGGTCTATGGTATTGCTGTTACCCATGATGGTAGGAAGAAGACAGACTATTGTCTGCGCCAGAAAACAGATGCTGGCAAATGGATTCAACCATTTCCTTTCTGCATCGCGAGCAGAGCAGAAGTCTTCTATGAACAATATTACCAAGAAAGCAACGAGGGTTGCCTCAGGTATCATATATAGAAATTGACCGTAATTCATATCTTATAGCGTTCCTATGTTTGTTAGAATTGGAATAACACCTGTCTCAATGACATTGCTTGCCCAGAGTGGGAAAGAACCGAGACCTGCTACACAGAAGATGAGGCAGCATACTGCGAATTTCTCATCCCAAGTAGCATCGGTAAGTGTTTCATAATGTGGGTTGGTAACATTTCCGAAGAGGATAAATCCGACTGTTCTAAGAATATAGACAGCTGTTACTACAATAGAGGTACATGCTATTATTGTGCAGCAACGGTGGAATGTATCTGGATTCTCGAATGAACCGACGAAGATTGTCATTTCTGCGATGAAGCCTGAAAAACCTGGGAGACCAAGGTTTGCAAGACCGGCAATCACATATCCTACAGAGAGGAATGGCATAATTTTCATCAAACCGCCCAGCTCACGAATGTCACGTGTATGGGTTCGTCCATATATCATACCGATGAGTGCGAAGAACAATGCTGTCATAAGACCATGAGAAAGCATCTGCAGGATAGCACCTGTACATGATACCTTTGTCATCATAAGGAGTGCGAAGAGTACAAGTCCACAGTGAGACACAGAAGAGTAAGCATTGATAAACTTCAAGTCGGTTTGTACACAAGCGCTGAATGCACCATATACGACAGATATAGTGGTAAGTATAAGGAATATCCACGCGAGATCATTTGCTGCATCGGGAAGCAGGAACATAGCGATACGGAAGCAACCATATCCACCGAGCTTCATGAGCACACCAGCGTGAAGCATAGAGACAGATGTTGGCGCACATCCGTGACCGATAGGAGACCATGTGTGGAATGGGAATAATGCTCCAAGAACGCCGAAACCAATGAATACGAATGGGAATAAAGCCTTCTGTATTTCTGCAGGAATCATTATTGCTCCATTTGTGTGGTGGGCAATGTCAAGCAGATTCATTGTCTGGCCACCGCTGAAGAAATAGATACCTGCAAGACCTACGATGATAAGGGCAGAACCACCCATAAGCATCAGGGTCAGTTTCATAGCAGCATATTCCTTGTTGCCGGAACCCCAGTAACCAATGAGGAGATACATAGGAATCAAGGCAACCTCATAGAACATAAACATGGTGAAGAGGTCGATGCTGATGAAGAAACCAAACACACCAGTAGAAAGCAATGTGAACCACAGGAAGAACTCCTTTGTCAGCGGCTGCAGCTTCCATGAAGCGAATGTGCCTGTAAATACTATGATGCTTGAAAGCAGAAGCATCACTACGCTGATGCCGTCAACACCTACGGCATAAGATATATTCAGTGGAGCAAACCATACATGGCTGTAGGTATAAAGCATTTCTGCTGTATTGCCTGCGGCACGCTGGCTTATAAAATCGATAGTGAGCCATACTGAAAGTGCCACGAGGCAAGAGGCTCCTGCTACCATCACACCACGTACTTCATTGATGTTTCTTGCAAGCCAGAGGCCAAGAAGCATCAGTACGGGAATCAGTACAAATATTGATAATATACTCATCTTTTAATATTATAAGCAGATTAGAAGTAATGTTATTGCTATGACACCTGTTATGAACCATACGGCATAACTGCGTACATCACCATCCTGTGTTGTACGGATGCTTTCACCTCCAGCATTTGTGCCCCATGCAGTGAAGTCAATGAAACCATTGATGATGTGTTCATCAATCCATTGTACTGGGATAGAGACATAACGGAAGAGTATCTTATGTGTCACAAATTGGTAAACCTCATCCATGTAGAAGCGCTTGTATGCCCAACGATGGAGATTTGGCGCAAGAGAGTACATCTTATCTGCTATCGGCTGCTCTTCACCCTTGAAGATATAGGTGGCGAGACAGATTGATATGATGGCGATTAATGTAGATGTAATTGCTATCTGTGGGTCGAAGTGTATGGTATAGGCTGTGCCGCTTGCTGTTACAAATGAGCCGAATGATGCCCAGTCCCAATGCAGGAAACCACCAAGGGTAGTGAAGATACCTACACCAACTGTAACACAAGACAAGAAAATAAGTGGGAATGTCATTGTCCATGGCGCCTCATGTGGCGTATGGTGTGCATGCAGCTCCTTGTTCTCAGTACCCCAGAAGATGCCGTAGTAAAGACGGAACATGTAGAATGCTGTCATTGCTGCAACACCTGTCATCCACCAACCGCAGATTGGTGAGTATGCGAAACATGCAGAAATAATCTCATCCTTAGAACTGAAGCCAGAGAAGAATGGAATACCTGCAATAGCGAGACAAGAGATAAGGAATGTAGCATGTGTGATAGGCATATACTTTCTCAAGCCACCCATTGCAGACATCTCGTTAGAGTGTACTGCATGAATGATACATCCTGCACCAAGGAACAGGCAGGCCTTGAACATAGCATGAGTGAACAGGTGGAACATTGATGCCATATAACCTAATGATGAGTGATTGTTGATATATGCCTCTCCATAATGTCCTGGTAGGCAGACACCTAATGCAACCATCATAAATGCTATCTGTGAAATAGTAGAGAATGCCAAGACTCTCTTGATATCACTTTGTGCACATGCTATTGCTGCTGCGTAGAAGGCAGTAAAGGCACCTACTACAACAACGATGGACAGTTGATCTGGTGCATAGTCAATCCACAGAGGGAACATACGTGCTATCTGGAACACACCAGCTACGACCATCGTAGCAGCATGGATAAGGGCAGATACAGGTGTCGGACCCTCCATAGCATCAGGGAGCCATATATGGAGAGGGAACATTGCTGACTTACCAGCACCACCGATAAACATCAGCACAAGAGCTGTTGGCAGTATCATACCACCAGCAAGGAAAGCCTTGTCTGCGTTACAGTTTGTAAAGGTGTTAGCTGCTGCACCGATTATCTCTGTACCCGTAAATGAGAAGTTGAAACTCTGGGTGTAGAAGCCGAATATCAATATACCGATAAGGAAGAACATATCGGCAAAACGAGTTACGATGAATGCCTTCTTTGAAGCATGTACAGCTGCTGCGAGAGGGTAGTAGAAACCAATGAGCAGATAAGAGCTCACGCCTACCAACTCCCAGAACATATACATCTGGAAGATGTTTGTTGCCAACACCAATCCCAACATAGAGAAGGTGAACAGAGAAAGGAAGGCGTAGTAGCGTTGGAATCCCTTTTCTCCGTGCATATAGCCGAAGGAATATATATGTACCATCAACGATACTGTAGAGATGACAATGAGCATCATCACTGATATCGGATCAAGTAATATACCAAGGTCAAAGTGTAAAGCCCCCAATGGTAGCCATGTAGTATTATAAGGTACTACCGTAGCATAGGTACCGTCAGCAAGACGATCCATACCAAAATACTGGAATGCTGTGATATAACAGAGTATTGTCACAATGCCGAGAGAACAGGTTCCCATCAGGCCTGCTGCCTTATGTGACCAGCCATTCTTACCTCTAAAGTAATCTATCAAACCGATTACTAAGAATGAGAGCAGAGGCAGAAGAAGTATACCGATTGTATATTCGAAAGTCATAGTTCTTTTCTTTTAATTTGGTTTGATGATTAAAGTTTCATATTTTGTATGCTTGTTACTGAATCACTCTTGAAGTGACGGTAAGCATTGATAATAATTGCTATTGCAACAGCTGATTCTGCAGCGCTGACACCGATAGAGAAGAGTGTGAAGAACATTCCCTCCATTGCTTCTGGATAGAGAAGACGGTTGAATGCAGCGAAATTGATGTCAACAGCATTGAGTACCAATTCTATGCTGACAAGCATGGCAATCATGTTACGACGGGTTACGAAACCAAAGACGCCGATGAAGAAGAGTAGTGCACTGAGCACGAAGAAACATTGTACTGGTACCATTTATTTGTCCTCCTTCTGATTACGTGATACAACAAGTCCTCCTATGATACATGCCAGTAGGAAGAGTGAAATAAATTCGAATGGCAGTACATACTGATATTTCTCAGAACCCATCAGTGTCTCACCGATTCTCTCCATTGGAATTTCTACGTCTGGTACAGAGCAGAACTTATCAAAGAAAGCAGTACGCAACTGTGCTATGATGACTGTCAGACAGCCTGTGAGGGCTACCAGTCCTGCAATTGTCATACGCTTCCAGTCAATCTTTTCCTTTATACCCTGAAGACGACGCTTGGAAATCAGCTGTATGGCAAAGATATATATCATTGTCATACCGCCGGCATAAATGCTCAATTGTGCCGTTCCGATGAAGGTATAGTCAAGCAGGAAGTATAAACCTGCTATTGCAAAGAGCACAAAAAGCAATGCGGTAACAGAACGCATGATACTCTTTGTCATTACGGAGAATATGGCTGCGCAGAGTATTACTGCTGCCAATATTGCGAATACTATTATATTTGCCATTCTTATGCCTCCTTATTGTTTACCTCTTCGTCAGCCTTTGGCTTTGCCTCAGGAAGTACTGGCGGAATATTGAGGTGTAATGCTAAAGCATCACGGTTAAACACTGCATTCTCAAAGTCCTTACGGAACTCGATGGCACCGAAGTTACAAGCGTTTACGCAAAGTTGGCAGAACATGCAGTCACCAAGATTGTAGAGGTAGTCAACCAATACTTTCTTCTTCTTGCCATCTTCTGTTTCTACCATTTGTGATGTAATCTTGATAGAGCCGTTAGGACATGTCTTTTCGCACAGCGTACAAGCAGTACACTTGTTCTTGCCATTTTCATCGTGTGGCATTACCAAAGTGCCACGATGGCGTTCAGCCACGTGCTGTGTCTTGCGGTTTTCGGGATACTGCTCGGTTATCTTCGGAGTAACATACTCGCCCATGGTAATGTCCATACCCGTGAGCAGAGTCTTTACTCCTGCCAAAGCAGTAGCGAAGTATGATTTATTGTTAGCCATTGTGTATTATTTGTCTTTCTTTATTGCAAGGTCAACACCTACGAGTTTCTGGTCTCTAGCAAAAGCAGACCTGAATTTCATGGCGCGAACACCGATTATTATTGCCAATGCCACGATTGCAGCTAGCACTACGTAGCTGATATACTGTATGCCCGTAATATCAAATGCTACGCAAACAGTCATCAGAACAAGGTCGCAGAGTGCTGCTGGCATGAGGTATTTCCATTCTAAAGTCAGTATCTGGTCGATACGCAGACGTGGGAAAGTCCACTTAATCCACATCAGCAGCCATACCATTGCAAAGGCTTTACCCAAGAACCATACAATACCTGGAATATAGTCCATTACAGCATCAAATTGTGCAATACCGATATGTATCGGACACCAGCCACCTAGGAATACAAGACTTGTCATACCTGCCACAATGAAGAGGTTCAGGAACTCTGCCAGATAGTAAAAACCGAATCCCATACCAGAATATTCTGTGTGATATCCGGCAGTAAGCTCTGACTCAGCCTCTGCAAGGTCAAACGGACCACGGTTTGCCTCAGCATTACCAGCTACGAGGAAGATGAAGAAAGCAATTATTGCAGGGATGTGTCCCTGGAATATCAGCCATCCGAAAGGACCTGTCTGTGCCTCTACGATACCGCTTACCTGCATAGTACCTGTCAGTATGCATGCTGTGATGAGACATAGACCCAGAGACATTTCATAGGATATCATCTGTACTGCGCCACGCATTGCTGATACGACGCCATACTTGTTGTTAGAAGACCATCCGGCAAGGAATATGCCTATAACACCTATGGCGCTCAGAGCGGTATAGAGGAATATGCCTACATTAAAATCTAATACAATGGCACCCTTATTCCAAGGTAAGAATGCAAAAGCGCCAATAGAACCCATGATGACGAGTATTGGAGCCAGAGCATACAGCAGTTTGTCGGCCTTGTCAACAAAGAATATCTCCTTGATGAGCATCTTCAATACATCGGCAAACACCTGCAGCAATCCCCAAGGACCAACACGCATAGGGCCAAGACGACATTGGAAATATGCACACACCTTACGCTCCATGAATATCAGCGCGATTGCAAGGAGGGCATAGCCAACTATTATAAGCAGACCAACGACGATACACTCAATAAGAATGGTAAGCCAATCAGGACATCCTATGAGGTTCATCAGCAGGTCATGAAACCATGTTGAAATTATTGAAAAGTCAAACATAACTATAGTTATATAAATAAGGTGTGTGATTATCTGTACGGCAATAAGGTCGGCAATCTTTGTTCCCTGCAGCATTTCGTCGAGTGCTGCTACGAGTGTCAGAGCCATAGGACGGAACTTCATACGGAAAGGTGACTTGTCACCCCTTGAATCCAGATAGACACCGAATTCTCCGCTTGTTCCCTCTACTGCATAGTACCATTGTCCTTCCGGACACTTGATAATCGGCTTCTGCTTGATGTAGTATTCACCCTCTGGTATGTTGTCGATAAGCTGCTCAATAATACGCAGAGACTGCTCAATCTCCTTCACGCGGAGATAGTAACGGTCTTGTGCATCACAGCCATCAAGAACAATCTGATCCCAGTCAACCTTGTCATATACACCATAAGGGTAGTTCTTACGCATATCGTTTGCCCATTGTGAGGCACGACCGTTAGAACCGCTGATACCATAGCTGATACACTGTTCCTTTGTGAATACGCCTACACCTTCAAGACGCTGATGTGTTATAACGTTGTCTCCGAAGACATTGACATACTCGTCAAGCTTTGGACGCAGGTATTTTATCAGTTTCTTGCAGTTCTCCTGGAAGTTTGGATCAATATCATCCTGCAGTCCGCCAATTCTGTAGTAGTTCTGAATGAGTCGTCCGCCAGTTGTTTCTTCCATAACATTGAGGACATACTCACGGTCGCGCATGCAGTATAGGAATGCTGTCAGAGCTCCAAGGTCCTGCGCATAACATCCTAAGTACAGCAGATGGCCATCAATACGCTGCAACTCATCCATGATAGTGCGGATAGTCTTGATGCGGTCGTTAAGTTCTACACCCAAGGCTTCCTCTATTACACCTACCAAAGCGTGGCGGTTCATCATAGCTGAGAGGTAGTTCATACGGTCTGTCATAGCCAGAGTCTGAGGATATGTCATCTCTTCAGCCATCTTCTCAATACCTCTGTGGATGTAACCAAGATGTGGATAAATCTTTTTAACGGTTTCTCCGTCAAGAATAGTCTCAAGGCGCAACACACCGTGCGTTGATGGGTGCTGTGGACCGATATTCATTACAAAATCACCTTCTTTGAAGAGTGGGTGAGTGGTCTCAACCACTTTGCCGTTAGCATCAAGATTGTACTCCGTTGTTGTTGATACCTCTACATCGTCTTCAAGTGAATATTCTTCTGAACCCACGTAGTCCTTGCGGAAAGGATAGCCCTTAAAGTCGTTTCTGAGGAACAGACGGCGCATATCTTTGTTGCCAAGGAAGCGGATACCATAGAAGTCGTATACCTCTCTCTCAAGCATTTCTGCACACTTATACAAATCGCTGATAGAATAAATGTAATATTCACCATCTATCTTCTCAGCCATTGTCTGGGTGCTTATACGCTCGTGTGTTTCTGTGTTTTCGAGAATGTAGATACAGCCGAGTGAATACTCGTCTTTGTTTTCTTCACCTTCGGAAGTACCAAAATCCTCACCAATGATGGTAACGAGATAGTCAAAGTGCTTCTCGTTCTTCAGTTTTGCCATCTCAGAGGCAAACTTGTCAAATGAAAGTACTGTTGGATTAAGTTTCATTTTCTTTGCCTCCTTTATTATTTGAATGTATCGTTGATTTCTTTTTTCACAAAATCCTTCACCTCACCGGCAGTCTTTTTCATCTCGTTGATGAAATTCTTTGGTATGTCGCTAATAACAAGTGGATCTGGATTATCTTCCTTATGGTTCACACCACCGAAGAATTTCTCCACCTTTACCTTTCTCTGCAACTGCATCATACCATAGAGTATTGCTTCCGGACGTGGAGGACAGCCTGGGATATATACATCCACTGGCAGGAATTCGTCTATGCCTTTTACTACGTGGTAGCTCTTCTTGAAAGGACCACCGCTGATGGCACATCCGCCGACAGCAATGACATATTTTGGTGTAGCCATTTCGTCATACAGACGCTTGAGTACTGGAGCCATCTTGTGAGTAATGGTGCCTGCACACATTATCAGGTCTGCCTGACGTGGGCTGTTTCGTGTTACCTCAAAACCGAAACGAGCAAAGTCGTAACGTGCACATCCGCAGGCCATAAACTCAATACCGCAGCATGATGTAGCGAAAGTCAGTGACCACAACGAGTTACTGCGTCCCCAGTTGATGAGAGAGTCTAAGTTGCCGACAATAAGGTTTACTCCATTTTCGTTGAGTTCGTTGATGAGCGCCTCCAGCGTCTCGTTATCTTTCCATTCGTTATATGGAATGTTCTTGATACTTGGCTTTCTTATTTCCATTCCAACGCTCCTTTCCGCCATGCATATGCAAGGCCAAATACTAATACTAGCATGAAGAAGCCGATAGAAGCTAACGCCATCACGCCAAATTTGTTAACAACAACTGCCCACGGATACAGGAATACAGTCTCTACGTCAAACATCAGGAAGAGTAGGGCAAAGAGGTAATAACCTACGTGCATCGTCAACCACGATGTGCCGCGAGTAGGAATACCACACTCAAATGGCTCACCCTTTACTGGTGCATACGTACGAGGACCAAGAAGCTTGGCCATAATGTATGCCGCAACAACCAGAAAAACAGCTGTTATGATTACGGTAATAAACAGAGTGAAATACATGTTTTTTATAAAAAAAATTTAATTTTGCGTGCAAAGGTAATAAAAATCCTTGAATTGACAAAAAAAACTTTTTAAAATAATTATTATGGCACGTAATTTGCCATATATACCGATGAAAATAGTCTCACTTTTTATATTTTTGCACGCATTATGAGTAGATATGAAGTTCCAGTTTTACTTTTGACAGGTTATTTGGGAAGTGGTAAGACAACACTCCTCAATCGTATCCTTAATAACGAGAAAGGTATAAAGTTTGCTGTTATCGTCAACGATATCGGTGAAGTCAACATTGATGCCGATTTAATCGAGAAAGGTGGCGTAGTAGATAAGCAGGACGATTCTCTGGTTGCTCTGCAAAATGGATGTATATGCTGCACCCTCAAAATGGATCTTGTTCAGCAATTGAGCGATATCGTAAAGCTACAGAAGTTTGATTATATCGTCATAGAGGCCAGTGGCATCTGTGAACCTGCTCCAATAGCACAGACAATATATTCTATCCCAAGTATGGGTGACCAGTTCTGCCAAGGTGGCATACCTCGTCTTGATTGTATAGTGACAGTTGTTGATGTTCTTCGTATGAAGGATGAATTCGGATGCGGTAAGTCCCTGCTTGGTGCAAAACGTGACGAAGAGGATATAGAAAACCTTGTAATTCAGCAGATTGAGTTCTGTAATATCATTCTTCTGAATAAAGCATCCGAGGTTACTCCTGATGAGCTGAAACGTGTGACAGAGATAGTTCGTGCCATACAGCCAAAGGCTGAGATTATACCTTGTGACTATGGTGATGTCGATTTCGAGAAGATTCTCGGCACTGGAATGTTTGACTTCGATTCTGTTGCTACTTCTGCAGCATGGATTTCCGAGATAGAGAAACATAATCCACATGAAGATAACGAAGACGAAAACGAAAACGAAGACGAACATCATCATCATGAACATCATCATCACCATCATGATCATGACCATGATGACCATGAAGAGCATGATGAACATTGTGAGTCACATCATGGTGGAGAGTGTACCTGCGGACATCATCACCATCATCATAATGAGGAGACTGGTGAGGCTGAGGAGTATGGCATAGGTACTTATGTGTATTATGCCCGTAAACCTTTCGATATCGTTCAGTTTGACGACTTTGTTGCCCGCAAATGGCCCAAGAATATCATTCGTGCCAAAGGACTGTGCTGGTTTGTTGACCAACCACACCTGTGCTATATTTTCGAGCAGGCTGGCCGTCAGGTAAAGCTTGAGAATGCCGGACAGTGGTATGCCACGATGCCTGAGGAAGAATTAAAGCAGTTCCGCATTGATAATCCGGGTGTAAATCGTGATTGGGATGACCAGTATGGTGATCGTATGCAGAAACTGGTGTTTATCGGGCAGAAATTGGATAAGGCAGCAATTAAGAAAGAACTTGACAGTTGCCTGGTTGACTGGTCAAAGGACTAAGGTCTAAGGCCTTTCAATGTTCAATTTTCAATGTTCAATGTGAAAAAAGCTGTCATTTATATTTCTGTTGTTTTTGCAATATTGGTAATCACCCTGATTGCCGGCAGCTTTTACATGTTGCATTATTCTCTGGCATCCAATCCTCTCAGACTGGATACAGAAAGAGGTTATAAGGAATTGTTCGCAAACTATCCTGAAACCATTGAGTGGATGGATAGTCTGCGTCGTAATAATGCCCTGCATGATACGATCGTCAGTATGCCGGAGGGCTATCGGTGTCATGCATACTATATTATGAAAGGTAGCAATCGTACCGCCCTTGTTATCCACGGGTGGCGCGATATGCCAATAAAATATTTTTATCTGGCCCGCATGTATGAACGGGAGTTTGGATATAATGTCATCATTCCCGATGTCTATGCCCACGGAAAGAGTGACGGTGATGTCATCAGGATGGGGTGGCTCGACAGACTCGATATGCTACGTTGGATAGAAATCTTCAAGACAGACACGATGGTGGTTCATGGTGTTTCTATGGGAGGTGCTACGACAATGATGCTCTCAGGCGAGAAAATGCCTTCAGGCATCAAAGATATAAGGTTTGTAGATGATTGTGGCTATACCAGCGTATGGGATGAGTTTGCCGGTGAACTGAAGAATCAGTTCGGCTTGCATGAATTTCCACTCATGTACACTACCAGTCTTTTGTGCAGCATTATGTACGGATGGAACTTTGATGAGGCTTCAGCTATAAATCAAGTACGAAAATGTCACTATCCTATGTTGTTTATTCATGGGGACAGCGACACTTTCGTGCCTACCGAAATGGTATATCGTCTGTTTTCAGCTAAGAGAGGTCCTAAGGAACTTTGGATAACAAAGAATACGGATCATGCACACTCCTATCTGAATCATAGGGAGGATTACATCCTTCACCTGAAGAAATTCTTAAACCTCTAACCTTTAACCGTTAACCTTTAACCGTTAACCTTTAACCGTTAACCATTAACCTTTAACCGTTAACCGTTAACCGTTAACCGTTAACCGTTACTTCCTCAACAACCCTACTATGCGTGCCAGCTGGTTTGGTATGCGTATCTGTTGCGGACATTTTGGCAGACATTCCTCACAATCCATACATTGGTTGGCGCGAGCCTCTGCCGGTATCGTTTCAAAATATTGTGATATGAATTTATCCTTCATTTCGCTGTAGTTTGCAGCATCTTTGTCAGGAAGCGGTAACAGGTGGTCGTTTACGGCATTATTGTGGAAACTGAAGTTGCCCGGAATGTTTACCCCGTAAGGGCAAGGCATGCAATATTCGCATGTGGTACATGGTATCGTAGGATAGCCCGACATCTGGTCGGCAATCTTTTCCAACAGCCTGTTCTCTGCTTCCGTACAAGGCTCAAGAGGTGAGAAAGTCTTTACGTTGTCTATGAGGTGGTCCATACGGTTCATTCCCGAAAGTGTTGTCAGGACGTTAGGGTAGGAGCCCACCCATCTGAAGGCCCATCGTGCCGTGCTGTCATCAGGATGTACCGCCTTCAGCTGGTCTGTCAGTTCCTGTGCCATTCTTCCGAAGGCACCACCGCGAAGGGGTTCCATAATGACACATTGTACACCCATCTTCTCACATTTGTCATAGAGATATTCCGCATCAGCATCGTGGCGACGACCTTGTCGCATGGAAGCATGACGCCAATCGAGGAAGTTCATCTGTATCTGTACGAAATCCCATTTGTATTCGTCCTGTCTGTCGAGAAGCCAGTCAAAATCACGTACGTCACCATGATATGAGAATCCCAAATGCTTTATGCGTCCGGCCTCTCGTTCCTTCAGCAGAAAGTCAAGTATTCCGTTGTCCAGGAAACGCCCTTTCAGCGAGTCCATTCCACCACCTATGCTATGCAGCAGGTAGTAGTCGATATAGTCAACCTTCAGTCTCTCCAGCGACTTCTCATAGAGAGCCTTTGAAGCATCGAACGACCACAGCCTGCCATTTAGTTCACGCCGTGACTGATGGCATAGTCCACCAATTCGTTGACAGCAGTTTGGTCATTAGGCAGACGCATCATTCCGAAACCAAGTAGCGAAATATGCTCTCCTGAGTTATGCTGCACACGATATGTCATAGCATTCTTCGATGCATCATCTGTCTTTGAGGATTTTTTACTGAGTAATGGGCTTGCCAAACTCTGTATCGGGTCAAGGCCCATCATTACCATTGCTGAACTGGCACCTATTCCGAGGCGCTTCAGGAATTCACGTCTGTCAAGATTCTTTTTAGGCATAATCTATGTTTAGGTTGGTTTTTCGCTGACAAAAATACAAAATAAGATAATAATAACAACAATCATTGAAAAAAAATAGCATTTTGTTCCATTATTTGTAAATAATTATATTATTTTATTTACTTTTGCAGCAAATTACTAACTAAAATATATACGATTATTTTTATGAAAAGATGTTTTCTTGCATTAACTATGCTTTGCATGGTTCTTATTTCTCGAGCTCAAAATGTTGTTGCTGATGAAGGTGCATGGTGTTGGTTTGCCGACCCTCGTGCGGTACACTACGAAAATCCCTCGGGAACTATCAATGCCACCTACATAGGTTATATAGATGTTCATGGCAATGTAAAGGCTACACAGTACGATTGGTTAAAG
>CADCAX010000065.1 GCA_902799455.1 uncultured Prevotellaceae bacterium
AAACCCATATTTGATGTTTCAGTAAAAACAATAAAGAAAACAGATGAATGTAATTACAAAGACGGTCTCTCTGCCTGATGGTCGTACCATCACCATTGAGACAGGAAAATTGGCGAAGCAGGCTGATGGCAGCTGTACCCTGAGAATGGGTAATACTGTGCTTCTCGCCACTGTCTGTGCAGCAAAGGACGCAGTGCCTGGCACAGATTTCATGCCACTGCAGGTAGAATATCGTGAGCAGTATGCTGCTGCCGGACGTTTCCCTGGTGGTTTCACAAAACGTGAGGGTAAGGCAAATGATGATGAAATCCTTACATGCCGCTTGGTTGACCGCGCTCTGCGCCCATTGTTCCCAAGCGATTTCCACGCAGAAGTATTCGTAAATGTTATTTTGTTCAGTGCCGATGGTGTGGACCAGCCTGATGCTCTCGCTGGCTTTGCCGCTTCATGTGCTCTGGCATGTTCAGATATCCCCTTCGAGTGTCCTATCTCTGAGGTACGAGTAGCACGCATCGGTGGAGAGTTTGTCATCAATCCTACTAAGGCTCAGATGGCTGATGCTGACATGGACCTGATGGTGGGTGCCACAAAGGACAACATCATGATGGTTGAGGGTGAGATGAACGAAGTGCAGGAGGTTGACCTGCTGAATGCCCTCAAGGCTGCTCACGAGGCTATCAAGCCAATGTGTGTGATGCAGGAGGAGCTGATGAAGGAACTCGGCACAGACGTTAAGCGTGAATACTGTCACGAGGTTAATGATGACGAGCTGAAGGAGCAGGTTAAGGCTGAGTGCTACCAGAAGGCTTATGACGTTGTTAAGCAGGCTCTTGAGAAGCATGCCCGTGCAGAGGCTTTCGAGAAAATCAGCACTGACTTCAAGGAGGCTTATGCTGCCGCTCATCCTGACCTCACTGAGGAGGAACTGGAAGAGAAGAATGCTCTTGTTGACAAGTACTATCACGACGTAGAGCGTGACGCAATGCGTCGCTGCATCCTTGACGAGGGTGTACGTCTCGACGGACGTAAGACAACAGATATCCGCCCAATATGGTGTGAGGTTTCTCCATTGCCAATGCCTCACGGAAGCTCTATCTTCACACGTGGTGAGACACAGTCGCTGACTACTGTGACACTTGGCACCAAGCTCGACGAGAAGCTGGTTGACGATGTTCTGGAGCGTTCTTACCAGAAGTTCCTGCTTCACTATAACTTCCCTCCATTCTGTACTGGCGAAGCAAAGGCACAGAGGGGCGTAGGACGTCGTGAGATAGGTCACGGACACCTCGCATGGCGCGGCCTGAAGGGTCAGATTCCTGCAGACTATCCTTACACAGTGCGTGTAGTGAGCCAGATATTGGAGTCTAACGGTTCTTCTTCTATGGCAACTGTTTGTGCTGGTACACTTGCCCTGATGGACGCCGGTGTTCCTATGAAGAAGCCTGTTTCTGGTATCGCAATGGGTCTTATCAAGAACCCAGGTGAGGACAAGTATGCCGTTCTCTCTGACATCCTTGGTGATGAGGATCATCTTGGCGATATGGACTTCAAGACTACTGGTACTAAGGATGGTCTGACAGCAACACAGATGGATATCAAGTGTGACGGTCTGTCATACGAGATTTTGGAGAAGGCTCTAGCACAGGCTAAGGCTGGCCGTGAGCACATCCTCGGTTGCATCACCGACACTATCGCTGAGCCACGTGCTGAGCTGAAGCCACAGGTACCTCGTATCGAGCAGATAGAGATTCCTAAGGAGTTCATCGGTGCTGTGATTGGCCCTGGCGGTAAGATTATCCAGCAGATGCAGGAGGATACTGGTGCTACTATTACCATTGATGAAGAAGATGGTGTAGGAAAGGTACAGGTTAGCGCTCCTAACAGGGATGCTATCAATGCTGCCCTTGCAAAGATCAAGGCTATCGTAGCAGTACCAGAGGTTGGTGAGGTATATGAAGGAACAGTACGTTCTGTTATGCCTTACGGATGCTTCGTAGAAATCCTGCCAGGAAATGATGGTCTGCTCCACATATCAGAAATTGACTGGAAGCGCCTCGAGACAGTGGAAGAAGCTGGCATCAAGGAAGGTGACAAGATAACAGTCAAGCTGATAGAGATTGACTCAAAGACTGGCAAGTATAAGCTCTCAAGAAAGGTGCTTCTGCCAAAGCCAGAAGGTTATGTAGAGCCACAGCGCCGCCCAGCACGCCCTGAAAGAGGTGAGCGTAAGGAGCGTCGTCCACGTCCTACACGTTTCAACGAGGGACCAGCAGCAGAGGCTCCAAAGACAGAAGAATAATAAATAATCGATTTCCAGAAAATTGAAGTGTTATGGCTTCAATGAAAAGTCTTGCTAAGGACACCGCAATATACGGACTTAGCAGCATAGTCGGAAGATTCCTAAACTACCTACTCGTACCGCTTTACACTCACGTGTTGGCGGTACAGAGTGGGGGTTATGGTATAGTGACCAACCTGTATGCCTATGTGGCATTGATATTGGTGATACTAACCTTCGGAATGGAGACCACGTTCTTCCGATTTTCTAATAAAGATGACGAAAACCCTCATACGGTATTCTCCACATCTTTCGTGATGGTCTCGACTCTATCAGTGCTTTTCTTTGCTTTTGTATTTATCTTCATCGAAGGAATCGCTGATTTCATGGGGTATGTAGGGAGTGAGAACTATATTTTGATGATGACCTGCGTAGTGTGTCTTGATGCTATTCAGGCGATACCTTTTTCCTACCTCAGATATAAAAAGAATGCTATAAAGTTTGCTTCGCTGAAGCTGCTTTTCATTATAATGAACATCTCTCTGAACCTGCTGTATTTTGTTGTGCTGGGAAAGACGGATGTCTTCTATGTCTTCTCTCTGAACCTGGTTTGTACGGGAATTATCACATTCTTCTTCATTCCGGAGTTCATACATGAACACTTTGCCTCAAGGCGTTACGCCATAGACCATGACGAACAGCTGAAGATAGTGGATTTCGCACTGCTGAGGCGTATGTTCAGTTATTCGTGGCCTATATTGGTGTTGGGAATAGCGGGAATACTGAACCAGACAATAGACAAGATGATATTCCCATTTGTCTATTCGCAGAGTCATCCTGTTGAAGTCGATGAAATGGGAGAAATAATCGCATCTCCTGCAGCAGTACAGTTGGGAATATACGGAGCATGTGCGAAGATTGCCATGATTATGGCTATGATAACACAGGCTTTCAGATATGCCTACGAACCCATTGTGTTTGCAAAGTCGAAGGATGCGGACAAGAAGGAATACTATGCTACGGCAATGAAGTATTTCCTCATCTTCACGCTGTTTGCCTTCCTGTGCGTAGTAGGGTATATGCCGATTCTGAAGCATATCATCGGAGCAGAATATCGTGAAGGTCTCAGCGTGGTGCCTATCGTGATGGTAGCTGAGATAATGATGGGCGTATATTTCAACCTCTCTTTCTGGTATAAGCTCATAGACAAGACGATATGGGGTGCATGGTTCTCGATGGCAGGCTGTTTAATGCTGATTGCCGTGAACGTAATATTCATCCCGAAATATGGATACATGGCCTGTGCCTGGGGTGGTGTAGCAGGATATGGAACAGCAATGCTGCTGTCCTACTTTGTGGGACAGAAGAAATACCCGATAGAGTATGATATCAAAGGCATAAGCTCGTATGTAGTGCTGACGATTTTGCTGTTCTGCATTATGACCTGTGTACCTTGGACAAACGAAGTTGTTGAGGTTATAGGCAATACATGCCTTATCATCTTCTATCTCTATATTGTATTGAAAAAAGGTATGCCCCATGATACGATTTCTCGTTTTATTTCTCATTTCCACCATTAATATCCCGTTGTCTGCCCAGCAATTGCTGAACAGGCAGTCGTATGTGGAATATGGTGAGAGTTACCTTTCCCAGCCGTGGCCTGCTTTGTCGCGCCAGTCGTTTGCACGTTTCAAGACTGATGGCAACAGGGTGGAGTATGAAGGACAGGTCTTTGAGCGCAGACGCCATTTAGCCGCCCTTGCTATGGCGGAGATAGTAGAGGGAAAGGGCCGTTTCATTGATGAGATAATAGTAGGTATCGACTCTATGATGCGTGAGCCGTGGTGGGGTATTCCTGCCCATTATGATGCTGCTGTGCCACAATATAGCAAACAGACGGTGGATCTGTTTAATGCAGAGTCGGCAGCATTGTTGGCTTGGACATGCAGTAGGCTGGAGCGTCCACTGACAAAGGTGCGTCCCACACTGCCCGCAAAGGTCAGCAAGGAGATACACCACAGAATGCTGAAACCGGCATTGGGAAGTAAATACTGGTGGAAGACTGCCGGCATGAACTGGAACCCCTGGATATGTTCTAACTGGTTGGCTTGCCTGTATCTCTATGAGAGCGACGAGGTAAGGATGCAGAAGGCTGTCACAGAGATAGAAGGCTGCATGAAGGCTTTTATAGACAGTTATCCTGATGATGGCGGATGTGACGAAGGAACAGGATATTGGGACAGAGCTGCCGCAAGTTACTTCGAATGCCTGTATCTGCTTGACCTGATAAGGTCGGAGGAAATGGCAGATGTCACGATGCTGAACTACAAGAGGGACAAGGTAGCACGTATGGGGGCTTATATATATAATATGTATATAGGAAACGACTATGTCGTAACATTTGCTGATGCACATAGTAACAAAAGTGCTGTACAGCTGAATATACTTTTCCCATTCTCAGAATTCATAAATGACAAGAAAATGGCCGGTTTCTCCGCATTTATGGCGAAGAAAGATAATTTCTGGAACAATCCGGCTGCCCTATATGCCAAGAGTGGAAACTTCCCAACATTGGGTAGGGAACTGTTGTTGCTGCAATATGTCGATAAGTTGAGCAAGACAAAGGCAGAAGAGCCAAAATCCGAAGCTTTCTATCCCAACCTCAAGGTTGCCACAATGCGCAGTAAAGGCGGTTTGTTCGTAGCTTTCAAGGGTGGCAATAATGGAGAGAGTCATAACCATAACGACCTTGGAACAATGGAGATTTTTGCTGATGGAAAACCTTTGCTTATTGATTGTGGAGTAGGGGAATATACAGCAAAGACTTTCTCAAAGGAGCGCTATGATATATGGACTATGCAGAGTCAGTACCATAACTGCCCGCAGGTAAATGGCTTTAATCAGAAAGATGGAAAGGAATATGTTGCAGACTTGGTCATGATAGGTCACAGTAAGCATGGCAAGGAAAAGATAGGTAATAACTATCTGCTTAACCTTACGGACGCATATCCGAAGGAAGCCCAGATAGAGGACTATATGCGTGATGTAGAGCTAAAGGGTGAAGAGATAAAGATTACGGATGTATATACCTTAAAGAAATATATTGAGCCTACGCGACTTTATTTCATGACAACAATAAAGCCTGAGCTCAAGAAGGAAAAGGTTATTCTCGGAAACCATACCCTTTCCTATCATGATAAGGTTGTTACGGCAAGTGTAGAGGATTGTTCAGAGCTTCTTGATGACCATCTGAAAGGCATGTGGGGAGACAGCCTCTATCGTATCGTGCTGACAACAAAGAAGAAGGAAAAGAAGCGTGAGATAGTATTGACAATAAAATAGCAGTAAGCCTTTTTAGCTTACTGCCATGCTAATGCAGATGCTCCGAGTACGGCGGCATCTGCATCTTTCATTGTAGAAAGAAGTATCTTCACCTTTCCTTTAAAGATAGGCATGATAGATTCTTCCATTGCCTCTTTTGTATATTTCACGATGAAATCGCCAGCTTTTGCAAGTCCTCCAAAGAGAACAAAAGCCTCTGGGCTTGAGAATACCACCATATCAGCAAGAGCTCTTCCAAGGCGGGTGCCTGTCTCTCTGAAGATGTCAATGGCTGTCTCATCACCCTTTACGGCAGCATCATAAATATCTTTTGAAGTAAGGAAAGGAGTATTCCTCTCTTTTGCAGTCCTTACTATGCCTGTGGCAGAACAGTATGTTTCGAGGCATCCTCTTCTGCCACAGCCGCACAGACGACCATTACGTTCTATTATGACATGTCCCAATTCACCAGCAAAGCCATCATGTCCGTAAACAAGCTGTCCATTGATGACAATACCTGAGCCAACACCTGTGCCAAGTGTTATCATGATGAAATTGTCCATGTCTTTTGCTACACCATACATCTTTTCGCCCAAAGCAGCAGCATTAGCATCATTGGTAATGGTTACAGGAATGTTCAGTTCTTCACGAAACATCTTTGCAAGGGGAACCTTATCCTGCTTCCAGGGAAGGTTAGGGGCCATCTCTATGTTGCCAGTATAGTAGTTGGCATTAGGAGCTCCTATTCCCAAACCAACGATTTCATTGATTGAAACATTGTTTTTGTTAATAAGGTCTTTTGCCAGTTTACTTACTGTCTTCACATATTCCTCCAAGACAGGGAATGACTGTGTCTTTACAGAGTCAGTGCCAAGAACATTACCTTCTTTGTCCACCAATCCTACAACGGTATTGGTGCCGCCAATGTCTATGCCAAGTGCGTACTTCATGTTTTATGGTGTGTTTATTAATCTTCAAAGAAACCTGGCTGTACGTATTTTATGCCTAATTCCTTATCAACAGTTGCAAGGATACCTTCTACTTGAGCCAAACCAAACATTCTGCCCAAGAAAGAATAACCGGCATTATAGCCCTTGTCTTCATCGCCCAACATTGTCATGCCATGATCGACACGCATTGGGAGATCCTGTGTAGTTGGTTTGCGGATTTGCTTTCTGCGCTGCTCCTCCTTTTCAAATATGCGGGCCAACTCTACGAGGTCTGCACGACCACCCAAGTGACTTGCCTCTGTGAAGTCTCCATTGGGGAAAATGTGGCAAGAGCGCAGGTGTACAAAGTGGGTGCGCTCGTGGTATTTCTCTGCCAGATAGGTGATATCATTATGACCACCTGCTGAGAGACTGCCAGCACAGAAGGTAAGACCATTGTGGATATTTGGTACTGCATCGAGGAATGTCTGTATGTCGCTGTCGCAGTTGAGAATACGTGGTAATCCGAGGATTGGGAATGGAGGATCATCAGGATGTATGCACATATCGATGTCATACTCGTCACATATTGGCATGATGGCCTCCAACCAGGTCTTCATATTCCTTTGCAGGTCCTCTTTTGTAACACCATCATATAGTGCCAGCAGTTCGCGGAACAGCTCAAGAGGTTTTTCGTCACCCTCCTTGAAGTTGCCTGCTACGAAGCCCTGAGTCTTTATGACGATATCATCAACAAGTTGGAAGTCCTTCTCAGGTGTCTGCAGAGCCTTGAAAGCCTCTATCTCTGCCATCAGGTCGCGTCCTGCTATTGCCTTTGAAGCATTGCTGCCGTTGCCCTTTGCTATGGCTTCCCATTCTTCTTTAGCACCTTTGCGCTGAAGGAGGTAGATGTCAAAGTATGCAAACTTAGGCCAAGAGAAATACAGGTTTGTTGCACCATTAGGATTCTCATGATAGATATCGGTACGAGCCCAGTCAAGTACAGGCATGAAGTTATAGCAAACACAGTGGATGCCTTCCTTGCCCAGGTTTGTCAGAGATTCCTTATAGACTTCTATCTGTTGGTCTCTGTCCTTACCGCCATATTTTATTGTTTCTGTTACGGGAAGAGACTCAACGACACTCCATTTCATGCCGTAGCTCTCAATATATTCCTTGAGATCACGAATCTTCTCACGTGACCATACCTGTCCTAAGGGCTCATCATAGAGGGCTGTTACAATACCCTCTACTCCCAGTTGTTTCAACATGGCAAGAGTAATCTTGTCTTTCTTGCCAAACCAACGCCATGTTTTTACCATTTTTTATTGTTTTCGTTATCGTTGTTTACATTGCAAAAGTATTGAAACCACCGTCCACGACAGCTACAGTACCTGTTACGAACTTAGCTGCATCAGACATCAGATAGTGTATTGTGCCACAGAGTTCTTCCGGCTCACCCATTCTGCCAAACGGAGTCTGGCGAACTACATCCTGACCTCTTTGTGTGTATGTGCCGTCAGGATTGGTGAGCAGGGCACGGTTCTGTTCTGTGATAAAGAAACCTGGTGCGATAGCATTAACGCGTATTCCCTCGCCAAATTTCTTGGCACACTCGGTAGCCATATACGCTGTGAAGTTAGAGATGCCTGCTTTGGCAGCAGCATATCCACATACACGAGTCATAGGACGGAAGGCTGCCATAGATGAGAAGTTGATGATGCTTCCCTTGCCAGCCTTAACCATAGGCTTGAGGAATATCTGGGTAGGAATGACAGTACCTGTGAGGTTGAGGTTCAATACTGTCTGGAAAGCCTCTGTCTGCAAATCAAAGAAGTTCTGGTCAGGGGTGATTGTTGCACCTGCCATATTACCTCCGGCAGCATTGAGCAGAGTATCTACCTTGCCATATTTTCCTACGATATAGTCGCATGCCTCCTGAATGTTTTCTTTGTTCATAACATCCATCTTGACAAATTCGCAAACACCTCCAGCAGCAGTGATATCATCTACAATCTGTTTTCCGACGTCCTCCTTACGTCCTCCGATGATAACTTTTGCTCCTTCAAGAGCGAGATACTTTGCGATGCTGCGGCCCAATACACCTGTTCCTCCAGTGATGACTACAACGTAGTCCTTGATGTTAAATAGATTATTCATAGCTTTTTTAGTAATATATAATATTGTTTTTGGGATGTCTGAGTGCAAAGATAATTCTTTTTTTGCAGAAAACGACAGAATGCTTGAAAAATGAAGAAAAATTAACTATTTGTAATATTACAAGAACAAAATGCTGTCAGGTCCTTCGTTAAAAAGCAAATCTAAGATGGAAAGATTCGGAATGAAACCATGACGCTTTTGGAAGGTTTGGTAATATGGTTTTATCTCTGTCTTGTCAGATGGTTTAAAAGTCTTTTGTCTTAGAATGTCATCTCCCCCCAATAATTCTATCATTTTCTTTGTAATAGAAAGGTTATAGTCAGCCAAAAACTCCCATTTCTCCGTAAAAAAGGGTTTTATGTCATCAGCATAATAATCAAAGAAAGGTGACATCCCGTAAGCAGAGGATAAAGCATTCCAGTGAAGATGTCTCCAGTTTCCGTGGTCGCTGATACGTATTTCCTCTGTTGTGATATAGCCATCAGTCTTTTCTGGTACAGAAACAGGTACTGTCAGCATCTGTGTACCATTAGCCGTAGCAATAAAACAGCGATTGCGCTCTGTTTGCTTCTGCCATCGTTCGCTGCTATCAATGATGTCCTCCAGAACGTCTGTTGTCCCATAGTTCTGCAAGGCGGCAAGAAGCTCCCGATACCACTCTATATTTCCGAAATATGTGGTGTGCATCGTTTTATCTTTATGAGTTGGTATAGTGAGGGGAGGGCAATGCAGAGAGAAGCTATTATTGCTTGTGCCACAGCGAGTTGATTACCATTAAAGTAATCTACTATCTTAGCATCAATAGGCATTGTTGGAAAAATAGTAATCATTACATACGCAAAACTGTTATTTATGCAGTGTACGATTGTTCCAGGAAAAATGCTGCCTGTCTTTACAAAGAGCCATCCTAAGAATATTCCGAATACAAGGGCTGCCGGTATCTGTGCAGGATTGGCGTGAACAGCAGCAAAGAGTATTGACGAGATAAAAATGGCATACCATTCTGAGGAGACATTGCTCTTGCCCTTCTCTTTCCACCATTTTGTCAAAGCCCTTATGATGGCGCCTCTGAATATAATCTCTTCAGCCAATGGTGCAAGTATGCAAATGATAAAATACCCTTCTCTGCTCTTCAGCATTTCCACAAGGGTTTCTCCTATAAGATCTTTACGAAGGGTTTCAGGGATGAACTCCTGTGCCCATGTTATTGGTATGATGGCTCCGATGGCGAACAATGCAGACCATATCAGGGTTGCCCATGGTCTTGTGCGTATGTAGTTACGGCTTACAGGACACCATTTAAGGATGGTGAACAGGATTATGACCAGTATAGAGCATGTTGCAGAACTGATGAGCAATATTGTTGATGTATCAGTATCTGGAAACCATAATTTTGATATTGTATTGGCGGCAAATCCTGTTAGTAATTGTGCTGCAACAAATACAAAAAGGTATAGAATGGTCTTTTTCATTTTATTGTATTATATTGATTCAATGTCCTTTTTTATTTGTTCCATCAACTTCTCTGGTGAAGAAAAAGGTCTCTCCTCTCTTATATGTCGCTCAAACTCCACGGTAATCTCCTTATCATAAAGGTTTTCGTTGAAATC
>CADCAX010000066.1 GCA_902799455.1 uncultured Prevotellaceae bacterium
AGGAGATCCTTTCACAGCACTCAATGGTGAGTTGGTAACTATTCCTATTGTAGCAGGTGATAATTTAGCAGATGGAACCTATCAGATTTCTGTGACAAAAGTAAACATCACGAACCTTGCAGCAAAGAAGATAGCTAAGGAGACCTCTTTCACTATCAATGTTACCAAGGGTGCTACAGGCATAAATGAAGTTGAGGCTGACGGCATGAAGGCTGACGGTAAGTACCTCATTAATGGTGAGCTTATTATCAAGAAGGGTAATAGTATATTCAACGGCATCGGAGCAAAAAAGAAATAAGAAACAAATATTTTTTACAAGAGTAGACCCTGAGAGTAATGTAAAAAGCTTTCAGGGTTTATTATAGAAAAGAAATATGTTAATACATTGTCCGGAATGTAATCATCAAGTCAGCGACAAGGCTGCTACCTGTCCCAACTGCGGGATACAGATAGCAGGCAATCCTGATATCACCAGCTCTAATACTCCCAAACACCGTAAGTCTGATTCAAAGTCTTCCGGAAAAGGTAACAAGTCTTCACGTTGGGCTATTATCTTCTTCTGTATTCTTACCCTTGTCTTTGCAGCTGGAGTAGGTTCTTACTACCTGCACACACAAATGCAGAAACAGGATGAGGAGGAAGCTTTCAAACAGGCTGTCGAGAGTAACAATGCTGATGAGTTGCAACGCTATCTGGCACATTACGGAGCAGCTCCACAGGTTCATCGCGACTCCGTAAAGTCGATGCTGCAACATATGCGTGATGCAGAGCGCGACAAGGAGGAGCAGGATCAGCTGGATGCTATCGACTCTATTGACTACGCTCTGGCACAAAAGATAAACACTATTGATGCCTACGAGAAATACCTGCGGGAACACCCCACCAGCAAACGGGCTGGAGAGGCAAAGGCTCGCATACTACAATTGGCCAGCAACAATGCCACTGAAGAGGAAGTGGATTTCGCCCGCAGTGTCTGCAGACGTTTCTTCCAGGCTATAAATTCTCATGATACTGACCAGTTGCTCTCGACAGTACCATCAACAATGACAAGGTTTCTGAACCGTGTAGGGGCAACGAACAGCGATGTGGTAACTTTCATGGAGAAGTTGTACAAGCCAGACGTCAACAACCTGAATTTCCGCATCATGGACCCATTCAGCGCCAAACATGCCACAGACGAGGGCGGCTCAGACGTGTTGAGGGCACAATTTACCGTCACTCTGAATATAGACCGCAAAGACCTTTCACAAGAGCGTTTCTCTACATATAACGTAACAGCCGACATAACTCAGGACGGGCTGATATCAAGGTTTAACCTCAAGAAGATTGTGGCACAAGCTGCCGAATACTCTGAATAAACAACTATACGACACCAATGATTCGCTGGGACATAGAACAATATAGCGCAGAACAATATCGTCAGGCATGGGAACTGAGTAAAAAACTCAACATGTCTGAGATACTTACTATGCAATTGGTACGTCACGGTATCACCACAGAATCAAATGCAAAACTGTTCTTCCGTCCCCAGTTGCCAGACCTTATCAATCCGTTCCGCATGAAGGATATGGATATAGCCGTTGACAGACTTAATGATGCCATAGGCCGCAAGGAGCATATCATGGTGTATGGTGATTACGACGTTGACGGAGTTACTGCCGTAACACTGGTATATAAATTCCTGCTGCAGTATTACAGCAATCTGGAATACTACATTCCAAACCGCTACGATGAAGGCTATGGTGTCAGCAAAAAGGGTATTGACTATGCAAAGCAGCGTGGTGTTACCCTCATCATCATTCTCGACTGCGGCATAAAAGCCCACGAAGAGATTGCATACGCACGCAGTCTTGGCATAGACTTCATCATCTGCGACCACCATTTCCCCGATACAGACGAAAACGGTAATGACATTCTGCCCCCAGCTATCGCGATTCTCAATCCGAAGCAGCAGGCAGACACATATCCTTTCAAGCACCTCTGCGGATGCGGAATAGGATTTAAATTCATGCAGGGATTTGCAAAGAATAACGGCATACCATTCTCAAAACTCATTCCCCTACTCGACCTGTGTGTCATTTCCATCGCGTCAGACCTCGTCAACATAACTGACGAGAATCGCATTCTGGCATATCATGGCCTCAAGCAGCTGAATCTGAAGCCTTCTACGGGCATACAGGCTATCATAGAGACCTGTGGCCTCAGCGAGCAGGAGATATCCATGAATGACATCATCTTCAAGATAGGTCCGCGCATAAATGCCTCTGGCCGTATGGAGAATGGTCAACTGGCTGTCAACCTGCTTGTAGAGCGTAATCTTGAAAAGGCTCTGGAGCTTGCGAAGGAGATTGATGAATACAACGACCAGCGTCGCGAAGCCGATAAGCAGATGACAGAGGAAGCCAATGAGTTGGTACATGCTCTGCTGGATAAGGAAGACTCCAAGCTATGGGCATCCGAGACCCCATTGAGCATCGTTGTATATGACGAGACATGGAAGAAGGGTATCCTGGGAATTGTAGCGACACGTCTGGCTGAAGATTATTTCCGTCCTACCATCGTCTTCACACGTGAGGGCGATTATGCAGTCGGCTCTGCACGTTCCGTTGCAGGCTTTGACATATATGCCGCAATACGAAGCTGTCGCGAGTTACTTGTCAACTTCGGAGGACACACCTATGCCTGCGGCCTAACCATACGTTGGAGCGACGTTGAACGCTTCAAGACAAATTTCGAGAAATATGTCGCAGAGCATATCTCACCCACCCAGACAGAGCCGGCAATAAAGATAGATGCAGTAATAGACTTCGCTGACATAAACAGAAGACTGCTCCACGACCTGAAGCGTTTCTCACCTTTCGGCCCTGGAAACATGAAGCCACACTTCATGACGAAAGAGGTCTATGACTTCGGCACCTCAAAGGTAGTTGGTCGCACCCAGAAGCATGTCAAGATGGAACTTGTTGACTCCAAATCACCTACAGTAGTCAATGGCATCGCCTTCGGACAGGCACCACTGGTGAAACAGATAAAGTCAAAACAGGCATTCGACATTGCATACACCATCGAAGAGAATCAGTACAAGAAAGGATTTGTACAATTACAGATAGATGACATACACTTCCATACTGAAGGATAACTTTGGCTATGACTCCTTCCGCTTTATACAAGAGGATATCATCAACAGTATCGGAAGCGGTCATGACACCATAGGTCTGATGCCGACAGGAGGTGGAAAGAGTATCACCTTCCAAGTGCCGGCACTCGCTATGGAGGGAACGTGTATCGTCATTTCTCCACTTATAGCACTTATGCAAGACCAGGTGGAGCATCTTAAGAAACGCGGTATCAAGGCAGAGGCGATATATACAGGCCAAAGCCGTGATGAGATTCAGAGAATACTGGACAATGCCGTCTTCGGAGCCGTAAAATTCCTGTATATCTCCCCAGAGCGCCTCTCGTCATCACTCTTTCTGGCAAAGCTGCGCCATATGAAGGTTTCGTTCATCGTTGTTGACGAGGCACACTGCATATCACAATGGGGACACGAATTCCGTCCTGCATACCTGCACATCAAGGAGATACGCCAAGAGCTACCCAATTGCCCTGTACTCGCACTTACAGCAACAGCGACAACAGAGGTGATAGAAGACATAAAGAATGAGCTCAGCAGGCCTGACAATGAAAATGGCGAAGAGAGCTTTCATGTATTCAGCATGTCATTCCGACGTCCCAACCTGCGTTATGTCGTGAGACATACCAATGACAAAATAGGACAGATACTGAAGATTCTAGAGGCAGTAGAAGGTTCCGCCATCATATATACCCGCAGCCGCGAAAAGACAAAGGAATTATCCAAAGAGTTGGAGACATACGGCATAAAGTCCACCTACTATCATGCGGGCCTTGACTTTAGCGTGAAGCAGAAGCATCAGCAGCTGTGGCAGAACAACACCATCCGCGTTATGGTAGCCACAAACGCCTTCGGAATGGGTATTGACAAGCCTGATGTGAGAATTGTCATACATGCCGATGTGCCTGACTCGCTTGAGGCATACTATCAGGAAGCAGGTCGTGCAGGCCGCGACGGTCAGCTGTCATATGCTGTGTTGCTATACGACAAACGCGACAAGACACAACTGCGGACACATCTCAACGAGCAATATCCTGACAAGGATTATATACGGAATGTATACGACAAACTGTCTTACTTCTTTCAGTTGGCAGTTGAAGACGGCGAAGGAGCCACCTATGTCTTCGATGAAGAGCAATTCTGCGTAAACTATCACCTATGGCCTGCCACCCTTCACGGAGCGCTCCATATACTGCAGAATGCAGGATACATAGAATATGACGGAGCACACAACGAACGGGCTCGCGTTATAATGAACATCTCACGCTATGAGCTCAACAACATCCAGGGGCTGTCAAAAACCGAGGAAGATGTGCTGACACGCCTGTTGAGGTATTACGGCACACTCTTCTCCGACTTCACATTCATCGACGAAATGGCGATAGCCCGCCGCTTAGCCATCGACGAGTCACAGCTGCATGTGGCGCTGAAGAGTCTGGCACAAAGAAAAATCATACGTTACGCTCCATCGCGTACTGTACCGATAATATACTATCCACAGCAAAGATACCTCTCAGAAGACCTTCGCTTCCCCAAAAGCATCTATGAGGACCTGAAGGAAAAAGCAGAGAAACGTATCGGCAGCGTATTGGATTATTTAGAAACAGAAAAGAATAACGAAGCAATCTTACTGAGATACTTCGGAGAGAAATATAAAGAAGAGTAGATATGACACCTTTTGCTTTTCCATTGCAATTCAACTTCCTTGATATCATTATCAAGGGCATGATAATAGGTATTGTATGTTCCGCCCCTATGGGTCCCGTCGGAATACTGTGTGTCCAGCGCACATTGAACAAAGGACGCTGGTTCGGCTTTGTGACAGGTCTGGGAGCGACCCTCAGCGATATAATATATGCTATGCTGACAGGTTTCGGCATGAGTTTCGCAATGGAACTGATTGACAATCCGCAAAACAAATTCTGCCTGCAGATATTCGGCTCCGTGCTGCTCTTTATCTTCGGCATATACTGCTTTAAGAGCGACCCACGCAGCAAGGTCCACCAAAGTAAGGGTGTGAGAGGCACCTTGCTACACAACTTCGTGACAGCATTCATCGTAACATTCTCAAATCCTCTCATCATATTCCTATTCCTCGCAACATTCGCACAGTTTGCCTTTGTTGTGCCCGATCATCCTCTTGAGATGTCACTGGGATATCTCTCTATTGCAGGAGGAGCCCTGCTGTGGTGGTATGGTCTGACATGGATGATTGATAAGGTACGCGAATTCTTCTCACTCGACGCTATAAAGATTATTAACAGGATAATAGGTACTATCGTCATGGTATTCTCTTTTGCCATCTTCATGGGTACCGCATTCAACTTATTCTCTATTTCACTATGACAATTTCCCAACAACTGCGAAAAGACAATATCGTTGGCTATCTGCTGTATATGTGGCAGGTGGAAGATACCATCCGTGCCTATCAGTGTGACCTTTCTGCCATCAAGCGCGACTATATCTCACGTTTCGAACTCACAGAAGAGCAGCGTGAGGAGACTATCGACTGGTATGGCAACCTGATTCGCATGATTCGTGAAGAGGGTCTGACACAAGGGGGACACATACAGATAAATAAGATTATCGTGCAGCAACTGGATGAGCTGCATGCGCAATTACTCCAATCTCCGAAATTTCCTTTCTACAGCAGCGAATACTATAAGGTATTGCCATTCATCGTAGAATTGCGCAACAAGGGCAGCAAGGATTTTTCCGAGGTAGAAACATGCCTCAATGCAGTATATGGCGTAACGCTGCTGCGCCTGCAGAATAAAGAAATCAGCGCCTCTACCAGCAATGCCGTAAAAGAAATATCCACCTTCCTCGGCATGCTTTCCGATTACTACAAAAAAGATAAAGAAGAAGGACTGAAGTTTGAAGACGACTGATTAATTCATAATTCAAAATTCATAATTCATAATTCATAATTATACTAAATGAACGAAATCAACAGACGCCGCACTTTTGCGATTATATCTCACCCTGATGCAGGTAAGACCACCCTTACTGAGAAATTTCTGCTTTTCGGTGGACAGATACAGGTTGCAGGTGCCGTAAAGAGTAATAAGATACGCAAGACAGCCACCTCCGACTGGATGGATATTGAGAAACAACGTGGTATCTCTGTGTCCACCTCTGTCATGGAATTTGACTATACTCCCCCTGCAGACAAGACAGGCGAGGTTTATAAGGTCAACATCCTCGATACCCCAGGTCACCAGGACTTTGCCGAAGACACCTATCGTACCCTCACCGCCGTTGACTCTGCTATTATAGTAGTCGATTCTGCAAAGGGTGTGGAGGCACAGACACGAAAACTGATGGAGGTGTGCCGCATGCGCAATACTCCTGTTATAATCTTCATTAACAAGATGGACCGTGAAGGTCGTGATCCGTTCGACCTGCTCGACGAACTCGAAGAAGAACTGCAGATAAAGGTGCGCCCGCTCTCATGGCCTATCAATCAGGGTGTGAAATTCAAGGGCGTCTATAACATCTACGAAAGCCAGTTAAACCTCTTTACTCCAGACAAACAACGCGTTACGGAGAAGGTAGCTATCGACATCACTTCTTCCGATTTGGAAGCTCAGGTGGGTGAAGATGATGCTGCACATCTGCGTGACGACCTTGAGATGATAGAAGGCATCTATGACCCATTCAATGTAGACAATTATCGCGAAGGCACGCTGGCGCCTGTTTTCTTTGGTTCAGCATTGAATAACTTCGGAGTACAAGAATTGCTCGACTGCTTTGTTGAGATAGCTCCCTCTCCACGCCCCACGAAAGCGGTAGAGAGAATGGTAAATCCGGAAGAGCCGAAATTCACTGGTTTTATCTTCAAGATAACTGCCAATATCGACCCTAACCATCGTTCCTGTATTGCCTTCTGCAAGGTATGCTCTGGCAAGTTTGTGCGCAATCAGCCATACCTTCATGTGGGCCAGAATAAGACATTGCGTTTCTCCTCTCCTACCCAATTCATGGCACAGCGCAAAGAGACCATCGACGAGGCATGGGCTGGAGATATTGTAGGTTTGCCAGATAATGGCATCTTCAAAATCGGAGACACCCTAACCGAGGGCGAACTTCTGCATTTCAGAGGACTGCCATCATTCTCTCCAGAGATGTTCAAATATATCGAGAACGACGATCCTATGAAGGCAAAGCAATTCCAGAAAGGTCTTGAGCAACTCATGAACGAAGGTGTGGCACAGCTATTTGTCAATCAGTTCAATGGTCGTCGCATCGTGGGTACTGTGGGACAACTGCAGTTTGAAGTCATACAATATCGTCTGGAAAACGAATACAACGCCAAATGTCGCTGGGAACCAGTACACCTTCATAAGGCCTGCTGGATAGAAAGCGACAATGCAGCAGAACTGGAGAATTTCAAGAAACGTAAGTATCAATACATGGCAAAAGACAAAGACGACAGAGACGTCTTCCTTGCCGACTCCAGCTACGTCCTCTCGATGGCACAACAGGACTTCGAAAATATCAGATTCCACTTTACCAGTGAGTTTTAATTCATAATTATTAATTGTTCACTCGGCACTTGTGACGCTTTTACCAAGCGAAGCGACTAAAAGAATTGTTAATTATTAATTGTTAATTGCCCAACTGTTTCATCATATCCATAGGCTGCAATGTTAATCGCGAAGTGCAGATGTCGCGTGTTCAGGAAGTCTTGACAAAGACCTTCCCAGACATCTCCTTCTCAAAGATTATCACCAGCCCTGATGAAACGAATGGATGTGAGCCCTATTCCAACTGCATCGCAAGAGGTAATACCATGCTTTCCGAGTCAGAGTTCTGCCAAACTCTCAAGAGAATAGAGCGTCAGCTGGGAAGGACTGATTCGAAGCATGTCATGATGGACCTTGACCTGCTGCAGTATAATGATACCAAACACCATCTGTCGGACTGGGAGCGTCCCTACATAAAGGCATTGCTGAGTCTTCTGCTATGCCTCTTCGTCATTGTTGCAGCAGCATCTCCTGCAGGTAAGTCATCACCGCAAGAGTTGCTTACCAAAGCAACAGAATATTTTCAGGGCGGAAAATATCATGAGGCAATCATTAATTTCGAAAAACTGCAGCAAGACTATACCCTCACCCCACGCTATCTCGCATATCTCGGCTTTGCGTATTATAAAGAAGGTAACTATGAAGAAGCAGCAAAGACACTCTTTCCCCTTCTTCGCGACACCACGAGCCAATCTACCCTTACAGCCCTCTCGCCAAAGGAACAGTCAATATATCTCTATGCCTGTGGCGAGAGTCTCTTTCATATAGGCAACTACACCACATCGCTGGTCATCCACAACAGGATGCTGCCTCTTGTCTCTGGACTCGACAAAGCCGATGTACTGTTTCATATTGGCATGGCCCACTATATGCAAGGCAACTATTCCGATGCTATTCCTCCCCTTGAAGAAGCCCTGGAACTCTACAAGTCCCACGCAACAGCAAACGACGAACTGCACAAAGCCCGCCTGAAGCAGATAGACACGATGTTACCGGGACTTAAACGGTTAACGGTTAACGGTTAAAGGTTAAAGGTTAACGGTGAAAGGTGAATTGATACCTGAAAAATACTTTCTGACACATCAGCGAAACCGAAAATCACATTATATTCGTATCTTTGCACCGAAAAATCACATTTTCATGCAAAACTATGAATAAAAAATTTTTCTTTCAATCACTCTTTTTCTGTTGTGCGGCCCTTGTGCCCCAGTGTTATGCTGTTGCCGACAATGGCGTTAACGAACTTCTTCAGGACTCGCTGGCCCTTCAGGCTGCAGTTCGCGGAGAGAAGTCTGTCAACCTACCCCTCTTCCAGACAAAGTTTACTGCCGATCCTGCCCCATTGGTAGTTGGCGACACTCTGTTCCTGTATACATCCCATGATGCCTCTCCTGAGGATATTCCTGACTTAAACGAGAAAAACTCAGCAGGTTTCTTTATGTACGACTGGCTGCTATGGTCAACCACCGATATGGTGAACTGGACAGAACATGGTGCCGTAGCGTCCCTGAAAGACATTACTTGGCGCAGTCGTGATAATGGCGCATGGGCAATACAGACTGTTGAGCGCAACGGTAAATACTACCTCTATGCCCCACTCCACGGACACGGCATCGCAGTCCTCGTGGCCGACTCTCCCTACGGTCCTTTCAAAGACCCCCTCGGCAAGCCTCTTGTATGGCAGAAGGAACACTGGGATGATATTGACCCATCTGTCTTTACCGACGACGACGGACAGGCGTATATGTATTGGGGCAACCCGCATGTCTATTGTATCAAGCTCAATGAGGATATGATTTCTACCAGTGGCGATATCTTTGTGCTCAACCAGCAGGATGGCGTGATGCGTCCTGTCAAGGAGGAGGGGGCAAAGATAAACCTGCGCATTCCGGGTTCACAGAAAGCAGACTGGAAGGTGAAGAACTATCAGGAAGGTCCATGGTTCTATAAGCGCAACGGAAAGTACTATCTCGGCTTTGCCACTACCTGCTGTCCTGAGGCCCTCGGCTATGCTATGAGCGACTCTCCTATGGGACCATGGGAATGGAAGAATTATATCATGAAGCCGACCCAACGTGACCGTGGCAACCACCCGGGCATCTGCGACTTCAAGGGCCACTCCTATGTCTTCGGTCAGGACTACGACCTCATGCACCTCAACACGTTCGTACACCACGAGCGTCGCAGCGTCTCAGGAACGGAGATGAAGTATAATGCTGACGGCACTATTCAGGAAGAACCTTACTGGCTCGACCAACAGCCTATGCAGCAGATTGAATGGTTCAACCCTTATCAGCGTGTAGAAGCTGAGACAATGGCGTGGGGATATGGCCTGAAGTCTGCAAAGATGGGCATCCCCAACACAGGCGTCGTAAAAGACATGCCTTTCTCTACCGGTAAGCGCAATATGTATATCTTCGACATCGACGAGGGTGAATTCATAAAGCTTCGCGGAGTAGATTTCAAGGATGGTGCCAAGCGTTTCAGTATCCTGGCAGCCACCACAGGTCAGTGTGACGTCACCATCCGCATCGACAGCCAGAATGGTCCTGTCATCGGCAAGGTAAAGATTTCTAATACTGGCACAGTAGAAAACTATAAAGAATTCCGCAGCAAG
>CADCAX010000067.1 GCA_902799455.1 uncultured Prevotellaceae bacterium
ATGATTAAAAAAATTGAAATCGACAAAGAAGTCTTAGTAAGAATCAAGAGTGGTAAGTGTGTGGATGGTTCAGTAAGAATCGACGCTGAAACAGGTAAATTAACCTTCAGGGCTTTCAATCGCAAGCCAAGTTATAAGAGACAGGATGTATTGATTAAGCCATTGGAACATGGATGGCTGAAGGAGTCTCCAGAGCGTTACAAGTTCTTCCAGAGCATACCAAAGGTAATAGGCATACCGAGTGTGATAAGAGTGCTTGACAGAGAAGTGGAGAGCGCAGAGAAGGAACTTAGTAAGTTAAGAGTTAAAAATTAAGTAATCATTTTATTAATCTCTTAAGTAAGAAAAAAATATGCGATTTGATTATTATCATCCCTTTACTGATAAGGAGGGGAATGTCAAGCCCGGCATTAAGCCACAGGTGAAAAGCTGGGCTGATATAAAAAAGATAATGTCCGAGAAATGGTTTGTTGAGCGCATCGACAAGGTGCGCTCGGCAGCCGACAAAGATGAGAAAGCTATTGCAAAGAAGAGTGTGCCTGGAGTGATATTTACTGGTAGAACAGAGTCAACAAGAATGGCTAGTGCCATGATACCGACACAGCTTGCAATGGTGGACATAGATAAGTGCGACAAAGACCCTAAAGAGATATGGCAACGTCTGTTTGAACTGAAGGGTAATGAATGGATATGTGATAATATTGTGCTGGCTCATATTACCTGTGGTGGCAAAGGTCTGAGAATAGTCCTTCGAGGTCAGAAAGGATTGACAAGTTTGCTTGATAACATGAAATGGTTTTCTGAAGAGTTTCCCCTTGAAGAAGGAGAAGGAAAGTATGATGATGCTGTTCATGACTTCAGCAGACTGAGCTTCCTGTCAAAGGCGGATGACATACTGTTTGAACACTCTATGCTTTTCATGGAAACAGAGCCGGAACTGGACGGTGACATAGTAAACCCAGCCATCACCCCAGATGGTAACAGTCAGAAAGGTGATCTAGGGAAACTTTCAGAGGAGGCTGCCGAATTCTCACAAGAGGAGATTGAAAGGTTTGAGACTTTTGACTACAGGGGCGTCAACGTCAGGACTATAGTAAATAAATATATTGAGGTACATGGAGAACCATCTGCTGGAGAGGTACATAACTTCTATAATGAGTTGGTAAAGAACTTCCGATGCATTTGTAGCAATAACAAGAGGATGCTGCTGTATATTCTGCCTCGATTCGGACATACTGCCGAGGAATGTTGGGACCAGATAAAGAGTATATGTAAGGTGAATACTTTGTCATCACTTCCAAAGGACTTCTATTTCTTTTTGAAGGATAATGGATTCTATATTCCAACTGGTGCCAATCAAGGGGCTCTGCAACAGTATATGCTGAGTGAAAAGCCTGATGAAGACTTTATAGCACCTCCATACTTGCCGCCTGTGATAAGGGAACTGGTTTCATGTGCTCCGAGAGATTTTGTTATACCTGCCATAAATGCCCTGCTTCCTATATTAGGGACTTTGACAAGCTATGTGGGTGCTGAGTATCCTTATGACAACAGAATACATACCACATCATTCTTCTCGGTCATATATGCCCCTCCTGGCACTGGTAAGGGATTTGTGGAGAGGTTTATAGAAATGCTGATGAAAGACTTGGAACTGCGTGATTGTGTGCAGATGCAGAAGGAAAAGTTCTATCTGGAAAAGTTGAACAAGAAAGGCAGTAATGAGAAGTCGCCTGACAATCCAAACACCAGCCTGAGAATTATGGATGCAAAGAACTCTGAGGCAGAGCTGCTGGAGAAACAGAGAAACAATCGTGGTTTTCATATGTTTACCTTTGCAGCAGAAATGGACACATGGGCAAAAGGTGTAAGAGCTGCTGGCGGTAACAAGGATGATATGGTGCGTGTGGCTTGGGATAATGGTGTCTATGGTCAGCAATATAAGAGTCCAAGCACATTCAAAGGAAGGGTGCGCCTGTTCTGGAATCTGCTGATAACAGGAACTGTGCAGCAGCTGTTGAATTACTTCAGGAATGTGGAGAATGGTCTTGTGACACGATGTACCTTTACTGCCATAGAGAACCAGCAGTTTGCCGAACCACCAATGTGGAAACATCTGAACAATAAGGCTGTAAAAACCATAGAGGACTTCATAAAGCGATGTGACGAAAATACATACGAATCTCCTTGCAAAGCAAACAGGGATATTATCGAAAGTATGACAGAAGAGGAGTTTGAAAGTGAGGTGGACTGGCACTTCAAATTCAGGGAACGTCAGATAGTAGAACTCGACTGGATAATGCCTGAGATAAAAGACTTCCTGAAATCGCAGATAAAGCAATCGGCTCTTGATGTGGACGTTGCAAGGGATGTGTTCAGAAGACGTGTGGCTGTAAGAGGTTTCAGACTGGCCCTGATGTGTACCTGTCTTTACAACAGACGCATGACAAAGGTTGACATCGAAAACTGTAGAAAGTTCATAAGATGGTGGATGGAAAGAGACCTTGAAGGTATCATGAAACTTTGGGGTCCGAAATACAATGAACAGGTAAATGTTGTTCCTGTAATCACCCAGAAGTCTGTCTTTGAAGACCTGCCGACAAAGTTTACAAAGAGTGATGTCTATACCAGCTGCTTAAAGCAGGGTGTCAAAACGCCTGTGAAGATGGTTATTTATAACTGGAAGAAGATGGGCTGCATTGAGAAACTCACCGATGACACCTATCAAAAAATTATTAAAAAAACAGAAGACAATGATTAAGTTACAATGTAAGAGTTGGTTTGATCCAAAAGATTTGGTTTACATCATTGAGCAATATAACCCATTCGCTTTCAAGGATAAAGACGGAAAGCTGCTGCTATTCAAGAATTATACTGCGGCATATAAGTACGCCTTGAAACAACTTGCCAGACGGTTTCCGAAAGGGTATATTGACATGACAATCTTCCTGTGTGAACAGATGTCTATTTCCTTAAAGGATAGTCTGCATGAGGTGACTCAATGGAAAGAACAGGGCATCAGGGATGATATCTTCTACCTGAAAATGTGGGAGAAAACCACAGAAAGAAACAGAATGCTCACAGACATCTTCAAAGTTCTTCACACAATCTCTGGGACAAAGTTCGACGAATTAAGTTTCAGAACTGCCATGAAGGAATTTGATACTTGGTGGGATGATATAGAGTAAAGTTTAGAGTTTATAGTTTAGAGTTTATAGTTAATAGAAAGGAGGTGTTATATGAAATAGGAAATAGAAAGCGAACTTAGTGGTTTAAAGCGAAATTTTTTTTATTCATAACTTTTACAAATAAGGGCTTGCCTGTCGTGAGACACGCAAGCTTTTTTATGGTAAACCGGTCAATCGGTCAATCGGTCAATCGGTCAATTTGGCTACTTTCCCCTACGAACGACCTTGGAACAATTTACTTTCCTTTGACGCTGTTGAGGAAGTTTACCATCTTCTGGAGATTTTCTTCTGTGTACATTGCGGGACCGCCATGACCTCCCTCTGCGGGGTATGTTGCCTCAGTCTTGACACCGGCGGCTTGCAGTAGCTCGAAGAACTTTATACCTTGACAAACGGGAACGACATTATCCTTCTCTCCGTGGAAGATGATAACAGGTGGGTCGTTTTTGTCGATATACTCCACGGCACTGAGACTGCGATATTTGTCTGGCTCCTTGTCGATTTTTGATTTCAGCAGCACATCTTCCGGACTGTCCTGACCCATTGTGATATGC
The DNA here is from genome assembly GCA_902799455.1 of uncultured Prevotellaceae bacterium. GTDB lineage: Bacteria > Bacteroidota > Bacteroidia > Bacteroidales > Bacteroidaceae > Prevotella. The sequence goes on from CADCAX010000067.1 coordinate 3,743, forward strand.
TTGCCACAGTCCATAGCGGTAAGATCTACAGGACCAGACCAGTCGCAGGCTGCATTAACATTGCTTGGCTGACTGGTGTATTGTCCCAGATTTCCTTCGAGGTCGAGGGTAACAGTGCCTACGGTAGCTGTCTTCATGCCACTGGTGGTTGCCATAGTAGAGGCGAGGTGTCCACCGCTGGAGAATCCGCTGGTAGCGATGAATGAGGGGTCGAAATGATACTTACCGGCCTCACCGCGCACGAAACGTACTACGGCACGGATATCGTGAAGCTGGGCTGGCCACTGGGCATCCATACTGCTGCGATGGTTCGGGCAGACAACGGCATAGCCGGCATTGAGCAGAGCACGGACAATGGTACCGAGGTCTGCGACACCCTTGCCATTGTTGTTAAACCAGGCGCTGCCGTAGATATGAATCACCACAGGATAACTGTCTTTTTGCTGCTTGGGCAGATAGATGTCACAGGTGTGATATGTCTGGTCGTCACCGGCATAGTTGACATTTTTCCACTCCTGAGAGGTTTCTAATGTTGCTTTCTGCTGTACGCCTCCAAAGCCTCCTGCCGGCTGTGCAGAAAGGGTAATCAGACCAAAAAGCGATAATACACACGAAGAAATAAAGCGTTGCATGGGGACAATTATGAATTATGAATTGTGAATTATGAATTATGAATTATGAATTGTGAATTATGAATTTACTTTGTGGGCAAAGGTATGAAAAAAAGGACGAAGTGCCAAATAAATTAATATATTTTTTGTTGTTAGAGAAAATTGTTGTAATTTTGTCCGCAGAAAAAAATATTAACACTTTACAGTTATATGAAACAGGTAAAATTACTTCTGACAGCGATAGTAGCTGCTATCTTGGTGAGTTGTGGTACTACTACTCAGGTGCCTATTACGGGCAGAAAACAACGTCTGGTAGTTAGTGACGAACAGATTTTGAGCCTTAGCAGTGATGAGTACAGCAAATATATGAAGTCGGCAAAGCCCTCAACTGATGCTGCCAATACGGCAATGGTAAAACGTGTGGGTCAGCGCTTGGCATCGGCTGTTGTGGCTTATCTCAATGCCCACAACATGGGAAACGAAGTGGCAAACTATCAGTGGGAGTTTAACCTGGTGCAGGATAATCAGGTTAATGCCTGGTGTATGCCTGGTGGCAAGATTGTTGTCTATGAGGGTATTCTGCCTGTTACAAAAGACGAGGCATCGCTTGCCGTAGTATTGGGACACGAGATAGCACATGCTGTAGCAAAACACTCAGCAGAACGTATCAGCAATTCCTACAAGCAGCAGACGGCAATGTCGGTAATCGGCGGTGTAGCTGGTGCTGCAGGTGTCAGTTCCGGCATACAGTCGATAGCATCGGCAGCCATTGGCATTGGTGCCCAGGCTTGGACCTCCGGCTTCTCACGCAAGCAGGAGAGTGAGGCAGACCATATAGGACTCATCTTTGCCGCTATGGCAGGATATGATCCGGATGTTGCAGTATCTTTCTGGCAACGCATGGCGGCTGTGGGAAACAGTTCCAACTCTATCTTTAGCGACCACCCGTCTGACGAGAAGAGAATAAAACAGATACAGGCATGGTTACCAGAGGCAAGGACGTATTATAATCCGTCAGCAGCGGCTAATGTTTCTACATCGCCTTCTCCTGCCGTAAAGAGCGTTTCGCTGAAAAACCTGTCGAAGACAAGTAAGAAGTGAAAGGTGAAAGGTTTATTTCTTAACTCTTAACTCTTAACTAACCATGAAGACTTCCTTGCAGGTGAAGTAGGCTGTCATGGTGGTGCCATGAATGCCGTGAATCATCAGGCTCTGTCCTGTAAGAAGAAGGTTGGGCAGAGGAGTGCGAGGGGTGAGAATTGTCATCAGGTGGTTGGAGTAATCCTTGCGGATACCATAGGCATTACCTTCCGGCGCATTGTTGTAGTCGCGCCAGGTAAGAGGTGTAGAACAATAAATTTCTTTTACGGCATCACGAAGACCAGGCAAGAGTGTTTCAGCCCTTGCCATCAGTTCTTGTGCCTTAGCGGCCTTGAAGGCTTTATAGTCGTCACCGCGATGGCCAAGGGTGGTATCGTGCCACTGTGACACCTCGCTCCACAGCATTGGGGTGAGGATGTCTATCTGATTAGGTTGTGCAAAAGAGATGAGTATGCCGTTCCTGTCCCACACGTCAGAAGGGGTGGAGTAGAGGAACTTGTTATGGTTGGCATAGAACTGCTCTGTATCCAGACGCAGGGAGCACGTGAAGATGCCAAAGGTGTTTTCCAGTGACGTCATGCGACGGCGATAGATGCCTTTGACGACCTTGCTCTCCTTGATGAGATTGATGGTGAGCGAGGGGTGGATGTCGGAAATGAAGATGTCGGCATCATAGCGTTCGCCATTCTTGCAGACAGCAGTACTAAGTTTACCATCTTTCTCGATAAGTTCTATCACCTCGCTATTGCAGAGTATCTCTCCACCATTACCTTCTATCTGCTTTACGAGTTGGTTTACGAGTACGTTTCCAGGTGCATTGAGTCGCCAGCTGCTCTGTATGAAGGAGGCGTTGCCGTGGGCGAAGTTGAACAGCGGCAAGGTCTCGCGGTTGAGTTCCATCTTGAGGGACGTTCCCGAGAGAACAGCGATGAGCAGCGGGTCGGAGAATGTCTCGTTGAGCCATTGCCACGCATTGACGTCGGCATAGTGCATGCTGATGTCCGTGTCGCTGTCGCGAAGGACTTCGATATATCTTTGCAGCCCGGCCTTCTGTGACGGAAAGCGTTCGGACATTACACGCAGAAAATTGTCGTAGCCCTCAACGAACGGGAATGTCTCGCTGCCGATGGTGACGCGGTCGAAGCCGTCAGGGTCGAGACGCTGCCAGGGAAGGGACAGCAGTCCGAGTTCCTGAAAGATGTCGTGGAGCACCTGGCCCTCACCGATGCCGCCAACGTAGTGCAGGCCGGTATCGTAGTCCATGCCATTGCGGCGATAGCTCTGCATGCAGCCACCTGGCTGATGCTGCCGCTCCAGAATTCGCACGTGCAGCCCTCGCTTTGACAGGAGAACACCGCACTCAAGGGCACCAAGGCCCGAACCGATTATGAGAACAGTTGGTTTCAAGTTTCAGGTTTCAAGTTTCAGGTTTCACATTTAACATCCTAAACACCGCTGGTTGTAGTATGTATGACAGGGCTACTGCGGATATCATGCCCACGAGGGTTGCGAAGCCTACCGACTGGAGGGCCGGATGTTTGGCAAGGAGCATGGAGGCAACAGTAACGATGAGGATGAAGGCAGAGAAGAGTATGGCCGTCTTATGGAATGCCAGCATGTGGGCCGTGGTGTGATTCTTCTCGCCGATGAGTCCTGACATGATGAATATGGAATAGTCAACACCAATACCGAAGATGAAGGTAGAGATGATGATGTTGATGAGATTGAAGCGGATATTGAAGAGTGCCATTGCTCCCAGAACGATAATCCATGAGATAAGGATTGGTGCGAAACCAAGCAGGGCATATCTCCAGTTGAAACGGAAGCTGAGCAGCAATACGACAAATACGAATGCCATGCTGACCCATTGCAGTACGTTGAAGTCGCTGTTGAGGGTTGTAAGGCCGTCTTTGGTGTAGTAGTTGGTATCGAGCACCATCATATCCGGCTCGTTGGCAATGGCATCGCAGACGGCAGTGTATGCCTTCAGGTTGCGCGGCATGGTGACGTTAGTGAAGATGAGCCAGTCGCCAGCCATTGTCTGCTCCATCAGCGTTGACTGATAGCCGACAGGAATGAGGTCTGCCTCATAGAGAGGGGCAGGAGAGTAGTCACCCTCTACCAACTCATAGAAAGGCGAATCGGCTGGAATGAAAGGACGCACCTTGTTGATGCGCTCGGGTGTCCAGAACGCCTTCCATGCGTCGATGCGCTGCTGCTGCTCTTTGAGGGGCACGAAGATGGAATTGGTGTGGGTATAGTCCTTCACCAATCCTAACTTTTGCAGAGAGTCGAGCTTCGCCTGCAGCAGACTGAAATTCTGAAGGGCTTCCTCGGCTGTCTTGCCCTGAGAGGCAAAGTATCTTGTCGTGTCGGTAAGTTCGCCGGTGGAAGCTGTCTTAGAGTCCAGCAGGTGTTCCGCATATTCCGTGTTTGGAGACAGGTAGCCAAGGTGGCTCATATCGGCATCGAAGTCGGTACCCTTAATGGCGTATGCTGTAACGAAAACGATAACGAAAACGAAAACGATAGCCAGCAGGGGCTTCTTTCGGTCGATAGGATAGTTGTTGAACTTATCTATCGCAGCAAAGGCACGCTTGTTAATCCTGTTGCTTTCCAGCTCCATGAGGTGGGGCAGATAGATGAGCGAGAATACCGTGGTGCCGATGATTGCAAGGGCTGCGAACAGACCGAAGTCCTGCAGCAGGTCGGTCTTGATGAAGATAAGTCCCATGAAAGAACCGATGGTGGTGATGCATCCCAACAGCACGGGTTTCGTCTCGTCGTTAATCACCTTCTTGGCATCACCGGTGTATTTATAGTGTATGATGATATGCAGTACGTATGACATTGCGACGCCCAGCACTATCGCTCCCATGCCGAGGGCCAGGAGTGAGAACTGTCCGCGAATGAGATACATCACGGAGAGTCCGAAGAATGTGCCGAAGACTACCGGCAGCATCAAGAGAGGAATGGTGTTCCATGTCCGCATGCAGAGAAAGAGTACCAGCAGCACTATCAGCGTTGACCATCCGACAGTAGAGAAGAGGTCGTTCTTGATGGTGGATGAATTGTAGTATCCGCTTGCCGGAGTACCATAATAGGATATCTTGACATCGGGATGTGTCTTGGCAAAGTTGTCGATGAGGTTGTTGAGATGCTCGAAGAGAGCGGAGCCCTGTCCTGTATTCGTAGAGGAGAACGCAGGAGATATAAAGGCAACGCATACCGTAGAATCGGGTACGAAGAAGTGGCTGTCAATGGTGGTGTACTTTCCGCCGGTAGAGAGCAGCGGCTCCATCTGCTTTGCCAGAATATCGCGCATACCGATGGGGTCCATGTCAATGAGTGAAGACAGCATCTCGCCCGTCTCCTCACTGTTCTCCATCGCCTTCTCCTTGTCATTAGCGTTGATGGCCTGCTGTTCACGGAGATGTTGCGGCGTCAGCAGCTTGTCGAACTGTGCATAGGCGCTGGTGTCGATGTATGCCGGCAGATTCTCGACAAGGAAGGACACACCCTCGAACATCATGTCATCAGGGATGCTGCGGAAAATATCGATGCCGGTAGTATCGCGAGCCAGAAGCGAGTCGGAAAAGACATCGCAGGTGTTGATGAGCCGGCTTACGGCTTTTGACTTCTGCTCCTTGGAATTGTCTCTCATTTCAAAGAGCAGATATGTCTTGTCTTTAATCCTGAGGTCAGCAAATGCCGTCTTGATAGAGCCGTCAGCATTGCGTGATGATGGCATCAGCTTGTTGAGGTCTTCTTCAAGATGTATGCAGGCAGCACCATAGCCTGTGATTAAAAACAATAAAACCATCGAGAACCACATTTGGTACTGATGGCGTTTAAAATATTGGTAAATATTGAAAAATATCCGAGTCATTGTACTGTACCTTTTAGGGTCATGTATGTCTGCTTGCTGTCTTTTATCTCAGCAAGGATGGTATAGCTCTCGTCAACTGAGACTGATACCGTTACTTCCGGACATACCTCCGGGGTGGCAATAGCCGTTAGGCGGCATTGCTTGATGGTGTTGTAGTGGAGGCTCTTTCCTGTCAGCATCATAGCACACTCGAGGATGGTCTGCATATTGCAAACGCCAGGGCATACGGGATTGCCGGGGAAATGGCCGTCATACACACCGCAATCGGGAAGAATGGCAAGGGTGTATGTAGCACTCGTGCCAGAAACGTCTTCCTTTGTTACTTTATAGAATTTATCTTTAAGGAACATATATCTTCATTCTTGTGTCGGCAACAGGTTCTCCACTTTCTTTCTTACACTCACCACTGATGATAGTGACACCATC
>CADCAX010000068.1 GCA_902799455.1 uncultured Prevotellaceae bacterium
AACTCTTAACTCTTAACTCTCTTCATACTCTGTAGTATCTTCGATGCCTGCGGCTTGGAGGGCTTCTTTGCGTTCAACGCATGTGCCACATTTGCCACAATGCTTCTCACCGCCCTTGTAGCATGACCATGTTTTGCCATAATCGATGCCCAACTGCTTTCCCCTTATGGCGATGTCGCTTTTGGTGATGTCGGTATATGGAGCTAGAATTTGGAGCCCCTCGTATGTGCCGGCAGAGATAGCGGCACTCATAGCAGATACGAATTCCGGACGGCAGTCGGGATATATAGCGTGGTCGCCCCCATGATTGGCCATCATGACGTATTTCAATCCCCTGCTCTCAGCCATTCCGGCTGCAATAGCAAGCATTATGCCGTTACGGAAAGGCACCACAGTGCTCTTCATATTCTCGTCAGCATAGTGCCCCTCGGGTATCTCTTCTCCACCAATAAGCAAAGAAGAAGTGAAGTATTTCTGCATGAAGTCGAGGGGGATGATAATCTGAGGTATACCCAGTTGTTCACAATGCCACTTTGCAAATGCCAGTTCCTTGGCATTATGACGTGAGCCATAGTCATAGGAAACAGCAAGGGCTATACGGTCCTTGTAATCGTAGAGTAGGGTGGTGGAGTCCATACCACCACTGAGTATAATGACGCAATCTTTCATTTTTTAATTCATAATTATTAATTAAACACCGTCCAGCTGAGACCCAGGCGGAAAATTCGTCCGTTTAGGGGATGGTGAGGTGTATAGAAGTAGTTTCCGGCGCCGGCATTAACGTGGGACATCATCACAAAGAAACGGCAACGTTTCAGCATGAAATTGGCATAGACATTAATGAGCGGATAGTTACCAATCTTTGTCTTTACTTCATCATTCTGCTGAACTGCAAACTGCGACAGTTGTGGAACATATTCCGGAGCGTAGTAAGAAGTGAAGAAACGCATGTCACCTCCGAAGTGGACAGACATCACACGAGCAATCTTGAACTTCAGATAGAGATTAGTCCATATATTTATTGCCGGTACGGGAAGGACATCTTCTGCGCTGCTCTTCTGGAATGTAATTCGGTTTTCCCAGTTCAGCACACCGAGAGTGAAATTCTGCTCAACAGCAAATGTCAGGAGGCTGATATTTTTTGATGACTGTAAGATGTCTGCCTCATAGCCGGTAATGACGTCGCTGTTGGACTTGTCGTATCTTACTCCGAGGTATGCCAGATTCTGGAAGTTATCGTAAGCCACGCGGAGCGATGTTCGCGTCTTGCTATATGTAAGACTTCCCTCGATGTGTGTCTGCATCTGCTTGTTCAGACCGTCGTGGTCCCACCAGAAGTGCTTGGAGTGATAGTGACGCTTGAAGAAGGCAGGAGTAGTGAGATGATAGAAGGCTCTGAGGTTAAGCTTTACGGAGTCTTTGAAGATAGGTACCCTCACATCGCCGGTACCGTCGAACTTTAAGTCTCCCACCTGTTTGCCTGCAATCCATACCTCTCCCAATACCTTGTAATGGAAGGTCTTGCCGAGAGTCTTTATGAGTTGTCCGCCTACGGAGATATTATTCTCTATATAGCTGCTATACCTTGTGAGACTGTCTTCTGCCAGCCGATAGTTAGATATGCTGTGGGCAATGAATGCCTTCGCTCCCATCGGGACATACTTGTTGAAGCCTTCGAGGAGTCCTACGGCAAATGTATTGCGGAGAGTATAGTAATCCGTCTTGTCATATATAGAGTCGCCCAAGGCTCTGTCAACAGGGACACTATACCTGTCGTTGTAAAGATTCTTCGGAGACCTGTATGCGATATATGTATGCCAGTTGTCATCAAACTGCAGGTTGTGAATGAAACTGGTGACAGGTACATATTCTTCCTTTGTCCATGAAGTATCAACGGCTGCAGAGTCCTTACGGGCCATGAGGGAATCCATCAGCAGCTTACGCTTTTCTTCGGCTGCCTTTTTGAGAGCTATCCTGAGAGAGTCGTTGGAGAGGTCGCCAACGATTTGTGCATCGTCAGGTCTGCCCATCAGGCGTTTTGAGGGTTTCGTTGCACCGCTGTTCTCACCAGAAAGCATCTTCTCGGCCTCTGCTGCTGCCTCTGCCTGTTCTTTTTCTTTTTGAGCCTTGAGGGCAAAACGACGTGCTTCAATCTCCTGCTCAGTCATCGGGACCTTACGATAGAAGCCGATATTGTATCTGTGGGAAAAGGTAGCATGAAAGGCATTTGTGCGATTCCAGTTGCTGCTCAGCAGTACGGGTATCTCGTTTTCGGAATACGTCTCGGAAGTGGCTTCAGGGTGTGTGATATATTCATCATTGGTGATACCGCCATTCTCAGTTAGCTTAAGGTGATCAAAAGAGAATATGACATGGGCATTATATCGCTGACCGATATATGAGCCCCACATAGTGTAGTCAAAGAGTGCCGTAGACTGGTTCTGATAGTATCCGCGTCCGTAGATGTAATCAAACTTAAAACCGAATCCAGCTTCCTTATTGATATTATTTGCAAAGAGAGCTTTGAAATGGTCTTCACCGTCAGTCCTGTCACCACAAGAATTGAATGACAGGTTGGTGATAGGTGAAAGAGTGTTGCTAAACCTCAGTTTCGTAGGGGGCGTGAGGAAATAAGACAATCCGTCGGTAAATCCGAAAGTCTCATAGTCGCGATCAGTTGCTATACGGGCTATGCGGGGAGCGCCGAGGTTACCGGTAGTGTTGTATTCTCCATACATGCCTGTCGTGAAGATAGAATTCATGAACAGGTGCTGAGCGGTATCTGGCACAGCTGCTGTCCTGTCTCCGAAATGGTCGTCAATAGTCCACAGATGCATGCCCTTCGGTACCTCCTTGTGCTTGTGGCTCAATGAGTCGAGGGCACGATTGGGGTTGAAGGTGTTATCTGTCACCGTAAAGCCATCGTCATAGAAAGTATTATCGTTTTGAGCCATTAACGGCACAGAACAGACGGATAGTATTACAGAAACAAGTATGATGTTGTATATCCTGCCCATTTTCATTTCATATATCTCAAGACACATTCAGCCATCTTTATTGCCATAGCGATGATGACAATTACAATTCCCATCATCTTTGTTCTCTCATCATGAATGAACCACTGACCATATGCATTGACAGCGGCACCGATGATACCAAAGACGATGAACAGCAGATTCAGAATCTGCCTTATCTTGAAAATAGTTGTGGGACCTTCCTGCTTGGAATGCATTCTTAATTATAGTCTTTAACCGTTAACCTTTACCCGTTATTCTATTTCAGAGTTTCCTCAATGCGATTGAACAATGCGTCTTTTGCATCAATGGTCTTGGTACGGAATTTCTTTGAGCCGCCCAACTGGAAATCGTCACCCTTCTTGTTTATTGCCTGAGCATCAGATATCATATCTTCCGCAGGGAACTGTCCTCCACCACGCTCTTCATCATAGATATAATTGAGGTTACACATCGTAACCATACATCTTCCATCATAGCAGTCAATGACCAGCTGATAGTTGAATTTAGCCTGATCAAGAGAAAGGAACTTATTCTCAAAAGTCAGAATCTCCTGTATTCTTGCAACTATCTGGTGATTTGCTTCATCGCTGATGGTTATCTTGCTTACATCAGTCTTTGGATTCACTCCATTGCCACCGCGTTCTGAGCAATAACCCTTAGAAAAAGCAAGCATAGTGGTGTAGATATCTCCGGCTGACTTGCCTGGAACCTCAATGACTTTCTGCCACTGAATCTTACCATTAACCTCAGGACATGCTCCTGCCAGATATTTAGGGTCAATAACCCTTTCTGCCTTTGGTTTCCTTTCAAACAAGGCACGTTTCTTTATCTTACCATCTTGAGTGACGGTATATGATTCCTGTGCTTTCTGTTTTGGTTTAAAGAGCTGTGCATTAGCATGTGTTGCATACAAAATGGACAGTATGGCGCAAAGAATGATGATTACCACGATGCGTGCCACGCAGCCTACTACTTTCTTAATGATGAACAATGCAATGATGATTGCAATAATTCCGATGATTAACTGTGTCATATCTTAAATGGTATTGTTGTTGTAAATTCCAGTGGTTTGTGTGTTATGGGATGGTAGAAGCACAACATGTATGCATGCAGGCACAGACGGTGCAATGGGTCATCACCATTTCCGTATTTCACATCTCCGCAGACAGGATGCCCCATCTCTGCCGCATGTACGCGAATCTGATTTTTTCTGCCTGTCTCAAGTCTGAACTCCATCAGAGTGTGTGTCGCTGTGCGTTTGAGAACATGGAAGTGGGTTATGGCATGTTTTCCTCCATTATCCACTGAGGAAGAATACGTTATGTATGCTTTGTTGTCCTTCAGCCAACTCTCTATTGTACCGTCATCTTCCACCACTTCACCGCTTAGGACTGCAACATACCGGCGGTCATAAACGATATCGTGCCATTCATGTTCCAGAATCTGCTCCGTATCGATATCCTTTGCATAGACCATAAGGCCTGAGGTATCTCTGTCCAGTCTGTGCACCACGTGGGCCCTGCACTTCTGGCGGGTTTTATGAAAATAGTCATCGAGGACACTCTTGACATTCAGCGATGAGTGGCCTGCTGCCATAGACAGAATGCCTGGCTTCTTTTCAATGACAACCAGATACTGGTCCTCATATACTATGCTGACATATCGGCTCTTGAAGACGTCGTTCTTCTTTGAGTTGGACACTTGTACCTTCATGCCTGCCGTAAGAGGGAAATCGAATTGCGTCACCGTCTTACCGTCGACCTTGATGCCTCGCCCCTTCAGGATATCCTTAACCTTGTTCTTGGAGGCAGAGAGAGTTGCCAAAAGAAACTCCAGCAGGGGAGTCTCCTTGTCAACATTATATGTCTTGTATTCTTTCAGTTTCGGGTTGTACATACAGTCTGTTATGCAAGTCCATTGCCGGACGCATGCTATGTTAGCGTACAAAAGTAGGAAAATTTCTTCAGATACCCTGTTTGCAGCCTGTAATTTTAAGAAACTTTTAGAGAAAATAGTCATATTTTTAAGAAATAATTTGGTTAGTATGGATAAATTTGATACATTTGCACCCGATAATGCAGAAAAAATATGTCCACAAACACTAAAAATCCAGACTCTTGCGTAGGTTGCCAGCTTTATGGGCAGTGTGGTACCGTATGTGAGACGCCTGACGATGGAAAGTCTGCATGGGAAAAATTACTCCTGCCTTGTGCGTTGCTTGCAGCTGTGATACTGTTGGTGGGAGCGTCATATATTATTAATCTGGTGTTCTGAAACCTTAAGAATAACTACTATAAAAAATGAATTTTATCTTATCTGCAGTAATTGCTTTAGTTGCGATCGCATTAGTGGCATCAATAGTGCTCTATGTGTGCTCGAAGCGCTTTGCTGTACAGGAGGACCCTCGCTTGTCGGTTGTGTCAGAAGCGTTGCCGCAGGCTAACTGTGGCGGTTGTGGCTTTCCTGGCTGCTCTGGTCTTGCAGCTGCCCTGGTAAAGGGTGCTGATGCAGGAAATATTGACGGACTCTCATGTCCTGTCGGTGGTCAGGAGGTAATGACAAAGATAGCTGGCTTGCTCGGTATGGAGGCAGGGGATAGCGCACCGAAGGTGGCTGTCGTCAGATGTAACGGTTGTCCGGAATATCGTCCCCGTATAGCAGAGTATGATGGCTTGCGCTCTTGTGCTGCCGTGAATAGTGTGGGTAGCGGCGAGACTGCTTGCGGCTACGGTTGTCTGGGGTGCGGAGATTGTGTATCGGCTTGTAACTTCGGGGCGATAACAATAGATCCGGACTTGGGACTGCCTGTTGTTAATGAAGACCTGTGTACCTCTTGTGGAGCCTGTGTGAAAGCGTGTCCGCGCAATATTATTGAGTTGCGCTACAAGGGCCGTGTCATAAAGGGACAGCCACACCGTGTCTATGTGTCTTGTGTGAATAAAGACAAGGGACCTGTTGCCAACAAAGTATGCAAGGTCAGTTGTATAGCATGTGGTAAATGCCAGAAGGTATGTAAGTTTGAGGCTATCTCAGTAGAGAATAATGTCGCTTACATAGATATGGAAAAATGTAAGGCTTGTGGACTCTGTGTGCGTGAATGCCCTAAGAATGCCATTCATGCAACGTGGGAACTGCCAGCGCTGAAGCCGAAAGAGACATCGGCAGAAGAAACAACTAACGTATAAAAAACACTAAGGAAAATTGGATACAAAAACATTCAGAATAGGTGGCGTTCATCCAGAGGAGAATAAGTTGACCCATGAGGTAGAGACACAGGTTGCTCCTTTACCTCAGCAGGCTATATTCCCTCTGAGTCAGCACATCGGTGCTCCTGCAAAACCAATCGTCCAGAAGGGTGATAAGGTGAAGGTTGGCACAATGATTGCTGAGGCCAGCAGCTTTGTAAGCGCCAATATATTTTCTTCTGTGTCAGGAACAGTCTTCAAGGTTGATACCGCTGTCGATGCAACAGGTTATCAGAAGCCATGCATAATCATCAATGTCGAAGGTGATGAGTGGGAGGAGTCAATAGACCGCTCCGACAAGATAGAACGTCTGGAACATCATCCGGAACTGACGTCAGAGAAAATCATTGAGAAAGTAAAGTACGCCGGTATCGTCGGCATGGGAGGCGCATGCTTCCCGACACATGTGAAACTGTGTCCTCCACCGACAGAGAAAGCAGAGTGTGTCATAATAAACGGTGTCGAGTGTGAGCCATACATCACATCGGACTATCGCCTGATGATGGAGAAGCCTGATGAGGTTGTAGAAGGTGTGAAGCTCATTATGAAGGCTGTGGGCGTTAATAAGGCATACATTGGTATTGAGACGAATAAGCCACGTGCCATAGACCTTATGATACAGAAGCTGATGACCAACCTGGATATAGAGGTAGTGCCTCTGGCAAAAAAATATCCGCAAGGTGGTGAGAAACAGCTTATTGATGCCGTAATACGCAGACAGGTGCCTGCACCTCCAGCTATTCCTATCAACGTAGGTGCCATAGTGCAGAATGTAGCAACAGCTGTCGCCATTTATGAGGCTGTAATGAAGAACAAGCCACTCTTTGAGCGTTATACCACAGTTACAGGTAAGCACCTGAAGAACCCGGGTAACTTCCTTGTGCGTATGGGAACACCGTTCGGTCAGCTGATAGACCTTTGCGGTGGTCTGCCCGATGGAGATAACAAAATCCTTGCCGGCGGTCCGATGATGGGTAAGGCTGTCAACAATCTGAATACCCCTGTCGGAAAAGGACAGAATTCCATCACTGTGCTTACGGACTATGATGCGCACAGAAAGGAACCGCAACCATGTATCAGATGTGCGAAGTGTGTAGGTGCTTGTCCTATGGGACTTGAGCCATATCTGCTTGCAAAGGGTAGTGCGATGAAGATGTGGGAACGTATGGAGGCTGAGATGATAACAAGCTGCATAGAATGCGGCTCATGTCAGTTTACGTGTCCGGCACATCGTCCGCTGCTTGATAATATAAGGATGGGCAAACAGACCGTTATGGGAATCATTCGCAGTCGCGCCCCCAAAAAATAATTATGAATTATGCATTATGCATTTTGAATTGATATAAGATGTCACAAATAATAGTTTCATTATCACCACATGCTCATGGCACAGATTCCGTTGAGAAGAATATGTATGGTGTCATTATAGCGCTTATTCCTGCGCTGTTAGCATCATTCTATTTCTTCGGCTTGGGATCGCTGATTGTTTGTGCTGCCAGTGTGATAGCATGTGTGCTTTTCGAGTGGTTGATAAGCAAATTTATGTTACAGCGTACTCCCACCATCTCCGATGGCTCCGCCATTGTGACGGGACTTCTGTTGGGCATGAATCTGCCGAGTAATTTCCCTATCTGGATGATTGTCATTGGTGCGCTGGTAGCAATCGGTGTCGGTAAGATGACCTTCGGAGGACTGGGACAGAATCCGTTCAACCCTGCTCTCGTAGGACGTTGTTTCCTGCTTGTCAGCTTCCCTGTTGCAATGACAACATGGCCAAAGCCATGGATGAACGTAACATTCCTTGACGAGGTAACAGATGCAAATACAGGTGCGACACCATTGTACCTGATGCAGACGGCAATAAAGAATGGTGACCCGTCATTATTGGAAAAACTGCCGTCATCTCTTGATATGCTTCTGGGAGTTACCCAGACAAACAATATGGGTGCCGGAACAATCGGTGAGATATGTGCAGCAGCGCTCCTGTTGGGATTGATATATATGCTGTGCAGGAGAATCATCACATGGCACATCCCTGTCAGCATCATAGCAACGGTATTCTGTTTCTCAGGTTTGCTGCACCTGTCTAATCCGGTATATGCAGATCCTGTGCAGGTTATTCTGTCAGGTGGTCTGATGCTGGGAGCCATCTTCATGGCAACAGACTATGTCACATCTCCGATGTGCGCGAAAGGACAGTTGATATATGGTGTCTGCATCGGCTTGCTGACTGTCATCATACGTAACTGGGGAGCCTATCCGGAAGGAATGTCATTCGCGATACTTATCATGAATGCATTTACTCCGCTGATTAACTATTATGTGAAACCGACACGCTTTGGTGAGCAGCCAAAGGTTGCAAAATAGGGGAGGGGAATATGGAAAGATTGCAATCAAATCTCCAGAATATGGTTGGTGTCCTCGTTGGCGTAGCCTTCGTGTGTGCCCTCCTTCTGTCTGTCTTCAATAAGATTACGGCAGGCCCTGTTGCAGAACAGGCTGATAAAGCCCTTCAGGACGGCATCAAGTCCGTAATGCAGAGCGACAGCGTTGTGGTAAGTGGCGACACCATAATAGAAAAGGAATTCAGCGGCAGGAGTCTCTCTTTTGTCGTTCATATGACAGACAAGGGTGTTGCTATCGAGAGTACTGATCCTAATGCTTTTGGCGGAAACCTGAAGGTGCTTGTCGGATTTGCCGAAGATGGTGAGATTCTCGGATATACCATTCTTGAAAGTGCTGAGACTCCTGGACTCGGAGCAAAGGCTGTTGACTGGTTCCTTGATGATGCCCCAGGTGATATTGTGGGCCTGAATGTGTGGGAAGACAACCTCACCGTTTCCAAGGACGGCGGCGACGTGAATGCCATCACGGCATCTACCATCACATCACGTGCGTTCCTGAGAGCCGTAACACAGGCGTGGTCAGCATATCGTGGTGATAAGGATGATGCCAAGACTGGAGCAACACAACAAGTAGAGAAAGGAGGCAAAAAATGAGTAATGCAAAGATAATTCTTAATGGTATAATAAAGGAGAACCCTACGTTCGTCCTGTTGTTGGGTATGTGTCCTACGCTGGCCACAACCACCAGCGCAATGAATGGTATGATGATGGGACTGGCTACTATGGTGGTGCTCATCTTCTCAAACCTCGTTATATCAAGCATCAGGAACTATGTGCCCGATATGGTACATATCCCCGTATATATCGTTGTCATCGCAACATTGGTGACAATAGTGCAGATGTGTATGGCAGCCTATATGCCTGACGTGAATAAGTCGCTGGGATTGTTTATCCCCCTTATTGTTGTGAACTGTATCATTCTCGGGCGTGCTGAGGCGTTCGCTTCAAAGAATACTCCGGTATCGTCAATATGCGACGGACTCGGCATAGGACTCGGTTTTACGCTTGCTCTCACGCTTCTCGGTATATGCAGGGAACTGCTCGGCAACGGCACCATCTT
>CADCAX010000069.1 GCA_902799455.1 uncultured Prevotellaceae bacterium
TTGCATTTATCCAAATCGGTTTTGAACATTTGCAAGAGCGTTTGCATTTATCCAAATCGGTTTTGAACATTTGCAAGAGCGTTTGCATTTATCCAAATCAGTTTTGAGTATTTGCAAGAGCTTTTGCATTTATTCAAATCAGTTTTGAGCATTTGCAAGAGCTTGGGGAAGGATTTTCCCGTTGGAAATCCCTCCCCGCACCGGTTGCGCACGAGGTTTCGGTGCGGGGCGAGTGGGGAGTAGGTCTTTTTTAACACTCTGGCCACTCCGAGGGGCAAAAAAAACAGGAACCGCAATGTGTTGCGATTCCTGTCCTTATATAATTCCGCCCGAGCGGGTCCCCCTCCCCTTGGGGAGGGCCGGGGTGGGGCCCTACGCACTAACCTCTATGCCGAGGGTGGTGGAGCAGGCGATGTCCAGTCCTTTAAATATAAGGTGGTCATCAACTGTGATATCATGCTCACAATATGGCATGATGGTTTTTGCCATACCACCGGTGGCTATCAGTTTCGGAGCCTTGTATGCCTCGGTGTCGGGCAGCTCTGAGATGATTTTTTCTATTATTCCGTCAATCATGGCAGCGGTGCCATATACTATGCCGCTGTGCATATTCTCAAGGGTGTTCTTACCAATAACATTGTGTGGATGCTCTATGGTGATGGAAGGCAGTTGCGATGCTCTGTTGCTAAGGGCAGCAAGAGATGTCTTCGTGCCTGGAATTATCATTCCTCCGAGGAAACGTCTGTTCTCATCAATAACGCTGATGGTAGTGGCCGTTCCCATGTCGATGATGATAGCAGGAGTACCATAATGGCATATAGCTCCGATGGCATCGGCCAGCCTGTCTTTTCCCACCTGTGAGGGAGATTCCACGTCAAAGGTCATAAAACGCTTGGCATGCTCTATGGAGAAGAACAGTGGCGTTACTCCCGTGAGGTCTGAGATGGCCTGCGCTATGTCGTCATTGACCTCTGGGACAACAGACGAGATAAACACCCTTGATATCTGTGAGAAATCAATCTTGTATTTCTTCGAACCAGTATAAAGCTCATGACGATAGTAGGCCATCGTCTGGTCTTTCAGGGTTTTATAGCGCCATGTCTTGAAGATTGCGCCGCTGTCGTCTGTTACGGCAACAACAACGGTAGAGTTGCCGATGTCAATTAGCAAATGCATGAGTCAAGGATTTTATCAGCAGTCTCTTCCTTGCTGCACAGTGGCAGTTCGGTTACTGCTGTTGGGGTGATAATGGTTATTTCGTTGGTGTCACACTGGAAGCCGCTTCTGCCTGTAGAGATAGTGTTGGCACATATGATATCAGCATTTTTCTTGAGCAGTTTCTTGCGTGAGTTTTCTATGAGATTTTCTGTTTCCATAGAAAAACCTACAAGTAACTGATTTTCCTTTTTGTGAGCACCGAGGAAAGCTAGGATGTCATTTGTGCGCTTTAACGTCAGCTGTGTTCCTTCTTCTTCGTTGCTTTTCTTTATCTTCTGGTCTTTATATTCAGCAGGGGTGTAGTCAGCTACGGCAGCACATGCTATGATGATGTCGAAA
This sequence comes from uncultured Prevotellaceae bacterium, assembly GCA_902799455.1. Lineage (GTDB taxonomy): Bacteria > Bacteroidota > Bacteroidia > Bacteroidales > Bacteroidaceae > Prevotella. The sequence goes on from CADCAX010000069.1 coordinate 1,558, forward strand.
TAGTCGTAGTGGGTTGTCACTACGTTGTACATATCCTCTGCCGAGGTGACATTGACGAGGTGTACTCCCATGTAAGGCTCTATGGCCACAGGTCCTGAAATCAATGACACTTCTGCTCCACGCAGAGCTGCCATCTTGGCAAGGGCATATCCCATCTTGCCTGAAGAATGATTGGTGATATACCTTACTGGGTCTATGGCCTCCTGGGTCGGTCCTGCTGTGATGAGGATTTTCTTTCCTGCAAAATCTTTCTCCTTTGCTACCTGCAACATGATGTGTTGCATAAGGATCTCCTCAGAAGGCATCTTGCCGCTACCGATGTCGCCACATGCCAATCGTCCTGAAACAGGTGGGATGATGGTGTAGCCATAGTTCTCCAACTTTTTGATATTGTCCTGTAATATGGGATTTTCCCACATACCTGTGTTCATTGCGGGAGAGATTACAACAGGAGCCTTAGTAGCCATCACTGTCGTTGTCAGCATATCGTCACATATTCCTCCTGCTATCTTGCCTATTACGTTTGCCGTGCAGGGAGCAATAAGGATGAGGTCTGCTGCCTTTGCCAGTGATACATGCTTTACATCAAAAGAGAAATTCCTGTCAAAGGTATCAACGATGCATTTGTTGTTTGTTAGCGTTTCAAAGGTCATAGGAGTTATAAACTGACAGGCATTTTCAGTCATGATGACATGAACGTTAGCATGCTGTTTTACCAGCATAGATGCCAGGTTGGCAATCTTATAAGCTGCGATGCTTCCCGTAACTCCCAATACTATGGTTTTTCCTGCTAACATAATAATCCGTGCTTCTCGTAATTTGCTTTTCTTGTAATGGTATTTTTCTCGTCCACAAAAATTACTGTTGGCTTATGACTCTTTGCCTCTTCGGGAGTCATATTGGCGTACGCCATGATGATAATCTTATCACCAGGATTTACCAGCTGTGCAGCAGCACCATTAAGGCATATTATTCCAGAACCTGCTTCTCCGGCAATTGCGTATGTCTCAAGGCGGTTGCCGTTTGTGATGTCTGCAATCTCGACCTTTTCGTATTCCAGAATTCCTGATTCGCGGAGCAGGTCTGAATCGATTGTGATACTGCCGACATAGTTGAGGTCAGCCTGTGTAACAGTAGCCCTGTGTATCTTTGACTTCAATAGTATTATTTGCATATGAAGTTATCTATGAGTCTTGTTTTACCAATATAAACAGCTATGGCAACGAGTGTCTCACCATTAATGGTGTCCACACGTTGTATGTTCTCAAAATCAACGACTTCTACATAGTCTATGCGTGCCAGTGGCTCTGTCTTTATGTTTGCCGTTATGATGTCGATTACTTTCTTTGCAGATTTCTCACCCTCTTCGATAGCCTTCTTTCCCAGTTTCAGACTCTGTGAGAGTATCAACGCAGCTTTACGCTCTTCTGCAGAGAGGTATGTGTTGCGGCTTGACTTTGCCAGACCGTCATCTTCGCGGATTATAGGGCATGCTACAATCTCGATAGGGAAGTTAAGGTCTCTTGAGAAGCGTCTTATTGTAGCCAGCTGCTGAGCATCTTTCTGACCAAAGTAAGCACGGTCAGGACATACTATGTTGAAGAGCTTTCCTACTACAGTGCAGACACCTCTGAAGTGTATCGGACGCACAGCGCCGCAGAGCAGTTCTGTTGTCTCTGTAGTGTCAATGAAAGAAGTGAAATGTCCTGGGTACATCTCGCTTGGTTCTGGGTTGAAGATAAGGTCTCCGCCAACTTCTTTGACTTTCTCCATATCGCGATTGATGTCGCGTGGATAAGAAGCCAGATCCTCATTAGGGCCAAACTGTATAGGGTTAACGAAAACAGAAACCACTGTGCGGTCGTTTTGTTCTACAGACTTCTTTATCAGGCTCTGATGACCCTCATGCAGGTATCCCATTGTAGGCACCAGTCCTACAGTGAGTCCTTCTTTCCTCCATGAAGAGACAATCTCTCTAACCTCTGCTATTGTGTGTACGAGTTGCATATCTGATGTTTAGTAACTGTGTTTAGTGAAATGTATGTTCTTTATCTGGGAAGGTATGGTTTGCTACTTCCTCCTTGTATTGCTTGAATGCTTCCAGCAGGGTGTCATGAACATTGGCATACTGCTTCACGAACTTTGGTACGAAGCCGTTACTATAGCCAGCCATATCCTGCCAAACCAATACCTGTGCATCGCACTTGTTGCCAGCACCGATTCCGATGGTTATGGCATCTGTAGATTCTGTTATCTGTGCTGCTATTGATTCTGGCACACACTCCAGCGTTATAGCAAAGGCACCAGCCTCTACAACTGCTTTGGCATCATCAAGAATCTTCTGTGCAGATTTTTCTGTCTTTCCCTGAACCTTAAAACCTCCTAGGGTGTTGAAACTCTGTGGAGTCATTCCTATGTGTGCTACAACAGGTATTCCGGCTTCTGTGATAGCCTTTATTCTGTCTGCATATTCCACACCACCTTCCAGCTTTACAGCCTGGCAGTTGGTCTCGCTTATTATGCGTCCGGCATTGATGACTGCATCTCTTACAGATGTCTGGTATGACATAAACGGCATGTCAACCATAACGAAAGTATTTTGTGCGCCACGACAAACGGCTTTGCCATGATGTATCATGTCTTCCACAGTAACGGCAAGGGTGTTGTCATATCCCATTATGACATTTCCCAAAGAGTCGCCCACAAGTATCATATCGACACCAGCTTCATCTATCGTCTTTGCTGTGAGATAGTCATAGCAGGTAAGGACACTGAGGCCTCTCTTACCCTTGAGACTTAGAAAATCAAATATATTTTTTTTCATACAGGGTGCAAAGGTACGAAAAATAAACGAAAACGAAAACGAAAACGAAAACTTTTTTTTATTTTTGGTGTAAAAAAGCAGAAATATAATCGAAATATTTAAGGTACTTTGTACCTTTGGGGCTATGAAAGTAGTAATTCTCGGTTCAGGAAATCTCGGCACCCAGTTGCGTTATGCCCTTTTGGATGCAGGTCATGAGATACTTCAGGTGTGGCATCGCAATGAGAAGATTGTTGCTGGTGCAGATGTCTATATCATCTGTGTAAAGGATGATGCTATCAACATAGTTTTCAATCAGATAGAGCAGAGTGGGGTATTGCAGAAAACGCCTTCTCCCATAGTGGTTCATACTGCCGGCAGTGTGCCAATGGGTAGTCTTTCTGGAGTGCTTTATCCTATGCAGTCTTTCTCAAAAGATAAGAGGGTTGATTTCTCTGAGATTCCTATCTTTATAGAGGCTTCCAACGCTGATGCAAAGAAGGTTATCGAGAAGCTCGCCAATAGCATTTCCAAGTATGTCACAGAGGCTGATTCCGAAACCCGAAAAAAACTGCATCTTGCTGCTGTCTTTGCTTCCAATCTCTCAAATCACTGCTATCGTCTTGCAGAGAAACTTGTAGAGAAGGAAGGGCTTGATTTCAAACTCTTTGGCCCCCTGATTCGTGAGACAGCATCCAAGGCCTGCATCATGTCTCCGAAGGATGCCCAGACAGGTCCTATGAGGCGTGGCGACAAGGAAGTAATAAAAAAACAGATGGCCATGATTGATGACCATCTGACACGTGAAATATATCGTCTTTTTGCTGAGTCTATTAGCAGGGATTATTAGTTCTTGCGCTTTGCCACACGTTCCATTGTGATGTGCTTGAACTTATTCATTGCTTTATGCACCTGATACACTTTCATTGGTGATATCACCTTGCAGAATTTTGCGTGATATTCTATTTCTATTTTCTTTATCTGCAAATCCAGGTCGTCAACGTCCTTTAACAGCTTTGTTGCTTCTTTGTCATTTTGTGGCTTTGCCTGGGCACATTGACGATATTGCCTGAAGAGAGTTCTCTGCTTCTGCAACATCTCCCTGAATACAGGCATTAGTGCTGCAGCCTCCTGCTGTGTCAGCTGTGCCTCTTTCACTATGAAAGCCTCCTGGGCGCGTGCAAACTGCTCAGGATTGAATTTATGTTCTTTGTCTGGACGGTCATTATGCTTTGGTGGCTGTGCATTCACAGTAAGTGTTGTGAGCATCAGCGCCAATATAAAGAAAAATTGTCTTATATTCATTAAAGTGGGTATTTATAAAAATTTTAGTTTTCTGATAAGTATTTGTATATATCATCCTCGTCAACCATAGCATAGTCGATGTAGTCATTTACATATTCCTCGCCGTATGTTTCAGGGGTTGTTGTCATTTCTGTCTTTGCTTCAACATTGGCAAGTTTTTTGTCCTGCTGATACAGGCGTATTGTTACGCTGCTGATGAGAGCACCGGCAATAGCTGCTGCAACAGCAATTTTGACTCTGGTATTGAGAGATATGATTTTTGCTGACTTCTTCTTCTCCTCTTGTTTCGGAGCCTCTGGAATGTTAGCCATAATACGGTCTGCAAGGGTATCAAAATATCCTTCTGGAACCTTATACTGGCCTTTGTCCGTGAATTTGTCAAGATTTACGTTCATCATCCTTTATACTTCTTTAATTTATTCGTTATATCATATTGACGTCATGCGTTGTGAAAGGTTTAATTTTATTTTTTCTACTGCATGATGATAGTTGGCTTTTAGTCCTCCTTCCGAAGTTCCGAGAATCTCTGAAATCTCCTTGTACGACATATCGTCAAAGTATTTCATGCAGAATACAGTTCTCTGTGCTTCAGGCAGTGTGTCGATGATGTCTCTCAACACTTTGTCCAGTTCGTCGCCATCAAAGTATATGTCCGAGAATCCTGCCAGTGAGATGTCTCCAGAGGTGCGATCTGTTATTACAGAGTCGTCAGTGAGGTTGTCCTTGTGCTTCTTTTCACGTCTCAGGAAGTCGAGAGCTTCATTTACTGCAACACGATGCATCCAGGTCGATAGCTTTGAGTCGCCACGAAAATCGTCAATCTTGTTCCACAGCTTAATAAAAGTATTTTGCACCACATCGTCTGCATCCTCGTGGGTGCCGACAATATGACGCACAATCCAATAAACCTTCTCGCTATATTGATTTACGATTTGGGTGAACGCTCTATGCCGCGTTTCAGTATTGCGCAGAGCTTGTAGGAGCGCCTGCTCATCCATAGAAATTATCTTTGAATGCTTATCTTCTTTGAGATATTACCTACCTTAACCGGGTAGATACCCTTTGGAAGATTGGTGAGGTCGAAATATTTCAGGTTGCTGTCAATCTTTGCTACCAAAATCTCAACACCAATGAGATTGTAGATGTGCAGTACCTTGCCCTGAGCGCCAGATACTGCCAACGTGCTGCCCGTTAGTTCTATCTTAATAGGTTGCTCTATCTCACTGAGTTCTATGCGTGCAGAAGCGGTGTTCTGCATACATGGCATAAATGTAAGCGCCATCACCAGTGATAATATCGTGAGTATCTGCTTTGTCATAATATTTGCTTTTCTGCTGCAAAGGTATAAAAAAACATGCTAACATGTTGTACGGTTTTTGCAGAATATTGTGTTTTTAGGAAAATTTAACACAAAAACGCCAGTTAGATTGTCTCCAACTGGCGCTTCTATATATTAAGGTATGTGTAAAAAGTCTTAATTCTCCAGCTTGTTGAAATCCTCGAAGCTAATCTTTTTCTCTTCAAGGGTAACAACCTCTTTCAGAGCCTTCATCAGCTTGCGGTCAGCAGCTTGGTTAACGAGTTGGTCAACCTGCTCTGGCTTCTTCAGCATTTCCTCAGCATAGTTGTCGATGTACTCCTCTGGGATGTTTGACATACCATACTGTGCAAACTGCATGCGAGTCATCTCTTTGGCAACTTCCTTAACGTCAGCATCCTCAATCTTTACCTCGCACTGCTCAAGGAGCTGGTTCTTAGCCAAGTGCCAAGTGAGTTCCTTCAGGCTTGCCTCATAGTTCTTCTCAACATAGTCCATATCCTTGTCCTTGTTGTTGGCAAGCATGATGCGCTTCATGATAGAGTCAGCATACTCAACCTTACCAAGCTTCTTCTCAATATAAGCACGAACGTCTGCAAGGAATCTGTATTCAGCATTCATGGCAAGCTGCTCCTTCAGGTTAGCCTCAATCTTTTCCTTGAATTCTTTCTCGCTCTTTACATTGCCCTCGCCAAAAGTCTGGTCGAAGAGTTCCTGATCTATAGCGTGCTTTACATAGCGGGTAATTTCTGTAACCTGATAAGAGAAGTCAGCCTCGATGTCCTTAGCCTCTTCTTTTGTGATTTTCAGGAGGGAAGAAATCTCTATTTCAGACTCGAAAGCCTTCTTTGGGTTGAAAGAGATGATATCGCCAGCCTTGCACTTTGCAAAAAGCTTCTTCTGCTTTTCATCCTTCATATATCCAGGCAGCATTACAGCGTCAGCAACCTCTATGCCACCTTCCTTTGTAGAACCGTCAGCATTGAGCTCGCGAAGGTCACCCTTCAGCATGTCGCCTTCCTTGTAGTCGTCAACCTTCTCATACTTACCGCCACGAGAAGCGTATGCGTCAATCTGGTCGTTAACCATCTTCTCGTCAACCTGAATGTCATAGTATGTTATCTTGTTGCGCTTTGATAACTTTACGTCCATCTCTGGAGCAACAGCGATATCGAACTTCAGGGTATAAGGAGCTGGCTGGTCGAGATCTACAGGAGCCTCACCCTCATGTGGCATTGGCTCACCCAGCATATTAATCTTCTCCTCACGGATATATTCGTAGATTTTGTTACCAACGAGTTTGTTGATGACGTCAACCTTTACTGATGGCTCAACCTGCTTCTTGATGAGACCCATTGGAGCCATACCAGGACGGAATCCAGGAATGTTTGCACGTTTGCGATAGTCGTTCAGCTGTTTCTTTACATCTGCCTGATAGTCAGCCTCCTCTATAACGATAGTAAGTACGCCGCTAATCTTCTCTGTGTTATCAAATGAAATGTTCATAATTTTATGATTGTAATATATATATTATTTTCACAAATTGGCTGCAAAGGTACGAATAAGTGAGCAAAATACCAAACAAAAATAAGATTTTTTTTGTTTTAGTAGGCAAAACTTAATGTAAATTAAGTGAAGTTTGTTATCTTTGCATGCATATTGATGAAAACCATGTGGATGATTATATTCCTATTACTGCCTCTGTTGGGCATCGCCTATATTGCCTGGCATGTGTGGTGTCTGTTACCATGTGCGTGGTGGTGGAGAGTGTCAGCCATAGCATTATTGGCAGGCTCATTCCTGACCATGATGCTTGGCATGCGAGGGCTCTATGACAGTATGCCGCTCCCTGTTGGCAAAGCTCTTTATGAGATAGGTACGTCAAGTATCTTTGTTATGATGTATCTGGTCATACTGTTTCTGGTTCTCGACCTCGCACGACTGTGCCATCTCATTCCCCGCACCTTTTTGTATAACAACTGGTACACCGTTCTTGGCATCACCATCCTGATGGTAGGCGTCTTTGTCTATGGCAATCTGCACTATCAGCATAAATATCGTCAGGAACTGACGCTGACCTCTAACCGTCCTTTGGCACGTCCACTGAAACTGGTTATGATCAGCGACCTGCACATTGGCTATCACAATCCTCGTAAGGAACTCCATTGCTGGGTAGATATGATAAATGCAGAGAAACCAGACCTGATACTTATTGCCGGCGATATCATCGATATGAGCATGCGCCCCCTGAAAGAAGAACGGATGCATGAGGAGTTCCAGCGTCTCTCGGCTCCAGTATATGCCTGCTTAGGCAACCACGAATACTATAGTGGTGAACCTGGTGCTCAGCAGTTCTATCGTGATGCAGGCATCCACCTGCTGCGCGACAATGTCGTCACCATTGGTGACCTGTGTATCATTGGGCGCGACGACCGTACCAACAGACATCGTAAATCATTGGGCAAGATAGTGAACGAAAACAAATCTCTCATTTCCAATTCCTCAT
>CADCAX010000070.1 GCA_902799455.1 uncultured Prevotellaceae bacterium
TTGCATATCGTAAACAACCTGCATAATCTTCTTGCCTAACTCGTCAGCCTCATCCATAGAATGTGCTTCGCTATAGACACGGATAATAGGTTCTGTATTACTCTTTCTGAGATGAACCCATTTGTCAGGGAAGTCGAGCTTTACACCGTCGATGTCGTTTACTGCTACGTCAGGCTGTGCCGAATACATCTCTTTCACCTTTGCCAGGATAGCATCTACATCAGTATCTGGGGTGAGGTCTATGCGATTCTTTGCAATGAAATATTCAGGGAATGTCTTACGCAGTTCGCTAACTTTACATCCTTTTTGTGCTAAACTGCTGAGGAACAATGCGATACCTACCAATGCATCTCTGCCATAGTGGCTCTCAGGATATATTACTCCGCCATTGCCTTCACCTCCAATTACTGCATTTACTTCCTTCATCTTTGTTGTTACATTTACCTCGCCAACTGCTGCAGCACTATAGCTACCTCCGTGATTTTCTGTAACATCTCGAAGGGCGCGTGTAGAAGAGAGGTTTGAAACTGTTGTTCCAGGGGTATGACTGAGAACATAATCTGCAACAGACACAAGAGTATATTCCTCTCCGAACATCTTGCCATCTTCCTGTATAAATGCCAGTGGCATCCATAATGCTTCCAAGGTTTTTCTCTAACGGTTCTGGATTGTGAGAGAAATCACCGTTAGCTTCACCATTTAGGAATGTATATTTCACGCCCAAACGATCGAGTAGTGGGGGAAGTATGATACCTCCGACGCTGTTTATGGAGTCAACAACGACTTTGAATCCTGCTTCTTTAATAGCTTTCGTGTCTACAAGTTTAAGATTCAGTACGGCATCTATATGGCGTTCGTCAAAGCTTTCTTCGCTGTATTTTCCAATATGGTCAACATCAGCATATTCAAATGCCTCGGCTTCTGCTATTGCAAGTACTTCATTGCCGTCGGCAGCAGTCAGGAATTCTCCCTTGTTATTCAAAAGTTTTAGTGCGTTCCAATGACGGGGATTATGCGAAGCGGTAATAATAATGCCTCCATCTGCGCCAGCCATTGTAACTGCGAGCTCTGTAGTAGGCGTTGATGCCAAACCGATGTTTACAACATCATAGCCCATGCCTAGAAGTGTTCCACATACGACATTCTTAACCATTTCTCCGGATATTCTGGCATCCCTGCCTACAACAATCTTGTTGGAGCCGTTGGGCGTTGATTTGCGAATAAATGTCGCGTATGCTGTTGTGAATTTAACGATGTCTAAAGGGTTGAGAGTATCCCCTGTGGCTCCGCCAATTGTACCGCGGATGCCTGAAATAGATTTGATAAGTGACATAAGTTTATAATCCTCTTTGGTAAGTTATATCATAAAAGCATGCATATACATTGCTTGTTGCGTATGCTTGTCCTTGATTGTGTGGCACAATGATTTTTACACGTGCAATTTTCTCATTTTCGTTCTCAGGTCTTCCGAGATTTATGTATGTCAATGGCACAAGCCAGCCTGTTGGAACTTGAGTGCTACCATAAGTATTAGCCATGACTCCGAAGACGAAAGTGGCTGTAAATGAGCCGCTTACATTCCTGACGGTAAATTTGTCATAACTCAGGGTTTTGCTAAAAGTACCATCATTGAATGTCTGAAGAGAGTCTCCGTTTATGTTCCATTCGGAATATCGGCATAAGACATCACCGCTTTCTCCATTTTTCAGTTTTTGTCCACAGCCTTTTTCGACAATCTGCATATAAATACCTGAATTGGCAAATAGCACATACTCATTCTTCTCTACAGAAGTAGAGTCTCCCCGACTATGGAACAGCTCCTCGCTGATAGGGTTTATATTGTGTTTAGCGATGTATGCATTAATACGGCTATTTTCGTACTCCTTTTGCTCTGCATACGTTTCCTGATCATTACAAGAAGTTGTAATGCCTAACAGTGCTATTGCAAAGAGAAGTAATGGTAAGTATTTTTTCATAATTTGTCTTTATATGCTTTTATAGCGTTTCGCGTAATAATTTCAGCTTCGGAAAGGGGACAATTTAACCGTCCTCCTGCTGCATTTTTATGTCCCCCTCCATTGAAAAACTCTGAAGCCATCTCGTTGCATGGAAAATCATCTACAGAACGTAGGCTAATCCATATAAGGTTTGGCTTTTCAGTGTCCTCACGGAGTGATATGGAGAGGCGATGGCCTTTTATTTGTAGCGGTATATTAACTAAACCTTCTGCGTCACCTTTCTTGAAGTGAAAACGTTTCTGGTCTTCCTTCGAAATGGTAAAGTACGATGCACGCAACGGTGTCAAGATGTTTAGCTTTTGATATAATATATAGCCTGAAAGGCGTAATCTGTCTATGCTGAAGACATTATACACATTGCGGTATATCTTGTCTTTATCAATGCCTTTGTTTAGCAATAGCGCTATTATGTGGAAAATATCTGGCCGTGTGCTGTTAAAAGAGAAACTCCCAGTATCCGTCATCATTCCACAATAGATGCATTGAGCCATTTCATATGTCATGGCTTCATAACCGCCTAGTTGCCATATCAATCTGAAAACGATTTCTGATGTACTTGAGAGTAGTGGAAAAGAGACGCAAACTTCGGCATGAATATCTGGCTCGAGATGATGATCAATGAGAAGTTGTTTGCCAGTATAATTTTCTTTTATATATTGCGATAATTCATCTCCTACACGGGCAATGGAATTCAAATCCATGAAGCATGCAAGATCTGCTTCCTTTAACAACTCGTGTACCTTTGTCTGGTTCTTGTCGTATTGTATTATATTTTGTTGCCCGGGTAACCAAGATAGAAAATCAGGGTATCTGTCTGGTGCTACTATCGTAGATGTTTTTCCCTGCTGACGCAGGTATTCAGCCCATCCCAATGTTGAACCGAGGGCATCACCATCGGCATTGGTATGGCAAAAAATGATAACGTTGCTGGAGGAATTAACGAGTTTCCGTAATTCCTCCAGTTTTTTATTATCTAAGATATCAATGTTCATTAAAACAGTTTATTCGGATATGTACCATCCTCAACAAGTTTCGCGATGCGAGCAACTGTGTCAGGACGATCTTCGGAATATGTCACACCAAACCACTTGCTGGTAGTGTCAAGTACTTTACAAGTAGCAGTTCCTTCATTGATGAGTTTGTTGACCATTAGTGGAATGAAGAACTCTGACTTCAAATTAGATATGTTCGCTGGGTCTGACAGGAATTCCTTGAAATACTCTTCACTGTACTGGAAATAGTCAGGTGTAAAGCCCCACATATTCATAGATACAGGCGCATTCTCGTCGATATTTATCCATGCTCCGTCATCTTTGTTGTCCTCACGATATGCAACCTGACCGTTATCCAGACGGGCAATCTTTGTACATTCTACACATGTGGTAAGGCAACCATTAGCGTCTTTAGAACATATACCACGGCTTACAGTTCCGTTTTCAGAAAGGGTGTTACCCACACGGAATCCAACCATTGCATATTGCCCCTTAGCATCATCTGGTAACTCAGAGAGGAATTTGCCAATTACCATGAATGCATCACGATTATAGAAATCATCGCAATTAATGACACAGAAAGGCTCTTTGATGATGTCTTTACCCATCAATACTGCATGGTTTGTGCCCCATGGCTTTTGCCTGCCTTCTGGCACACTGAATCCTTCAGGGAGAGCATCTATAGATTGGAAGCAGAGTTCACATTTTACCTTACCCTCATACTTTGAGAGAATCTGTGTGCGGAACTGCTCTTCGAAATCTTTGCGGATAACCCATACAATTTTACCGAATCCGGCTTGAATGGCATCGTAGATGCTATAATCCATAATAGTTTCACCGTTAGGACCCAGTCCGTCTAGTTGCTTTAAGCCACCATAACGACTACCCATGCCTGCGGCAAGTAGAAAAAGAGTTGGTTTCATAATCTAGTTTTTGAAAATTAATGGTTAATTATTTAGTTTCTTAATCTCAAATTCATTTCCATCGCGTGCCACGAGTTGTAATCCAAGTTCCGGTTTTGTAATATGTCCGATAACTTTAATACCTTCCATCTCTTGAAGTGTTTCATTGTCTCCAATAGGACAAGTGAATAGTAATTCTTGGTCATCACCGCCATTTACGGCACATGTGGTGAGGTTCATGTTTAGTTCCTCCGCCATCACTGCTGTCTGATAATCTATAGGTATGAACTTCTCGAACAACCTGCAACCTGTATTTGAGGCTTTGCATATATTGATAAGCGCAGAAGATAATGATGAGGATAAAGCTACCATAGAAGTAGGGCGTATTCCAGCTTCACGAAGTTTTTGCAAAACATCTCCACGCGCTTCTGGTTCCATCTGGCGTTGAATGAGATATTCTTTGCCGGCAAAGTCGGGCTGCCATGCCTCATCTTTATTGATTTTTCCCTCTTTGAGCTGCTCGTAGTACACTTTCTTCTCACGTTCCAAAAGCATAAGTCCCATATATGCGGCTCCGAGGTCGCCGGAAACGCACAACAGGTCTGTCTCTTTAGCTCCGTCTTGTGATATTATTTCATCATCGTTAGCTTCTCCGATACATGTGATATTTACTGCAAGACCAGTCAAGGATGCAGTTTTGTCTCCTTCTCTCAAAGTGACATTCCATTTTCCGCACGCCATTTTTGCTCCGTCAAATAGAGCCTCTGTTTCTGGCTCCTGAAAGCGTTTGGAAAGTCCCAATGACATTATTATAGTGCGAGGGGCTCCGCCTCCCGCAAATATGTCATTCATGCCTATCATGGCGGCTTTATAACCTAAATGCTGAAGGTCTATGTATGTGAGGTCAAAATGAACACCCTCCATCAGTATCTTGGTACTGATTAATGTATTTATATCGCTTTTAAATATCTGCATTCTGTATTAATCCTCTAAAGATTTCAGCCATCTTTGGCTGTGCTTGGTTTGCAGCCTCCTGTACCTCTTCGTGCGTTGCTTCTGTAGGGGTGTCGGAGAGCCCGATGTTTGTTATGATGCTGATACCGAACACTTTTATGCCACAATGACGTGCCACAATCACTTCTGGTACTGTACTCATACCGATAGCATCGCCTCCTAATATATGGTATGCTTTATATTCGGCAGGTGTCTCGTATGTCGGTCCTTGGGTGCCTAGATATACACCATGTACCAGATGGATTCCCTTCTCTTCGGCTACTTTCTCAGCTATTCTGATTAATCCTTTATCGTATGCCTCGTGCATATCAGGAAAGCGTGGTCCTGTCGGTATGTTCTTTCCTCTGAGAGGATGCTCAGGAAATAGATTTATATGGTCTGTAATCACCATTAAGTCCCCTACGCGGAAATCCTTATTCGCTCCTCCAGCTGCATTGCTTACGAAGAGTGTCGTGATTCCCAATTCATACATCACACGTATAGGGAATGTGACCTCTTGCATGCTATATCCCTCATAGTAATGAAATCGGCCCTTCATAGCAAGTACACTTTTGCCCCCAAGGTATCCGAAAATCATTTTTCCGTCATGTCCCTCAACTGTCGAAACCGGGAAATGTGGGATGGCGTTGTATGGGAATTCCTGTACCACCTTGATTTCCTGTGCCAGTTGGCCTAGGCCTGTTCCAAGTATTATTGCTGTCTTCGGCATTTGGAACGGAGTCTCTCTCGGCTGGTTGAGGCTGCTCTCTCCTTGGCAATGGGGTGGGGCGGGGCACTGCAATGCCAGATGGTCGAGTTGTTCTCGTAGCCATGCCGCTGTATCGGTTACTTTTGTGTACATATTTTTCTATGGTGTCAATAAATATTTCTTCGTCTTGTATAAATCTTACTTCAATGGGCTGCACATAAATAGCTTGTCTTACGGCTTTCGTTAATCCTTGTGCCTCACTCAATCTGATGCCGTCTTTTTCCGTTGTGACGATGATGGCAGGCTTTTTTATCATGCGATATTGCAAGTTTATTGCCTCAACGTCAGAAGCTGAGAAAGGATGATGATCAGGAAATCTCATCGGAATAAGTTTCTCACATTTTCCTTCAAAATCAGCTATCATATGTTCTGGTGAGGCAATGCCTGTAATCAACAATACAGTAGGCAAATGCGACTCGTCTCTTATTTCCGGAGCTTCTTGTGGGAATAATGGAATAAGAGGTTTCTGAACCATTGTTGTGTAAAACATCTTCTGGAATGGCATCAAACTCATGGCACGTTGAAGAATACGGTAATCCATGGGTTTCATATCCGTCGGACATTTTGTCATGATGACGATGTCGGCACGGCATTTGGCCGATGCAGGTTCACGCAACCTTCCAGCTGGTAATAGAGCGTCATTGGAAATCAATCTGTGATAATCTACCAACAGTATATTAAGTCCGGGCGTTACATATCGATGTTGATATGCATCATCAAGTATTATGATGTCTGTATCATGAGTTTCTTCTCCTGACATTATGGTTTCAATACCTCTACATCGATTGGCATCAACAGCAACATGGATGTCAGGGAATTTTCTGTGCATCTGGAATGGCTCATCGCCTATTTCAGTCATCTTCGTGTTTTCTTTCGCAAGTACAAAACCTTTACTCTTCCTTTTATACCCTCTACTCAATACAGCAATCTGTAGAGTTTCGTGCAATATCTTGACAAGGTACTCTACATGGGGCGTCTTACCGGAACCGCCAACAGTAATATTACCCACTCCTATAACAGGGAATGGATACTCCTTACTTTTGATGATTCTGTTGTCAAACAGGAAGCCACGAACCCATACTCCTATGCCGTAGAGCCAAGAGAGCGGTTTCAGCCAAGGGTTGATTTTTATGTAATCGCCTTCCATGTATTATTCTACGCTGATAAGGATTGGGATGCGGGCCTGTATCGGATTCTGGTTCTTGATATCCTTTACCATTTTAAAGGGCTCGTAATACACACCAAGTGTAGATTGGAGTTGCTCGTCCAGATTGTTGTTGCCTTTTTCTATGTCGTTAAACAAATCTTCGTACCATGCTTTCTTTGCAGGGTAGCATGAAATGTCATATTTATCAATCTTCGCTAACTTGGCAGCCTTGTCAATAGCATTCTTTAATCCGCCGATTTCGTCAACGAGTTTATGATTCTTCGCATCTGCAGCAATCCATACACGCCCCTCTGCTATGGACTTGACTTGGTTTACAGGTATTTTGCGACCATCGCTGACACGCTTGCAGAAAAGTTCATAACCACGATTTATATATCCTTGCAACATGGCTTCCTCTTCTGCCGACATGGGTCGTGCTGTCAAGGCTGATGAAAAATCTGCATGCTTATTTGTTGTTACTTTGTCAAATTTAATGCCTAATTTCGATTGCATCAACTCTGTCATGTCTGGGAGTAATCCGAATATACCGATAGAGCCGGTCAGCGTTGTCGGTTGTGCAACAATCCATGACGCACCTGCAGAAAGGTAATATGCGCCACTTGCTGCCATACTGCCCATAGAGATAACAACTGGTTTCTTTGACTTGAGAGTTATGACAGAATGCCATATTTCTTCTGAGGCGAAAGCATCACCTCCACCGCTGTTGATTCTTATTACGACTGCTTTTATGTTGTCATCCTTTGCCAGTTTCTCTAAATCGCTAACCATCTTCTTACTGATAATGCCGGCATCACCCATGACATATCCTGATTCAGCGTTCTGTACAATAGAACCTTGGGCATAGTAGATAGCAATCTTCTTTTCTGAACTGGAATTCTTTGTTAGTTTTGCAAGATCCTTACATGAAATCTGGGAAATATCCTTGTCATCTCCCTGCTTCAGCCTTTTTTTGATTTCCTTCTTTACATCCTCTGAATACAGCGTTTTTGTAATCAGTTTTTTGTCCATCAAGAATTTCGTATCCTGTAGTGCTGTCAGAGTATCTGCTAGAGAATTTATTTCTCCAATTGTTAGTCCACGGCCTTCAGCAATGTCCTGTGCAATGATATTCCACATTCCCTGAATGTATCGTGTGGACTGCTCCCTGTTGGCGTCGCTCATGTGGTCCTCGGTGAATGTTTCTGTTGCACTTTTGTAAGTGCCCACTTTGATAACCTTCATTTTAACACCAACTTTTTCCAACAGGTCCTTCAGATATGTTGTCTGTCCTGCCAGACCATGTATGTCAATCATACCTTGTGGATTTATCCATATCTCATCGGCAGCAGAACATACGTAATAGGTTCCTTGACTGTATGCATCGGCATATGATATAATCCACTTTTTGTTTTTCTTGGCTTTTAACAACGCATGACGTATCTCTTGAAGTGCAGAATAATCAGTTTGCAGCAAGCCTGCCTCAATATAAATGCCGGCAATGTCCTTGTTGTCAGCTGCATTATCAATGGCTGATATAATATCATCCAATCCTTGTATTTCCGCTTTTCCAGTAATGGTGCTCAAAGGACTGCCTTTTTCAGAATGTTCCACGATATCTCCGCTCAGATTTATCACCAAAACGCTATTCTCCTTGATATCGGGAGTTCCTTCATCACCACTTGTGATAATTCCAACAAGGGCAACAATACCAATAATGCATGCTATCATCGTTATTACAACGATGCCGATAAAAGCGGCAAATATGTATTTCAGCAGTTTTTTCATCAAATAGCAATATGTGATAGTTTGAAGCGAATGTATAAAATTCGCATGCAAAAATAATAAAAAGTCTCTCCAATCACAAGAAATTAACATCCTTTTATTAAATAATGTGCAAAAAAGTCTTAAAAATTTTGGTAGAAGAAGGGAAAAAATTACTTTTGCACCGAAATATAATACACGTGCGCGAGACTAACTAACAAAAATACAAGTGATACACAAACGCCTAATCCAAACTTTTTAAACTTTGATGAAAAAATTAATCTTTACATTTATTACGTTGGTAACAGTGTGTCTGAGCACCTTTGCCCAAAGATACACAGATAAGCTTTCACGTGGCTTGGTGGCTACTAAGGCTTCATCTGGAGTGTTCGTTTCTTGGCGTATGCTGGGTGAAGAATATTATGATGTGACATACAATTTGTATTGCAACGGGACGAAGATTGCTTCTGATTTGACGAAGACTAATTATTCCCATTTGGCAGGAAAAATATCCGATTCTTATCAGGTTGCCGCTGTTGTACGTGGGGTGGAACAAGAGAAATGTCCTGCAGTACAGCCATGGGCAAGCAACTGCTTGACTATTCCGACACAGAAAATAATAGGACGTAATGGTGCTGATGTGACTGGCAATTATAGCTTGAACGATATTTCACTCGGTGATGTTGACGGAGATGGTATTTCTGAATTTTTGGTTAAACGCCCTTGCAGCGTAGCATATGATATGTCGCAGAAGAACTGTTTCCACGTACTTGATTGCTATGATCATAAGGGTAATCGTTTGTGGTGGATAGATCTTGGTCCTAATATGTTGGCTGGCGCTGATGAACAGTGGGATGCTGTGATGTTCGACTGGGATGAGGATGGAAAGGCTGAGGTGCTTATGCGCATACAGGATAATGCGATTATTCACTTTGCTGACAGTACAACACTGAATATTGGTGATATGTCTGTCGATACCCGTTGGAAAGGCATGGAATATACTTCTTCAGGTAATGAGTACTTGCTCTATCTCGAAGGCGCAACTGGTAAACCATATCAGATTGGTCCTTCTTCTCATCCTAATTATATGGACTATCCAAATCCACGTGGTCAAGATAGTGATTGGGGAGCCGGTATTGTAGGTCACCGCTCTACAAAGCACTACTTCGGTGCTCCGTATCTTGACGGTCGCCATGCAAGCATATTCCTTGGACGCGGCTGTTATACCAAGCATATGATGAAAGCCTTTGACGTGGATCGTATAACCCATGCTCTTACTTTGCGTTGGTCATGGGATTGTAATGTCGGCGGACCATGGTTTGGCCAGGGATACCATAATTTTGCTGTTGGAGATGTCGATTGGGATGGCCGAGATGAGAT
>CADCAX010000071.1 GCA_902799455.1 uncultured Prevotellaceae bacterium
ACATTCTCGAAATTGAATACGCTTGCCTCTGACTCTATCTTACCATCAAACTTAATCTGCTTCTCGTCTGTTGGGTTTATGAAGGTTACACCAACAACGCTTGTTGATTCAAGTTCAGAATTTGCTGATGTGAATATATAGAGGCAACCATCACTGTGGTATTCTATAGCCTCTACTTCTGCAGGCTCACCATCTATTGTAACTGATGCATAAGAGAGATCGTCGAAGAATACGAGACCCTTAGGATCAGCCTTAGCCATAGCAGCGATATTGGTATTTCCAACAAATTCAATCTTGATAGCTGAATCACCATGCTTTGCAGATGCAACAGCATCAGTCTCAGTAAGAACTACATCCTTAATGTAGAATGTACCTGGGTTGTAAACGCTGAGAGACAGGAAGAACTTGTCAGCCAACTCACCTGGACCTGTATAAGCATCTTTCTGTTGCTGCTTGCTTGCGAAAATGACTTTCCTAGAGTAGCTAACATACTCATTTGGGTTGAGGTTTTCGCCCTCAAGACGCTGCTCGTTACCAGCAAAGTCCTTCAGATCGATGTCTGCATTATCCCCACCCTGCAACAGCAGAGCAGAGAACTTACAGTTAACATCAGCCTCTGCCTCGTCCTTATAGGTCTTATCGCCCTTCAGCTTGAAGCTAAGGCGATAGATACCCTCATTCAAAGGAAGATTACGGAACTTGACGGCACGCTGCCATCTTGCGGTCTTATCCAGAGTTCCTGCATCATTGAAAAACTTCAGAGCGCCATCTTCAAGTGTGCGTTCGTCGCCTTCCTCATTGTTGATGAACTCGAAATAACCTACAGCAGTTGGGTCTTCAATCATTGACTCAAAATGCTGCTCGAACACTAACTTTTCATCTGCTCGTACGCCGAGACAAACAAGAAGTAATGTTACCATGAAAAGTAGACTTTTCAGTTTCATAACATTTAGATTTTAAAAAGTTAATAAATAAAAAGATAAAAAATAATTAATGATTAAACATTAAGGTATAGTTTGTCGTTTTCAATTCTCAAAGGTGCCACCTTCAGGCTGCGCAACCAGGTAATACCATTAGATGGTACACAGTCGTGGTGGAAGAGATACCACTGTCCCTTGTACTCTGTTATGCAGTGATGGGTTGTCCAGCCTACTACAGGCTGCAGCAACTCTCCAGCAAAAGTAAACGGCCCATAAGGGTTGTCTCCTATAGCATAACACAGCAGGTGGCTGTCGCCTGTGCTGTATGAGAAATAATACTTGCCATTCATCTTATGCATCCACGAAGCCTCGAAGAAGCGATGTGGGTCATTAGCCTTCAGCGGTTTACCATCCTTATCGAGGATGACAACAGGCTTTGGTGTCTCAGCAAACTGCAGTCCATCGGCTGTGAGACGGGCTACACGAGAAGGCAGAGCTTCTACGTCACCTTCTGGGAGGTAGGCATTCTCAAGGATTTTGTTGTCCTTATAGCGCTGAAGCTGTCCGCCCCAGAGTCCACCAAAATAGATGTAAACCTCACCATCCTCATCCTTAAAGGCACATGGGTCAATGCTGTAAGAGCCATACATAGGATATGGTTCAGCCTTGAAAGGACCTTCCGGCTTGTCAGCAATAGCAACACCAATATGGAAGAGACCGTTATGGTCTTTAGCAGAGAAATAGAGGTAATATCTGCCATCATTACCCTTGCATACATCGCTGTCCCAAAGCTGACCTGCAGCCCAAGGCACATCTTCCAGAGCGAGGATAACACCATGATCGGTAACTTCGCCGTTTTCTATGTCATCAAGAGAAAGAACATGATAGTCCTTCATCTGGAAATGACCACCATCATCGTCTTCTGACGCACCACTATCCCAATCGTGAGAAGGATAGATGTAAACTCGTCCGTCAAAGACTTTTGCTGCTGGGTCTGCCATATAGTCGGCAGGAAAGAGATAACGTGGAAACATATTTTAGTTAAAAGTTAAGAGTTAAGAATTAAGAATTAAGAATTATTACTTACTGAACAACTTTTCTATCTTCTTTACGACAGGTTTTTCTTCCTTCTTTCTGTCGAAGAGAAGCGGATAGTTCACTCTGCCACGAACAGGGAAGTTGTTGAGCCAAGACTGACCATCTTCTATACCCCATAGTGTCACACGACTTATCTGGTCGCGATGCTTATAGTATATCTTCCAGAGGTCCATCCATCTTTCATCTATCTTCTTCAGGGAGTCAGCAGGAATATTGCCGTCCTTGTAGGGATTGTACTTCTCCTGATATTTGAAATTCTGGGCGATATCGGCACCTCCAAAGTCCTTTGGATTAGGCAGAACATTAAGGTCAAGCTCTGTCATCATTACCTTCACACCTTCTGCTGCAAAGGCGTCGATGCTCTTCTCGTATTCTGACAGTTTAGGATAGTCCATACCATTATGGCTCTGCATACCAATAGCATCAATGCGAATGCCTTTCTTCTTGAAGTCACGGATAATCTCGCAATACTTTTCACGCTTACCTTTGTTAGACATAGAGAAGTCATTCAGGTACAGCTCTGCATCTGGGTCAGCCTCCATAGCTGCACGGAAGGCTATCTCAATGAATTCAGGGCCGATAATCTTGAAGAACTCTGACTTGCGATAAGAGCCATCATCCATAATAGCCTCGTTGACAACATCCCAACCCAGTACTTTTCCCTTGAAATGGGTCATAACAGCCTTGATGTGATCCTTTATTCTACCTATCAACACCTCTCGAGAGCAAGGATTACCTAATTCATCCTTGAAGAACCAGCGTGGGGCCTGAGAATGCCACAACAGGCAATGACCTGTGAGAGTCATATTGTGCTTCTGAGCATATTCCACGAGTTTATCAGCCTGCCGATAGTCGAACAAGCCCTCGTTTGGCTGCAACTCCTCTGCTTTCATACAATTCTCTGCTACGACAGCATTGAAATGCTTATCTACGATAGAGTTCAGTTGTGGGTCATCGATACGCACCTGAACTGTATTCATCGCAGTACCAATGAGGAAATATTTTCCGACAGTCTCACGAAGACCCTCTGCCTGCGCAGCATTTGCAAGCATCAGAACTGATATTACTATGATTGATTTTACTTTCATTGACTTTTTCTTATGAGGCTTATAGGGCTAATGGGCAATTATGAATTATTAATTGTTTAGCGCTCTGCGACGAGTCAACTCTGCCTGCATCTTCTCATTGTACTCCTTAGTGATAGGATAGAAGAAGAGAGCCACAACGCCAATAGCGAAGAGGACAGCAGGAATCACACTGCTGACGAGACGTATACCCTCAATTGCAGAACCGCTCTGTACAGCAGCACCACCTACATAGCCGAAACTTGAGAGGATTATACCAGCGAAAGCGCCACCAATACCAAGACCAGCCTTCAGAGCGAATACAACACCTGAGAAGCAGAAGCCTGTAGCACGACGGCCACTTACATACTCTACATGATCTGCCACATCACCAATCATAGCCCACAGAAGTGGTACTGTTGGTGCATATGCAAGACTTTTGAGTACACACAGAATATATATGGATGTTACATCTGTAGGCTCTGGCAGATAGAAACATGCTGTGAAGAAAGCTGTCAGAGACAGACAGATGACAAAGACACGCTTCTTACCATAACGGTTTGCCAAGAATTCAGAAAGAAGTATTACACCCAGGAACTGAACTATGGCTCCTATCATATTAAATAAGGAGAAGCCTATACTGTAAGCATCAGCCTGACTGTGTGCTATCAGGTTAAAGGCACCAAGAATGCTTGCACCTATTCCCGTGCGCGTACCTTTTACATCTGCAAGGCCACATTTCTCAATGAAACCATAAAGGGCTGCCTGATCAATGTTGCTCTGGAAGTAGAAACTCATTGCACTACCCCACACAGCAAGTGTGATAAACACAAAGAGAGTCAGTACAAACATTGCCTTCCAAGGGTTACTCTTGAAGGTCTCCTTCACATCAGCCATCACATTGCTCTCCTGAGCAGGAGGAGGAGTAATTCTCTCCTTTGTTGACAGGAATGCTATTACGAGGAATACGAAACCTACACAAGCAAACAGGCCGATAGTACAGAGCCATCCGTGAGCTTCATCACCATTACCAAACTTGTTCACCAATGGCAATGTGAGGCCTTGAACGACGAACTGTGCTATTGTGCTGGCAACAAAACGAATACTGGTAATGCTGGTACGCTCCCTAATATCACTACTCATCACCCCACCCAAAGAACTGTAAGGAGTGTTGTTGATAGAGTACATCGTCATAAGGAGGATGTAAGAGATTGTTGCATAGAGAGCAACCAGACCCTTATCCTCGATACCAGGATTGTAGAATGCCAAAACATAGAAAACAGCAAAAGGCAAAGCAGACCACAATACCCAAGGACGATATTTACCCCACTTTGTCTGAGTCTTGTCGCTAAGAATACCAACAGCCGGATCGACAAAAGCATCAACAATACGAGCGATGAGAAGCACACTACCTGCTATGGCTCCATCCAAACCAAAGATATCAGTATAAAACTTCAACTGGAAAATCATCATCATCTGGAAAACCAGATTTGCAGATGCATCTCCCAAAGAGTATCCGATCTTTTCTCCGAGACCCACCTTCATGTTGGGTATCTTAGCTTCAACTTCTATGTTATTTTTGTTTGACATTTGAACTGTATTTTAGATTTCGCTTGCAAAAATATATATAATGTATGACACATAAATTGTAGAATATTCTAAAAAGTTTTTCCAGTGTAACATTATGAAGAAATTTCTTGTTCCAGAAACAAATTTTCATGAAAAAGAAACAAATTACAAAGTTTATTTCCGATGAAATGCCTACTTTTGCACTCGGTAAAGTTTTTTCATCATAATGGTTAGTAAGTTTAGTTAAAAAAGGAGAGAGGCTGCAACTGTGACAGTCACAGCAACACATCCAACGGGAAAATTTCAAATCCCCGTTGGATGTTCTCTTTAAAAAGAAAAAGGAATTATGAAAAAGAGAACTCTATTTCTATTAATTGTCTTACAGTTTTTTTATATAGGTATAACTGACTGTGCTGCTTCCACACTCACCTCTGAAGACGGAAGTCGGCTATGGTTGCGCTATGACACCGTAGACACTCCTGCTACAGTTACAGGGGTACAGTGTGTGGCAATGAACGAGTTGAAAGCTAGTTGGAAAGGTACGCCCATAGAGTTGAAGCGTCAGCGTGGTATGGGAAATGACGACTACAGCATCACCTCCACCAATGGGAAGATACGACTTACAGCAAGCACAGACATAGGCTTGCTATATGGTGCATATCACCTGCTGAGACTCCAACAAAGTGGTGTCGACTACACCTCTTATAATAATATAAAGGAGAGCCCAGCCTATAATCTTCGCATTCTGAACCATTGGGATAATCCTGATGGCACTGTTGAGCGAGGATTTGCAGGCAGAAGCATTTTCTGGACAGAAAAAGAGCTGGATACAGAACATATAAAGCAGTATGGACGTGCCAATGCCTCTATAGGCATCAATGGAACAGTACTGAACAACGTAAACGCCAAACCTGCGACCCTTTCAACCCAACAACTTGAGAGAGCAAAACAGATAGCAGATATCCTGCGTCCTTATGGCGTGCGCGTGTACCTTTCTATAAACTTTGCCTCACCAATACGTCTTGGCGGTCTGACGACTGCTGACCCCCTAAATACTGATGTTATAAAATGGTGGGAGAAAAAAGTTGCGGAAATATACAAGATGATACCCGACTTTGGCGGATTCCTCGTAAAAGCCAATTCCGAAGGAGAGCCAGGTCCCTGCGATTATGGTCGCACGCATGCAGAAGGTGCCAATATGCTCGCCAAAGTACTAAAAAAGCATAACGGCATCGTCATGTGGCGTGCCTTTGTATATAATCCCCAGAGCAGCGATCGTGCCAATCAGGCATACGAGGAGTTTATGCCACTTGACGGTCAGTTTGACGACAACGTTATAATACAGATAAAGAACGGTCCTGTCGACTTCCAACCACGTGAGCCTTACAGTCCGCTATTCACCTCTTTGCAGAAAACCCCGATGATGGTGGAGTTTCAGATTACGCAAGAGTACCTCGGAGCTGCCAACCATTTGGTGTTCCTTGCACCTATGTGGAAAGAATTCTTCGGATTTGTAAGGCCTGCCTCACTCAAGGCTATGGCTGGCGTTGCAAATATCGGCAACGACACAAACTGGTGTGGTCACCATTTCGCACAAGCTAACTGGTATGCCTTCGGACGTCTGGCTTGGAATCCAAATCTGACATCAAAGCAGATTGCAGAAGAATGGCTTGGACAAACTTTTGACTCTCAACTCTCAACTCTCAACTCTCAACTCTTAAAGGCTATGCTTGACAGCCGTGAGACATGTGTCAACTACATGATGCCTCTGGGTATTCATCATATTTTTGCTGGTACACACCACTACGGACCAGAACCCTGGTACAGTCCTAAAGGCGTAAGAGTTGACTGGACTCCACCCTATTACCACAAAGCAGACAGCATCGGTATGGGCTTCGACCGCACTCTGACTGGCTCTTCGAACGTACACCAGTATCCTGACCCGCTTTGCAGTCTTTATAATGACATAAACACCTGTCCAGAGAATCTGCTGGTATGGTTCCATCACGTTCCCTGGGACTTCCGCATGAAAAGCGGACGTATCTTCTGGGACGAACTGTGCCATAAGTATGATGATGGAGTGCAGCAGGCTCGTCATTTCCTGGTTGTATGGGATGCTATGCGACCATATGTTGATGCTCAGCGCTTCAACGAAGTACAGCACAAATTACGCATACAGGCTCGAGATGCAGAATGGTGGCGCGATGCATGTCTGCTATATTTCCAAACATTCTCTAAGCGTCCCATTCCACAGGATATGGAGCATCCTGTACATAACCTCGATGAAATGATGAATTTTAAGATAAATATCACCATGTATGAAAATCCTGAATACGGATATAATAAATAAGGTAAAGGAATTCATCGATAGTATAGACGTAAGATTATCTGTAACAACATTAATCTTCCTATTACCCTATTTCTATGCATCTGCCAAGCCACAAGAATGTAGGCAAAGGCTTACCTTTGACCAAAACTGGCAGTTTAAATTAGTAGAAAACAAGGAAGCAGGAACTCAGAAAAAAACAAGAGTTACTGATGACACTGAGCCAGAGCAGGCACAGGTGACAGCAAGTGAAATAACAAATGGAAATAGTGGCAAACAAGCTTTTGATAAGGATTTTCGGAATGTCACTATTCCACATGACTACAGCATAGAGCAGGATTTTCAACCGCAGATAGGCGGTTCTGCCGGCTATCTCCCTGGTGGGCTGGGAATATATCAAAAAGAGTTTGTCCTTCCTGACTCATTAAGGAATTACAAGAAAATCTCTATCACCTTTGATGGCGTTTATCATCGCGCTACTGTCTATCTTAATGGACAGAAACTGGGGTACCACATGTATGGATACACAGGATTTTCATTTGACATGACTCCCTACGTAAACAGGGAAGGAAAGAATGTTCTTAGGGTAGAGGTAAACCGAGAGGAGCAATCGAGATGGTACACTGGTTCAGGTATATATCGCCATGTTTGGTTAGAGGCAACAGGTTCGACACATATCAGAAACAATGGAGTTTATGTAGTTGCCAATAACAGTGGAAACGTAAAGATTGAAACCACAATATCAGGTACAGAAGCATCAAAATTAGAACATATTATCTTTGATGCCAAAGGTAAAAAAGTATCCTCTATTACCTCAGAAATCAACGAAGAAAGCATTTCTACCATCTCAACAACGGTGAAATCGCCAAAATTATGGAGTGTTGACACCCCTAATATGTATAAGGTATGTACTTATCTTTACAATGGGAAGGGAAAAATCATTGACAAGGTTACCACTCCTTTTGGCTTTCGGGACATTTACTTTGATGCTGACAAAGGTTTTTTCCTTAACGGTAAAAACATGAAAATAAAAGGAATGTGCCTCCACATGGATGCAGGAAGTCTGGGAGTTGCCGTTCCTGACGAAGAATGGGAACGGAAGATTCGCACTCTAAAGTACATTGGATGCAATGCCATCAGATGTTCACACAATCCCCCATCTCCTGAGTTTCTAACTATTTGTGATACAATGGGAGTAATGGTCTTAGACGAAGCTTTCGATAAATGGAAGTCTGGCTATTATGAACCATTCTATGACGACAATGCACATCAAGATATTACTGATATGATAATACGCGACAGGAATCATCCTTCTGTAATTATCTGGAGCATTGGTAATGAACTGAGTGAAGCATGGCTAAAGGATGACACTGGAGTATTGAGAGCCAAAGAACTCAATTCCATCGTGAAATCTCTCGACAATACGCGTCCTACATTGGTAGCATGTCAACAAGGGTTTGAAGACAAATTCGGAGAGGTGACTGATTTGGTAGGCTATAACTACCTCGAACCACGCATGATATCAGACCATAAGAGACACCCCCAAAGGAAGATGCTCGTAACAGAGGCTTTTGTTTATTATTCTGGAATGCGTGAAGATGTTGTTCGTGATTTCGTAGAAGAAAATCCATGGAATTTCGTAAAGAATAATGATTTTATTGCTGGCTCTTTTGTATGGGCTGGAGTCGATTATTTAGGAGAATCCTCACCATGGCCAGCAAAAGGATGGTGCTCATGTCCCTTTGATATAACATTAAAGGAACGTCCACAAGCAGCATTCTATCATCCAGCATGGAACCCAGAGAAAGATTTCCTGAAACTAATGGTAAGAGACAACTGCTTTGACCAAGCCATTGGTACCGACCATTGGCAATATCCTCCAATGGCAGACACGTGGGATTTGCCATATACAGACTCTCGATGTGTTGAGGTGAGATGCTATACTACCTGCGATTCCGTACAGTTCTTCTTCCCAATGTGGAGTAATCCACAACTACCTCTAAAACCACGTAAAACATCTGATTTCACCGACAACTGCATAAAAATACAATTGCCTGCCAGAAAAGGCAAGGTACTTGCTATAGGGTATAAAGACGGAAAACCCATATTGCGCGATTCGCTGATAAATCATGGTGTGGTAACTAACGTAAGGTTAGAGGCAGACAATAAAGTTCTAACAAAAGTGGCAAAGGACTATTCTCCATGTAATGCCAGAAATACTGTTTCCAATATCCGTCTCACTCTGGTTGACAAAGATGGTTTGGTACAGCAAATGGAGCCACGCAGATTTAAAGTGGAAACGACTGGAGGTATCCGACTGCTCGGTGTAGAGACAGGAGACATGAGACGCGAACAATCTTGGCGTACAAC
>CADCAX010000072.1 GCA_902799455.1 uncultured Prevotellaceae bacterium
TACGGCCCTCGTGCCCGTGCTCGACGGCAATTTCCCACAATGCTCGGGTCTCCGCTTCACCGTCCACAGTAAGAGCCACACCGTCAGCAACATCGAGATACTACAGGAGGATGGCAGTTATGCCCCCATCGACATGCAGCGTACCTACAGCGTCGCCCTGACGAATTACAACCACGATGCCGGTGGCTTCTTCGATTGTTTCAAGAAATGCGTGGTCCTTCAGGAGAGTTCCATCCGCTATCATGAGGCCCTGGCCGACTATCTGAGCAAGGTCCTTGGCGGTACCACGGGCGAGGCCTATGCCCAGTCCCAGGGCCGGATTACTATTGTAGACGACTGAAAAAATCCCCATGCTCCAGCCAGAGCACGGGGACTTAAAGGGTTCTCTTATCATCAGTTCCAAGTCCCCTTTAATTGCCCGATGAGCCAGAATTCTTGATGATACTTATGATTTTCACAATGTCTGTGGCATTAATCTCAAAGTCACCGTTAACATCGGCATTCAGAAAGATTAAATCCTCGTCCTCTCCCGTCAAAATATAATCCTTGACGGCATTGACATCCGACATGTTCACATAACCGTCACCATTGGCATCGCCAAACAAGACCTCCACGATATTGAATTTCTTCCATTCATTGGCAGCACTGTACCTACTGCCACTTCCAGCAGGGACGTAGAGCGTGCAATTTTCTTTGTCAACATTCTCAAATGCTGTGTATGATTCATCTGTAGAAGCCCTCGTGTTGATGTTATTTTTATAATATGTATTAATGGGCTGAGGAATTCCTCTGAAGTTGAGCACCGTATTCAGGTTCTGGCACCAATAGAAGGCAGTTCCAATTTCAGTCACTGTAGACGGGATATGAACAGTTTTGAGGTTCATCTGACTGAGGAACACCTTACTGATGCTCGTCACGCCCTCGGGTATATTCACATCTGTCACCTCCTTGCCGTCCTTATATAGGTTATAGAATCTTATTGGGTCTTCCCAGTAATCACCGTCAGACTCAACCCGGCACCATGCATCCACATCGGAAATGTTCACACGAATGGGTTGCTCTTGCAAGGATGTTTGGAAAGCATAGTTGCCGATGAATGTGACACTGGCAGGGATGGAAACCTCTTTCAGCGACGAGGTGTTAAAGGCGCAGCTCTTAATGGTGGTCAGGCCTGAAGGAAGGGTCACAGATGGAAATGTTCCTGTACAGAATGCACCTTCTCCAATTATCTTAAGTCCACTACCGAGATGGAGATTTGATATAGGACAGCCATCGAAGGCCCAGTCGCCAATCTCCTCTACACTGTTTGGAATTGTCAACGATGATGCCAAATTATTACAGTTATAGAAAGCATAGCCACTGATGATTTTGACCCCATTAGGAATTTCTACTTCTTTAAGCATAGGACTGTAACTCAGCAACTCTCCCCACTCTTCTCCGCTTCCCACGCCAGTTACTTGATATGTCTTGCCGTTGTTCGAGACAGAGGCTTGAATGACGAGATTCTGCGTCATACCCACATGCTTTACCAAAGCGACAGTGTTCTCGCTAGTTACTTTATAGAAATTCTTCTTATTAGTATCCGTGAATATCTCTGCAGACTTGTCATTGTCCACCTCCACGATGTTAGTGAACCAGTCCCATCCGCCAGAAGCCATGTATAGTTCCTTGGTCCCCTTAGGTATATAGAGTGTAGCATTAGTATTGGAGCCGTCGAAGCACCCGTAGACTGACGTGGGTGCGGTCACGTTAGAGGTCACCTTTGTCAACTTTTCGCAGGAAGCAAAGGCCATATAACCAACCATATAGAGGCTTGGCAAAGTCAAATCCTTTATATCTGTATTGTAGAAAGCATATTCCTCAATGTAACCTATACCATCGAGTACGGTATAGGTGTCGTCACGTTTGTTCGGATAGGCCACCAATGCATAGGGCTCTCCTGTGACTTTGGTCTGATAGAGCACTCCGTCAAAGGCGCCGTAATGCCAGAAAGGATTCGAGGGACTATGTTCCACTGTAAATGCCTGAAGGTTCGTACAACCTGTAAAGCAACCTTTGCCGATTGTCCTTAAATACTCCGGCAATGTAAGATTGGTCAGACCCGAACAGCCCACGAAAGCACCGGAACGGATTGTTGTTAGAGAGACAGGAAGACTGATGGCTGTAAGTCTTGAGCAATTGTAGAATCCGTTGCCCTCTATGGTCGTCACCGTTGCTGGAAGTGACGCCGTTCCAGCCTTACCTGCCGGACAGGAAATCAAAACGGTCTTCGTCTTATTATAAAGTATGCCGTCTGCCGTTGTAAAGTGGTTGTTACCGGCATCCACTGTGAATGCTGTCAGGTTCTTGCAACCGCTTAGGGCAGCTTCACCGATGGTTGTCACCGACGCAGTAATATTCAGTGAAGTCAGCCCGGAGGACATAAGTGCATTCATGCCAATCTCTGTCATCGTTGCGGGCAGCTTCACCGATTTCAGATTCGTGCAGTTGCCGAATGCCCAATTGTCAAGTTTTGTAAGCCCAGTGAAGTATTGCAGTTCGTCGAACGAGGAAATCTCATTATTACCCTTGAACAGCCCTCCTAACGATGTCACGGCTGAGGCCTCAGTCTTAGACAATTCCTTGTCGCCGTTTTTGTCCCAGTTTGTTACGCAGATGGCCTTTACCTTGGCATCCTTGAAAATGATAATGTCGGCCACACCGTTCATTTCTTCGATGTGAGCGAAACCCCAGCATTCCTCATACTTAGCCCTTGTGCCACTTGGCACCCAGAGCGTCGCATTCTGTTTATGAGAATTATCAAATGCCCATGGATGCGTCATCTTGGGATTCTCAATATATGATGTGATTACCGTTAGCTTGTCACAACCCGAGAAAGCTTCGTCGCATATTTCTAAATACGTCTCACCTGCTTCTATTGTACTTGGGAGAGATACAGACTCTAAATTCTTACATCCTTGAAATGCGGCTTCGTCAATCTTTGTCACTCCTTCTGGAATAATAACGGATGTCAGGGCCTCACAACCATAAAATGCACCAATGCCAATGTACTTCATACCAATAGGTATCTCGGCGGAAGCCAGCATCTCGCATTCGAAGAAAGCATTCTCCATAATAGACTCTACGGAAGTAGGAATTGAAACAATCTGCAGGGCAGAACAGCCACGGAAGGTTTCAGCCTCAATCTTTTTTATGCCATTTGGGATTGCAATGGAAACAAGGTTTTGGCATTGGTAAAATGCTCTCTCACCAATATTTTTCACGCTATTAGGCAATTCTATATTTTCTAACGCAGTACTGCTAAACGCATACTTCCCGATATCCGACAGTCTACTATTTCCTTCAAACGATACCTCTGCCAGACCATTGATGGCAAAAGACTCATCTCCAATTGAAATGATGCTTTTGGGTATTGTGACTTTGGTAATGTAGTATGCGCCTTCAAAAGCGTTTGGGCCTATTGTTGTCACAGAATAAGTCTTATCGTCAACCTCTATTGACCCAAGGATATGGATTTCGCCTTCAAGATTGGCGGCGTTCTCTGGCATCACGAGTGTGGCTGTACCGTCACTGTGCAGGTAATAGTAATAGTCGCCAACCAATCTCGCCTCCCCCTCATTGATTGCCCATCCGCACAAGGGAGCTAACAGCGCCAATAGGAATAAAAATAGTTTTACCTGTTTCATTGTTGTTTTATTATTAGTTGTTATTATGCATGTAATCTATCTGTATTATGTTCTAATATGCTGTATTGATGATGTTCAATATCCTAACGATATCGGCGGCATTGATCTCAAAGTCGCCGTTGGCATCGGCATTGGTGAAGATGAGACCCTCGGTCTTTCCCGTCATGATGTACTCCTTGACGAGTTCGACGTCTTCGTCTCCGACCTTTCCGTCGGTGTTGGCATCTCCCTGCATGGACTCTTTCATCTCTTTGAACATAGTCCAACCCTTAATGGTCTTGTATTTCGACAATGTACCGGCAGGGACATAGAGCGTTGCCCTTATTTTATTCAGGCCATTAACATAGTCATCATCATCCGCCATTTCTCTGGTTCCAGCCCTACAGAAATTATCTGCATATCCCTCTTCGTCAGAGTATTTGGTATCAAAACCGAAGGCATTATCCGGAATGTCAATGGGCTCAGTCATGTGAGTGACTATAGACACCACATTGTTGTGTAAAACCGAACCCCAATCCTCATCTAAATAATAGGCAATAATCTGTTCGCCAATACTCTTTATCGTAGAAGGCAGTTCTAGGGTCTTGAGATAGGAATAGCATCGGAAGGCTCCTCTTCCTATGTTCTCCACACCTTCGGAGATGGTGGCATAAGTTATCTGTGTATCATAGAATGCAAAATTTCCGATACTTGTGACCTTAAATCCATTAGCCGTTGCTGGGATGGTAATGGGGCCTTTGTATGTCTTGTCAATTGCCCGTGGCCCTTCAATACTTCCGGAACCCACCTGACAGGTTTTGTCATTGGCGCTGATGACCTTGAACGTCAGCTCCACGCCGTCAGCGTTCACAGCCGTGAACACATCTCCGTCGTTCAAGTCAGGACTCCCATCCTCCATCTCCACGATGTTCTTGAATTCCTTCCAGCCTTCAGCATTTTTATAGAGAGATTTGGTGCCTGCGGGGACATATAAGATCGCATTATCAAAGATAGTATAATGAAAAGTGCTTGCATCAGGATCGAAATCAAACGGCTCTGTCATCAATGCGGTAACGGTGGCAATGCCTTTGCTGTCCTGGAAAACAAAGTCTCCGATAGATGTCAGACTCTTGGGAAGAGTGACAGATGTTAATCCGATACATCCGAGGAAGGCTGAGCTCTGAATGCTTGTCACGCCCTCAGGGATGGTTAGGGATGTCAATCCGCTAAGGCCCATGAAGGTGTACTTCCCGATGAAGGTCACGCCGTCGGGAATGACCAGATCTGTCACCTCATGACCATTTACATAAAAGCTGCACTTTTCGCCCTTGTTGGAATCTCTGTACCAATCTGCATTCATGCCACACCATGAAACAAGGTCGGAAATGCTGAATGAGGTGATTTTCTGATAATAGGTGAATGCATCTTTTCCTATGGCGGTAACCTTGCCAAGTATGCTGACGGACTGCAACTCATTATTATAGAACGTCCCCTCCTCGATGGTTGTTACTTTCTGGGGAATCGTGATTGACTGCAGCTTGTTACTGGCAAATGCATACTTTCCAATAGATTCCAGAGTGTTCGGGAGGGATACGGAGGCAATCTCGTTTTGAGAGAAAGCGGCATCCCCGATGGTCTTCACTCCATTGGGTATCGTGACAGAAGTCAGTTGGCAGTTGTTGAAAGCTCTACCCTCAATCTCTGTAAGGCCTGTGAAGTATTGTAGTTCATCGAATGAGGTAATATTACTGTTTTTGAAGACGCCGTCGCCGTCGGTATCCCAGTTCGCCACGCAGAGGGCCTTCACATTCCCATCGGCAAAGTTGATGATGTCTTCAGGAGTCTCGCCTCCCATCTCCACGATGTTCTTGAATAGTTTCCAACCTTCAGCTTTTTTATACTTATCGACTGTTCCTGATGGAACATATAGTGTGGCATTTTTATAATTCCAAAACACTACTGCATCAAAAGGATCTTCTATAAATGATGTAACGGATGTCAGAGCTGTACATTCATAAAATGCTTGTGTGTCAATAGATGTCACGCTTTTAGGAATAACAAGAGAATTCAAAGTCGAACATCTGTAAAAAGCGCGATGTCCGATTGAGGTCACACCGCTTGGAATAATTATGGATTCTATACCAGAACAATCTTCAAAAGCCTTTTCTCCTATAGAAGTTACATCGTCACCAGAGAATATGACGGATGTCAAAGCTGAGCAATCAGCAAATGCATAGTTACCAATAGATGTAACACCGTCTGGAATTGTGACGGATGTTAAAGCTGAGCAATCAGCAAATGCATAGTTACCAATAGATGTAACACCGTCTGGAATTGTGATGGATGTCAAACCTGAGCACTTATAGAAAGAGTAATCGTTAATGGATGTTGTCCCCGAAGGAATGGTAACGGATGACAAACGTGAACAGCCTTCAAAAACACCTTCTCCAAGAGAGGTCAGACTGTTAGGAAACTTGATAGACGACAGACCAGAACATCCTGAAAAGGCATAATCGTCAAAATAAGTCACGCAGTCTGGAATAGAAACAGATGTAAGGTTTGTACAGTTCGTGAATGCATAACAGCCAATGCTCGTAACATCATATCCATTCACAGAAGTAGGAATCTCATATACACCTGTGATTGCAGCGTCGATTGAAGCAGCGCAATAAAAGCCACCAATTGAAACTTGATGAAGATTGGCATCTGTAACAATAAACATCGTTTGTACTCCGTTTACATCTTTATAAAATACATTGCCTTTTTTATAGTTGGTATTTCTTGAAAACTTGGGAAAAAGGTTCCAAGGCTCCTTCTCTTTATAATAAGATTCAAAAGGCGTTGGCACATATAGATATATACATTCCTTTTGTTCTGAGTCAAAGGCATCGTCTGCGCATTGTGGAGGTGTGTCACCATTTAAGAAAATATCTTTAACTCCACATTCTCTAAAGGCTGATGCTCCAATAGAAATCAAATTGGTAGGCAAATGTGCCCTTCTCAAATCAGTACATCCATAAAATGCATTTGCAGCAATACCTGTAACTGTATAGTTGTGTACAAAATCCGGAATCTCAATGTCTCCTGCGGTCTGTTGACTTAATGCAGGTGATGTGCCATTGCCTAATTGTACAGTGTTCTCACCATTTTTAACAAAAAACAGTGTCACACCATCATCTGTCGTCACCTCAAAGGCCTCTTGAGCTAGAATATCAATTTTAGCCTTGTAGGCTGCCTCCATATCAATATGGCCTCCACTTGCCATGACAATAGTCTTCAACATCTCTTCTTTGCTGCTGAAATTACGACACTGTAATAGTCTGGAAATGGCTCCAGCCGCCATTGGACATGCCATTGAAGTGCCATCCATTTCCTGATACATATTATTATCAGGGACTGTACTTAGAATAGATTTTCCGGGAGCCCGCAACTCATAATTGCCATGAGCCGAACTTGAAAACAATGGACCATCACAATCGTAGTTGCTAAAACTTGTCAAAGTACCATCATCTTGAGTTGCCATCACGCCAATTACGCTGCTAAAAGCCGCAGGGAAACTTGGTGAAGAAGAGTTCCTGGAATTATGAAAACCACTATGATTACTCTTTATACACATTCCATTATTTCCTGCCGCAGCAAATAGTATAGCATTGTCAGAGGCTTTTTCGAAGACTTCATTGAATGCTTTAGAAAAACCAATGCCGCCCAGACTCATTGAAATAATGTCAGCTCCATTGGCTACGGCATACTCTACTCCCTGAATGATTGTCGCATCATCGCCATCTCCTTTTTTATTAAGCACCTTGACAGGCATGATAAGTGCATCAGGATTTGCACCGGATACCACACCTTCTCCTGTTGCGGCAGCAATGCCGGCACAATGGGTTCCGTGTTTATTGTCATCTGTAACGACGGGGGAATTGTCTACGAAATTCCAACCATGGAGATCATCTACAAAACCGTTCTCGTCCGTATCCTCCCCAGAGGCCTCCTCATTCGGGTTGTTCCAAATGTTATCCTTCAGATCAGGATGGTTTATGTCAACGCCACTATCTATGATTGCAATAACAGGACGTTTGGGATTAATAATCGGCTGTTGCCATAGATATGGCATGTTGATAGCCTTCAGCCCCCACTGTTCATCAAGTCTGCTGGCTGTAGGATAGGTGGCAGAGGAAGCTTTCCGGATGTAGTTCGGCTCAGCATATTCCACATCCTCAAGTTGTCGGAGCGTTTCCAAGACGGTCTCAACAGAACCACCGATGACTTCGTCGTATTTCAGCAAACAGAGTGTAGTGAGATCTTTGGGAACTGCACTGCTGCCAAATTTGCCTCGGGCATTCTGTCTTGGCTTGTCGCTCCTTGGCAGCAATTGCTTCACCTCTTTAGCTCCCATCTGCTTAAGGATTGTGTTGACAGACTGACTACCTACAAACGGTTCGCCGCCCTGAGCCTCGCTTCTGCTTGCACTCTTTCTTATGGCGACATGGCTCTTGAATTTGACAATCACCTCGCCTTTTCGGTATTTCGCTGTCGATTCATGTTCCTGGGCATTTATTGCCGTCGGTGTCAACAGCATCAATAGGAATGTTAGAATTAATCTCATATCAATTGCCTATGCTTTTAATGATGTTCAAGATCTTCACAATGTCAGCAGCATTGATCTCGTTGTCGCCGTTCATGTCGGCATTCTCAATGATAAAGCCTTCGGTCTTTCCCTTCATGATATAATCCTTGACAGCATTGACGTCCGTCATGTTCACATATCCGTCGCCATTGGCATCGCCTAACTTACCTGCAGAGGTGAAATAGCCTGGATTATCTGCTCCTCCATCAATGTGGGCATAAGTGTAGTCCGAATGATTGTAATCGTATTTCGTTCCCTGGCCACCGACGAGATTCGCACATAAGTAGAACATTTCACTACCATTAGTTACCTTTTCTGTGCTCCACCTATCGCTGACATAAATTCTCGACATATTACTGTAATAAAACATCCAATACATATTTGTTACATTACTTGTATCGAAATGGCGCAAGTCAAGAATCGTCAAACTTCGGCAGAACCTGAACATCGTACTCATATCCGTCACTTTATTAGTATTGAAATTACTTAAATCCAGACTCACCAAACCTGTGCAATGACCGAACATACCACTCATATTAGTAACATTGCTTGTGTTAAAGCCACTCAAGTCAAGGCTCGTCAAACCACTACAGCTGCTGAACATACAACTCATATTAGTCACATTACCTGTGTCAAAGTTGCTTAAATCAATGGCACTTAAGTTTTTACAGCCACCGAACATGAAATACATATTTTCAGCCTTACTTGTATCGAAATTGCTTATATTAAGACTTGTTAAACCATTACAACCATAGAACATACTCCCCATATCTGTCACATTGCTTGTATTAAGGTATTGAAGACCGACAATCTCTGTAAGAGGATCATCCTCCTCGATGCCATCTGTATATTTAAACCAAGAATAAGTAGACATAGGCCGTGCGAATGCAAAGGACTTATCAAACTCTACTTTCTTCAGATTTGCCCTATGTTCTTGCCATCCAGGATTATATCCTGTGTCTTCAGCATCATAGACATTATCGCCAGACGGCTTTTCGCCACACTTAAAGGTCAGGGTTCCTGTCGTGGAGTCAAAAACTGCATAGGCATCTCCTCCCACCTCTACAATTCTACTAGCATCCGTCCAGGAGGCTTGTTCATAGAGCGACTTCGTGCCAGCAGGGACATAGAGCGTAAACTGCAGATACGTAGCATAAACCACATTCTCATTATTTAAGAAGACACCCTTAAAAAGACCAAGATAGAAAGGTGTTTCTATATATGATATTACAGTCGTGAGCCCTGTACAGCCATTGAAGGCAAATGGTCTGATGGCCTTTATGCTGTTAGGAATCACAATAGAGGTCAAGGATATGTTTCCTTTGAATGCACATGCACCGATCTCCGTTACCTGATAGCTGACATTGCTGTTTGCCACCATACTTGGAATCGTGACATCGCCGCTTGCATTCTTGCCGTCAATCAACTCAACCGTTGTGGCATCAATAGGATCATAGACAATGCCGTCAACGGTGAAACTTCCTGGATTCTCAGGTGTGCCGCTCAAAATGGTACGATAGTCTCCATGATTTTCATCGACATCCCATCCCGCTGCCCTATAAAGTTCCTTAGTGCCTATTGGAACGTAAAGGCTGAAGTGTAAGTCGAATTTATGCCTGTCATTTTCCCAAGCACAGAAGGCACCTTCACCTAACTCAAAAGGTGTTTCTATAAATGAAACAACTGTCTCAAGGGAGGTGCAGTCCTCGAACGCATATTCTCCGATACTCGTCAGAGACTTGGGAAGCCGTATAGACTTAAGAGATCCACATCCGCTGAATGCATAGTCAGGAATGGTTGTAAGACCCGTGAAGTATTGCAGTTCATCGAACGATGTAATCTCTGAATTACCCATGAAAACATCTCCTAGCGATGTCACGACTGCAGCCTCTGTCTTTGACAGCTTACCGTCGCCACTAGTATCCCAGTTCGCCACGCAGATGGCCTTTACATTCGGATCGGCAAAGGTGATGATGTCTTCCGGAGTCTCATCTTCGATCTCTAGGATCTCCTTGAAGTCTTTCCAGTAGTCTGCTACCTCATATGCCGCCTTGCTGCCCTTAGGCACATAGAGCGTGGCATTGGTAATGGAATTGGTTGCGTTCGGGAATCCCGTAAAGATTGCCACTGGCTCTTGTGCAAAGGTTGTTACAGAAGTCAGGTTTGAGCATCCAGAGAAGGGCGCATACATCTTCGTCACGCTGGCGGGGATGGTCACCGAGGTCAGGCTGGCGCAGTTGGTTAATGGAGAAACAAGTGCCATACTCTCTCCTATGCTGGTTACGCCATTGGGAATGACCAGATCATTCACTTCCTCGCCATTGAGGAATAAATGCCAGCCATAA
Source organism: uncultured Prevotellaceae bacterium (assembly GCA_902799455.1). Classification (GTDB taxonomy): domain Bacteria; phylum Bacteroidota; class Bacteroidia; order Bacteroidales; family Bacteroidaceae; genus Prevotella. Next base: position 10,638 of record CADCAX010000072.1, read on the forward strand.
AGTCCCCAACTGACTAAGGACACATTACACCAAGCCTCAAGATTTGAGATATGAACCGTTGCACCGAAGGCACAATCCTCGAAGGAGTCGGTACCACACTCTTCCAAACTCTTGGGGAAAGTAAAAGATGCCAGATTGTAGCATTCCCGGAAAGCATGGGTGTCAATACTTGTCACTCCTTCTGGAATGATGACAGACTTTATTCCTTTTGCTCCATAGAATGCCTGATAGCCGATGGCTATCACCTTGAATCCCTTCGCTTCGGCAGGGATGACGATACTTTCAGGTACAGGTTTGGTGACGATAGTATAGGAGTCCCTGCCTTGTCTCACCACCTGACATGTCTTGTCGGCAGCACTGATGACTTGGAATGTCAGCTCCACGCCATCTGCATTCATTGCCGTGAACACATCTCCGTCATTCAGTTCTGGGTTATCGCCTCCACTATTTGCCGTAATGGTGAGTGTGCCAGCTACGTAGCTGATTTCGTAGTTTTGGGCCTCGGCTCCGCTCACGGTCACAGGGTAGTCGCCTGCAGGAGAGTCCTTCGTGGCAGAGCAGGATACTGTCGGCTGTTTAGTCAATACAGCCGATGTCTCATTGTTCTTGAACCCCTCGTAGGTGAGGGTGAACGTGGGATTCGCCTCGCCCTCCACCTTTGTATAGTTGCCTGCCTTGATGGTCAGCGGAGCCTTGGTGATGGTGAGCGTACCGTTTACGAAGGTTGTTTTGGTGTTGGTTACAGTACCCTTGGAAATAACAATGGGATAAGTCCCTACTGGCGATGTCTTTGTGGCCTCGCAGGTAATCTCCGGCGTGCCGTGCAGGGCTGCCCCTGTTGTGGTATATTCAAATTCTGGCAACTCATCGCCATAATTAATCGTATAACTGTTGGCAGTAATGGTTACGTCGTCAGAACCATCAGGCTTACCAGGAAGCGGAAGGTCAGCATCGCCATATATGCCGATATTGGGATCGAACACTTTCCAGCCATCACAATTCTCGTAATCTTTTATGGATTCCATCGGCACCCACAGGTAGGCTGTAGTGGTGGAGTAATCCTCATATAGGAAAACGTTATTGGGTATTGCAAAAGGAACCTTAATTTTCGACACAACGGCAAGAAGATTTTTACATTTCATAAAAGCATACTCGTCGATGGATGTCAAACTATTCGGTAACGAAAGGTACTGTATGCTATTGCATCCGTTGAAAGCACCTCCTCCTATCTCCTTCAAACTTGTTGGTGGATTTATGAAATCAAGATTGAATCTTTCTTCAATTTCTTGAGGATTCATTTTCTTCAGGTTCTTACAGTTTGCGAAGGCAAGTTTTCCAATTGTTGTCACGCTATTTGGAATCTCAATCGAAACAAGGCTTAAACAACCATCGAAGGAACACTCTCCAATCGTCGTCACGCTATTAGGGATCTCGACTGATGTAAGGCTGGTACATCCATAAAAGGTGCTATATCCTGTAGTAGTCAAACCATTGGAGATTTTTGCTGACTCGAGACTCGTGCAATTATAGAATATATCAGTTCCTATAGTCGTCACACTATTCGGAATTGTCACCTCTTTTAGGCTTGAGCAACCAGAGAAAGCTCTTTCTTCTATTGTCGTAACCTTATTTGAGATAATTGCAGATTCAATACCTGTACAGCCATAAAATGCATTGCTTCCTATACTCGTAACGCTATTGGGAATATTCACCATCCCGAGACTTGTACAACCATAGAAAGTGGATTTTTTAATCGCTTCCAATTTTGTAGGTAGCATGACACTATTCCATTTATAGCCACCACTGTTAATCGAAGCAAGACTTGTACAGCCTCGGAAAGCCTCGGATCCTATTGTTGTCACACTATTTGGAATTATTATACTATTCAGGCTTGTACAATTCTCAAAGGCATTTTCCCCTATATACGTTACACCATTAGGAATCGTAATCTCTTTTAGACTTGTACATCCATAGAAGGTTTCTGATTCAATGCTCTTTATGTTATTGGATAGTTTTACAGAAACTAGACCTATGCATCCATAGAATGCACGATGTTCAATAGTCGTCACACTATTGGACATCTCAACTGAGGCTAAGTTTGTACAGCCATAGAAAGCTCTCTCCCCGATCGTCGTCACGTTGCTTGGTATTGTTATTTTCTTCAAATTAGTACAGCCTGCGAATGTCTGTAGATCTATATAATTCACGGTATTAGGCAATGTTATCTCTTTCAGATTTGTACATCTACTGAAGGCATCGGTTATACCAATAACCTTCAAATTAGTCATAGAAACCGTTTCAAGGCTTATACAATTACTAAATGTACTAATGAGATTGACACTTTTATCAGCTGTAATCGTTACTTTTTTCAACTTTTCACATGAATAAAAAGTGCTCTGAAGATCAATAGTGAAATTCTCGCTTGTGTTATTATTAGTAATGGTTACCTCCTCCAAATTATTACAGCCATAAAAAAATTCTTTGGGTTCGTAAGGGAATGGCATGGTCACAGATTTTATCGCACTATGACCTCTAAAGTTTCCATTACCTAAAGTTATTTCACTATTTAAGGATTCCAATGCATAAAATCCGTCGAGACAAGATATGCATTGGCATACAACATCGTAGTTGTTTCCTCCATATGAAATCTCTTCGGGAATAGTTATTGTTTTAGAAGTGAATCCAGTTACGAAGGCGTATCTTCGAGGTTCTGTAAGATAAGGATCTTCACTAGTTTTTAATGTATATTTAACTCCATTTAATTCAATATTTTCCGTTGTGTCTGCTACTGAATATGTAAACGGAATCAACATCAGCAGGACAATTTGTAAAAGTCTCTTTCTCATAAGCTTTATTGTTTTAAGTGTTTTAAGTATGTTATTTGCTCTTTCCTATGCTGTCCAACACCCCTATGACAGCAATATTCTCAAAGATTAGTTAGCTTACAATACAAAAAGGCGCAGGTGTCTGTTCTATGATAGAAAACGTCTTTCTTGTAAAATAAGACCGCCCGCCGTCCACTGGCTCAGCCGTGCTGAAACCCCTCATGGGCTAAAGCGATGCCGCAAAGATACGAATAATTCCCGAAACGCGCAAGCATTTCGGGAATTATTTGTGTTGAAAGGTGCTTTAGAGGGCTTCGAGCATTCGCTTGATGACAACCGAACAACTGATCTCACGGTTGGCGGCCTCGGGGATGACGAGTGAGTTCTCTGACTCGATGACATCGTCGGTGACGATGAGGTTACGGCGAACGGGTAGGCAGTGCATGAACTTGCCGTTGTTCGTCCACGACATGTGTTCGGTATCGACCGTCCAGGAACGATCCTCGCAGGTGATCTTGCCGTAGTCGGCGGGGTTGGTCACACCGGGATTGCTCCAGTTCTTGGCATAGATGAAGTCGGCACCCTCGAAGGCTTTCTTCTGGTCGTACTCCACGACAGCGTTGCCGATGAACTTCGGATCAAGTTCGTAGCCCTCAGGATGGGTGATGACAAGGTCAACATCGGCGGCATTCATCCACTGGGCGAAGCTGTTGGGCACGGCCTGCGGCAAGGCGCGGCAATGCGGGGCCCAGGTCAAGACGACCTTGCACCTCCCCCGACCCCTCCGAAGGAGGGGAGTGCCTGCGGTATTCATAGCCCCTCCTTGGGAGGGGTTGGGGAGGTTCCACGACTCGTGGATGGTAATAAGGTCGGCAAATGCTTGGAGGGGATGCACGGTGGCGGTCTCCATGGCAAACACAGGGCGGCCAGAGTATTTGATGAACTGCTGGAGCACGGTCTCGGCATAGTCGTACTCACGGTCGGTGAGTCCTGCGAAACTGCGTACGCCAATGAGGTCGCAGTAGCAGCCCATGACGGGGATGGCCTCGAGCAGATGCTCGCTCTTGTCACCGTCCATGATGACACCACGCTCGGTCTCCAACTCGAGCACGATGACGTTCATGCCCAGGTTCATGGCTGCCTTCTGGGTGGACAGACGGGTACGCAACGAATTGTTGAAAAAGATCATCATCAGGGTCTTGTTCTTGCCTAAATGCTGATATTTGTAACGGTCGTTCTTGATCTCAAATGCTTCGGCCATGGCTTTGTCCAATGGACCGATGTCTTCAACGTTGATAAAACTTCTCATATCTTAGTGTTTTAATAGTTTGCTACGATCTGATACACATGATGGTGAGGTCGTCGTTGGCTTCAGCCCCATGGCGGTGACGTTCTACTTCTGCATTCAGGACTTCCACTACCTGACGGGCATTCTCAAATTCGGTATGGCGCAGGATGTCGAGCATACGGTCATTGCCCAACTGCTCCTGACGGTCGTTCTCGGCCTCGTTCAGTCCGTCGCTATAGATGAGGAGCGGACGCCCCTTGATGGATGTGATCTCCTCGCCGATGAACTGCAGCCTGGGCCAGAGGCCGATGGGGGCATTGGGCTTCATCTTGAGGAATGAACCTTTCTGTGCATCGCCACCAATGACGGGTGGGGTGTGGCCTGCGTTGCAGAAGTAGAGATGTCCTGTGGTCAGGTTCATCTCACCAATGAACATGGTGACGAACATGCAGTTGTCGTTCTTTTCCGTCAGTTCATCATTCATGCGGGTGGCAATGGCTGCTGGCAGCTGGTGCTGCTTGGCCAGTGCATGGAAGAGTCGGGAGGCCTGAGCCATGAACAGCGAGGCGGGTACTCCCTTGCCAGATACGTCGCCTACACAGAAGTATAGGTTGTCGTCTTCGAGCAGGAAGTCATAGAGGTCGCCACCCACTTCACGGGCAGGAATCATGGAGGCATAGAGGTCGAGGCCTTCATGTTCCGGGAAAACGTGGGGCACCATCGACATCTGGATCTCCCGTGCGATGCGCAATTCGCTCTCGATGCGCTCCTTGGCAGTCGTAGTCTCCTCCAACTGGTTATAGGCGGTCTTCAACTCTTTGTTGACGATTTGCAGTTTCTTCAACTGGCGCTGGCGGTGGTACAGGTGGAAGGCCATGAAGGCGATGGTCAGTAAGGCCAATACTGCTCCGGCATAGATCCTGAACAGACGGGCATGCTCCTTGCTCTGCTGAGTTTCCAACTTCGACTGGTATTCACTCAGCTTCAGCTGTTGAGCGTGGCGGTCCAGACTGTCATTCTTCAGAAGCACGGCAGCATGCTGCAACTCTATGTCGCGGTTCTTCAGCATCAGGTCCAATGCTTCTTTCTCCAGACGTTCTTGTTCCAGTTCGCTCTCTTGATGCTGCAAAAGCAGCGCCTGGTTAAGTAGTTTTTGCTCCTTGGCTTCATTTTCGGCTCGAATGATATCTATCTGCATGGCGTGCTCGGCAGACTGCTTGCGTATGTCGGCCGTATTGATGGAGTCGCTGATTCTTTTATATTCCGTGTAGTATTCCAGAGCTTCTTGCCATTTCCCTAACCATTGGTAGGCATGCGACATTTGTTGGCTTCTCTCTAAGGGCGACTTTATCTTTTTCGCCAATTCAAGCATTCTCTCGTAGTCACCGTTTACTCGTGCATGATAGATTTCAATATCGTTAGTAAAGCCGGAGCGGTATTTGTATTTCTCTGAAAGTCTTTTCCATTCAGCATAGGCTTTGTTCAGCTCTGTCTTTTCCTCGTCTCCATGATTGTATAATGCAGCTAGACATCGAAAGCTCCATGCATCGACTATCGAAGACCCCGTCAGGTTAGGCTCTTTGAGGGCCTTGTCGGTCATTTCAAGTATTTTTTTCTGATCCCTACGATTGTGGTAGATTTTAGCGAGGCCCAGATAGGCAGGTGCTGCATTGACTTGAGGCAGATATGTCTGTTTGTATTTGATGGCTTTCAGGTAATACTCCTCTGCTTTAATCTCCATTCTTAGCGAACTGGCTTGGTTGGCATTGGTTATCGACGAATAGTAGATGCCCAGCTTACTGTCGTGTTGCTGGGCATAATCGTTCATGGCCTTGGACATCTCCATGCCTTTCTCCCTGCTGACTTTGTTGAATACAAAGTAGGCTTGGTTTGCCCAGGCTCTGTAGAAAAGCCCTTCGTCTTTTGCTTGTAGGCAAACTTCTTTCAGCTGGTCTGTGACGTTTATGAATTGCTCAGTCTCATGAGTGGAGTACAGACGGTACATCTCCTTCGTCAACCGCTCAATGTCGGTTTGATGATCTTGAGCCGCCAGTGTCAGTGGCAGCAGAAGGAACAGTAGGTATGTAACAATCCTTCTCCCCATGCGTTTTCCTTCATGTTGAGACTATGGGCGAACCTGTCCTTCGCCTTCGATGAGCCATTTGTAGGTGGTAATCTCCTCAAGCGCCATGGGACCGCGAGGCCCTAACTTCTGCGTGGAGATACCTATCTCGGCACCAAGACCGAACTGTGCTCCGTCGGTAAATGATGTGGGGGCATTCCAGTAAACGCAGGCGGCGTCGACATGTGCCTGGAACTGACGGGCTGTCTGCTCGTTCATAGTGATGATAGACTCACTATGGCCACTACCGTTCTGATCGATGTGGTCTAATGCCTCCTCAAGGTTGGCTACTGTCTTGATGGCGAGTTTATAGTCCATGAACTCTGTTCCGAAACTCTCGGCAGTGGCATGCTCCAGATAGGGATATTTACCCTCGATGGCAGCATAGGCCTGTTCGTCGGCATAGATGATGACGTTCTTCCCTGCCATAGGTGCTACTATTTCTTCCAGATCATGCAGGCGGTCTGTATGTACTAACAGACAATCGAGGGCATTGCAGACAGACACACGACGGGTCTTGGCATTGTTGATGATTGCCTTGCCCATTTCCAGGTCGCCGTCCTTGTCGAAATAGGTGTTCACCACGCCAGCGCCTGTCTCAATGACGGGGATGCGGGCCGTGTCGCGTACAAAGTCGATGAGCTTTCTGCCGCCGCGAGGGATGCAGAGGTCGACATAGCCCACGGCATTGAGCATCTCGCCGGTAGCTTCGTGGGTGGCAGGCAGCAGGGCTACCACATCTTTCGATACCCCATAGTGCTCCAGTATCTCATGTATCAGAGCAACTTCTTCACGGTTGCTGCAGTCGGCATCCTTGCCGCCTTTCAGGACACAGGCATTGCCGCTCTTGAAACAGAGTGAGAAGACATCAAAGGTCACATTGGGCCGTGCCTCGTAAATCATGCCAATGACACCGAAGGGTACGCTGATGCGACAGAGGCGCAAACCATTGGGCAGCGTCTTCTGTTTGGTGATGTGTCCGAGTGGAGTAGGGAGGGTTGCGACATTGCGCATGTCGGCAGCGATACCCTCCAGACGACTTTCTGTCAGTTGCAGACGGTCGTAGAGGGGATTGCTCTTCTCCATCTTTGCCAGATCCTGGGCGTTGGCCTTGAGGATTCTCTCCTGATTGTTGACAATAGCATCGGCAACGGCATTCAGAATGCTATTTCGCTGCTCGTCGCTCAACAGTGCCAGACTTTTACTGGCCCGCTTCACTCTCTCAAAAGTCTCTTTCAGTTGCATATACATATTAACTATTTAAGACATAGTATCTTTTGAAGACATAGTAACATATTAACATATTTGTTCCACAGATATTCTTATTCTTTATTTCACGCATATTGTTATATAGTTATTATGTTATTATGTCTTTAAAATTATTCTGTCTTTGGGATGAACTCCGTATGTGGCGTGTCTGTCGGACGCTCCATGAGATCTATGAGAATGTTCTCGCGCTCACCGTTGGCGATGATGACGCGGATACCAGCCAGGGATGTCTTGGCAGCGGTCGTGTATTTGGAGTGCATGCCTCCACGGCCGAAAGCGCTTTTCTCTGGTTGGATGTATTCGCTAAGGTCACGGCCAGGCGCCACCTCACGGATGAGCTCGGCTTCGGCATCATCGGGATGGGAGGTGAAGATGCCGTCTATATTCGAAAGCAGGATGAGTGTGTCGGCTTTCATCATCTGTGCGATGAGTCCTGAGAGCTCGTCGTTATCGGTGAACATCAGCTCGGTGACGCTGACGGTGTCGTTTTCGTTGACGATCGGCAGCACATCGTTCTCCAGCATGACCGTCATACAGGCACGTTGGTTGCTGTATTGTTCGCCGGGCTCGAAGTTCTCTTTCATGGTGAGCACTTGTCCGACATGGATGCCAAATTCCCGGAAAAGGTCATAATAAAGCCCCACAAGCTTCACCTGCCCGACGGCCGAGAACAACTGGCGCTGTTCCACGGAGTCTAAACTGTGATCGACGGTCAGTTCCCGCCTGCCACAGGCTACGGCACCCGACGAGACGAGGATGACCTCGATGTCTTGTTTTCTCAGCCACGCTATCTGGTCGACGAGAGCCGACATGCGTGTCACATCGAGCTTCCCGTCTGAACGTGTCAGAACATTAGATCCTACCTTTATAACGATTCTATTCATTTCTCTTTCCACTTTCCACTTTCCACTTTCCACTTTCCCCTATATCAACGCAACATCCTTAATATGATCGATCTCCGGCTTTGAACCGATAGTGCCGACGATGCTGATGATGTCGAAACGAACGGTGTTGGCGCGGTGTGTCTTAACGTAGTGGTTGATGGCAGACTGAAGACTCATCCGCTTCTTGTAGTCGATAGCCTCTTCAGGGTCTCCGAACAGCCGATTGCGGCGGGTCTTGACTTCCACGACAACCAGCGTGTCATCCTCCTTGGCTACGATGTCAAGGTCGTGATGGCCCGACTTCCAGTCGCGTTCCAAAATCTCATAGCCTTTATCCTGCAGATATTCGGCGGCCAGATTTTCTCCCCACTTGCCTAACTCATTGTGCGCAGCCATCTGTAAACCGTAAACCGTAAACTGTAAACCGTAAACTGTAAACTGTAAACCGTAAACTATTTCTCCGCGTCCTTCTTACGAATCTCCACGCGGCGTATCTTTCCGCTGATGGTCTTCGGCAGTTCGTCGACGAACTCGATGATACGAGGATACTTGTAGGGCGCCGTCTCTTTCTTGACGTGCTGCTGCAGTTCCTTGATGAGGTCGTCGCCAGCCTTGTCTTTCCATTCCTTGCCGAGTACGACGGTGGCTTTCACCACCATACCGCGGATATCGTCGGGCACACCGGTGATGGCGCATTCCACAACGGCGGGGTGAGTCATCAGGGCGCTTTCCACCTCAAACGGACCGATACGGTAGCCTGAGCTCTTGATCACATCGTCGATACGTCCCTCGAACCAGTAGTAACCGTCTTCATCGCGCCAAGCCATGTCGCCGGTATGGTATAGTCCGTCGTGCCAGGCCTCTCGTGTCAGCTCTGGGTCGCGATAGTATTCCTTGAATAGTCCGATGGGCTTGCGGTCGCCGACGCGTACCACTATCTCTCCTTTTTCACCATCCTCGCAAGATGTTCCGTCAGCACGGATTAGGTCGATGTCATACTGAGCATTGGGGATGCCCATTGATCCCGGCTTCGGTTCCATCCAGGGGAAGGTGCCGAGGGTCATCGTGGTCTCTGTCTGTCCGAAGCCCTCCATCATCTTGATGCCTGTCTTCTCATAGAACTTGTCGAAGACTGCGGGGTTCAGGGCTTCACCTGCCGTACAGCAATATTCAAGGCTTGAGAGGTCGTATTTGGAGAGATCCTCGCGAATCATGAAACGGTAGATGGTGGGAGGAGCGCAGAAGCTCGTCACCTTGTATTTCTCTATCTGTCGCAGCAGCGTGTCGGCATTGAACTTCTCATGGTCGAACACGAATACCGTTGCTCCGGCGAACCACTGGCCATAGAACTTTCCCCATACAGCCTTGCCCCAGCCTGTGTCGGCCACGGTGAGGTGGAGTGACCCCTCGTGGAGGTTGTGCCAGAAGACGCCTGTAGAGAGATGCCCCATGGCATAGAGATAGTCGTGGGCCACCATCTTCGGCTCACCGCTGGTGCCGCTGGTGAAATACATCAGCATCGTGTCGTTGTTGGTGTTGACGAAAGCAGGGCGCTCGAACTTGGGAGCCAGTTTCCATTCCGTCTGCCAGTCGTGGCAAAGCGAAGAGTGAAGAGTGAAGAGTGAAGAATTTGCTGCCGCCATTGGTTGATGGTCGCCAACTACAATCACAGTCTTCAGCGTCGGACTCTCGTCAACTGCCAGTCCTATTTGTTCACAGACGTAAGCATCGTCTACACAGATGATGGTCTTCACCGATGCACGGGTGTTACGGTACACGATGTCATGCTTCGTCAGCATGTGGGTGGCAGGAATCACGATGGCACCGATCTTACAAAGGGCGAGCATCACGACCCACCACTCATAGCGGCGCTTCAGGATCAGCATCACAGGGTCGTTCTT
>CADCAX010000073.1 GCA_902799455.1 uncultured Prevotellaceae bacterium
TATATCGGCATTATCTTTTTGAGCAGTTTCACGGCTTCGGTGACGTTGGGGATGCATTTTATTACGAGGCGGTTGTTGCTGCCCACTTTCTTGAAGTCACATTGCTGCGGATGCCTGCCGACATAGTCCAGAATGGCATCAAAGAAACGGCTCTGGTAGAAAACGCTGCTCTCGTTGCTGACAAACTGCATCTGCATTAGATGCTGCTTGAGAATGAGTTTCTCGCATCCCAACTTTCTTCCCAAACGTCTTAACAATACTACCATCAATAATTCTTCTCCTTCCGGAGGCATAGGGCCAAAACGGTCTTCCATACGTTTGCGATAAGCCTCAAGGTCGCTGTCGGTCTCGATATTGTCCAACTCCCTATATAATATCATCCTCTCGCTACTGCCCGGAACATAATAATCAGGGAAATACATCTGCAGGTCGCTCTCTATGGTGCAGTCGTCAACAAAGTCTTCGCCAGAGAGATTCTCGCCCTCTTCAAGCTGTTCTTTATAGAGGTCTTGGAACTCGTCATTCTTAAGTTCGTTTACAGCCTGTGAGAGAATCTTCTGATAGGTCTCATACCCCAAATCCTCCATAAAGCCAGACTGTTCTGCCCCCAGCAGATTGCCTGCTCCGCGAATGTCCAAATCCTGCATCGCCAATGAGAAACCGCTACCAAGGTCGGCAAAGGTCTCAAGGGCCTCCAGACGTCTGCGGCTCTCTGTCGGAAGATATGCCAATGGAGGAGCGAGGAGATAACAGAAAGCCTTGCGGTTGCTACGCCCCACACGACCACGCATCTGGTGAAGGTCACTGAGGCCGAAGTGATTGGCATCATTGATGATGATGGTGTTGGCATTTGGGATGTCGATACCATTTTCTACTATGGTAGTGGAAAGGAGAACGTCGTATTCATAGTTTATGAAGCCTACTATAATCTTCTCCAGCTCATCGGGCTTCATCTGTCCGTGTCCCACAGCGATGCGACAGTCGGGGATGTGGCGTTGTATTATCTCACGCATCTTGTCAAGCGTGGCGATGCGGTTGCAGACGAAATAAACCTGTCCGTCACGGGACATCTCAAAATTGATTGCCTCTGTGATGAGCTCGGCAGAGAAAGTCGCCACCTGGGTGTCGATAGGCTGACGGTTGGGTGGGGGAGTGCGCATGATGCTCATGTCGCGGGCTCCCATGAGTGAGAACTGCAGAGTGCGGGGAATAGGTGTTGCCGACATAGTGAGGGTATCGACATTGCTCTTCAGCTGACGTAGTTTCTCCTTCGTTGAAACACCGAATTTCTGCTCCTCGTCGATTATGAGTAGTCCGAGGTCTTTCCACTTCACATTTTTGGTCAGCATACGATGGGTGCCGATGAGAATATCCACCTCGCCGCTCTCAAGTTTTTCCAAGAGCTCTTTTGTCTGTTTCGGTGTGCGGGCCCGAGAGAGGTAGTCGACCTTTACGGGCATATTCTGCAACCTCTTAGTGAATGTCTTAAAGTGTTGCAGAGCCAATACTGTTGTAGGCACCAGTACTGCCACCTGCTTGCCGTCGTTGGCAGCCTTGAAGGAGGCTCGGATAGCCACTTCCGTCTTACCAAATCCTACGTCTCCGCATATTAGACGGTCCATAGGACGCGCCTTCTCCATATCCTGTTTTACCTCCTGTGTCGCCTTCATCTGGTCTGGGGTGTCCTCATAGAGGAAGGAACCCTCCAGCTCGTGCTGCAGATAAGTATCGGCAGAGAAGGCAAAACCCTTCTCGTGACGACGTTTTGCATAGAGTTTTATGAGATCTCGGGCAATGTCTTTTATTCGTGTCTTTGCACGTTCCTTGATGCGCTCCCATGCTCCTGTACCGAGGGCACTGAGACGTGGTGGCTCACCAGTATCGGAACGTCTGTACTTGCTGATTTTGTAAAGAGAGTGGATGGAAACATCTACCTTGTCATTCTTCTGATAGACAATGCGGATTACCTCCTGATACCCCTGCGTTATGGTGCCGTCGGCATTTTTTGTTGTGGTTGGCACTCTGACAAGACCTGCAAACTTACCAATGCCAAAATCTACGTGTACAATGAAGTCACCTGGTTCCATCTCCTGCAGCTCCTTCATGGTGAGAGCCATCTTACCCCTTTTGGCACTCTGGCCCTGAAGCTGGTATTTATGGAAGCGCTCGAATATCTGGTGGTCGGTAAGGAGCACCATCTTCATGCTGTCATCAACAAACCCTTCATGAATAGTTCCCTTGACGGGTGTCGGAAGAGTTGCTGCGACAATGGAGTTTTTGAGTATCTCTGAAAGACGTTCCTGCTGCTTGTCACTGTCGGATAAAATGTAGGTCTTGTATCCTTTGACCTGATATTCGTTGAGAGTCTCTGCCAGTAGGTCGAAATTCTTGTGGAACAACGGCTGTGGCTGGCAAGAAAAAGAAATGTTCGCATTCTCTTCTGCCTTCGAGGATAATTCAATCAATCGGAATTCCTTTACCTTCTTCTCGAACTCTGTTGCACGGATAAGGTTCAACTCTGCCGTCAACTCACGCATAATCTCTGCCTTATCCGCTTCTGTGGCAGCAGTAAGTCTGTCGGAGAGAGCCTGCTTGGAGAAACCGTCCTTATAGATGTAGTCAATGGCATCTGTCACATATCCCATGTCGTGAGTGACGATGACGGTATTGTCAGGAAGCAGATTGAGGAAAGGTATCTTTGGTGAATCGGAACGGGAAATCTCAGGCACGATGTCAATCTTGTCCAATTGTTCTACAGATAACTGGCTCTCGACGTTGAAAGTACGCAGAGTATCAATTTCGTTATCAAAGAAGTCTATGCGAAAAGGGTCGTCATTACTGTATGAATAGATGTCGACGATGCTACCCCTGACAGCATACTGACCAGGTTCATAGACGTAGTCCTGCATCTGGAATCCCAGTTCCTGCAGTTGTTTCTCCAGTTCTGTCAGAGGAATCTCCTGTCCCTTCTGAAGGGTGATATGACGGCTGTCGAGTTCCTGCTGGCTTATCACGAGTTCTGACAATGCAGCAGGGTATGTTATAATCTTCAGTGGGACTTTCCCATCTTCTGTCAGACGGGTGAGGACGTCAGTTCTTAATATGGAAGAAGAAGCGTCACGCTGTCCGAACTTTACGGCACGTTTGTATGATGAAGGGAAAAATGCGATGTCGCTGTCGCCCATGTTCTTCAGGTCCTGATACAGATATCCTGCTTCGTCGGCATCTCTCATGATAAAGAGGATGCTGTTGTGCTGCGCAGCAAAGTGCAGGGCAACAGAACTCTGCGTAAGACCGCTTATGGTGGCCCTGCGTACATTACTTTTCTTTAGTAGTGATGCCAAAACTTTGCCCGAAGCACTCTTGGCATAAAGAGACGACAGTTCGCTCAGTAACATTTTCAGCCTGCGAAGGTACGAAAAAGAATTGGTGTTACAAACAGGAAGAAGGAAAAAGTGCAAAAAAAACTTAATAATTAGGGGAAATGATGCAGAGGATGTTCTTGTATGGAATATTTTTACTACCTTTGCAACAATGGCGGCAAAACGTCAGAGAAGAGAAAAATAAGCAGTATAAAAATTAGTATTTAACCATAATTGTTTAATTCAAACAACATCCAATTTATGTCACAAAAAAGAGTTTATACCTTCGGCAACGGACAGGCAGAGGGTAATGCGCAGATGCGCGAAGCACTTGGTGGTAAGGGAGCTAACCTGGCAGAGATGAACCTCATCGGTGTGCCAGTGCCTCCAGGTTTTACTATCACAACTGATACTTGTAACGAGTATTACGAGGTTGGTCAGGACAAAATCGTAGAGTTGCTCAATGACGATGTTATGGCTGCTGTAAAGCATGTTGAGACATTGATGAACTGCAAATTCGGAGATCCTGCAAACCCACTGCTCGTCAGCGTACGTTCTGGTGCACGTGCATCAATGCCTGGTATGATGGATACCATCCTCAACCTCGGTCTTAATGACGTTGTTGCAGAGGGTATGTGCAAGAAAACAAATAATCCTCACTTCGTTTATGACTCTTATCGTCGTTTCGTACAGATGTACGGTGACGTGGTTCTCGGCATGAAGCCAGTGAACAAAGAGGATATCGACCCATTCGAGAAAATTATCGAAGAGGTTAAGAAGGAGCAGGGCGTAGAACTTGATAAGGACCTTAGCGTAGAGTCTCTGAAGAAGCTTGTTGCTCTCTTTAAGAAGGCTATCAAGGAACAGACCGGTTCTGACTTCCCAGAGGACCCAATCACACAGTTGTGGGGTGCTATCTGCGCTGTGTTCCGTTCATGGATGAACGAGCGTGCTATCCTCTATCGTAAGATGGAAGGAATTCCTGACGAGTGGGGTACAGCCGTTTCTGTTATGGCAATGGTATTCGGTAACATGGGTGACACATCTGCTACAGGTGTTTGCTTCTCTCGCGACGCAGGTAACGGTGAGAACATCTTCAATGGTGAGTATCTTATCAATGCTCAGGGTGAGGACGTTGTTGCTGGTATCCGTACACCACAGCAGATTACAAAGGTTGGCTCACAGCGTTGGGCTAAGCGTGCAGGCATCTCTGAAGAGGAGCGCGTAGCTAAGTATCCTTCTATGGAAGAGGCTATGCCAGAGCTCTATAAGGAACTGGATGCTCTTCAGGACAAGTTGGAGAAGCACTATCACGATATGCAGGATATGGAGTTCACCGTTCAGGAGGGCAAGTTGTGGTTCCTCCAGACACGTAACGGTAAGCGTACAGGTACTGCAATGGTTAAGATTGCAATGGACCTCGTTAAGGAAGGCCTCATCGATGAGAAGACTGCTATTATGCGTTGTGAGCCACAGAAGCTCGACGAACTGTTGCACCCAGTATTTGACAAGGACGCTCTTGCAAAGGCAAAGGTTATCACACAGGGTCTGCCAGCATCTCCAGGTGCTGCATGCGGACAGATTGTGTTCCATGCTGATGATGCACAGGAGTGGGCTGCTAACGGCCACAAGGTTATCATGGTACGTATCGAGACATCTCCTGAAGACCTCGCTGGTATGGCAAGTGCTGAAGGTATCCTGACAGCTCGTGGCGGTATGACATCTCACGCTGCCGTTGTGGCTCGTGGTATGGGTAAGTGCTGCGTATCAGGTGCCGGTGCTATCAACGTTGACTACAAGAGCAAGACTGTTGAAATCGAAGGCGTTACATATAAGGAGGGCGACTACATCTCTCTGAATGGTTCTACAGGTCAGGTATATGCTGGCGAAATTGCTACAAAGGCTGCTGAGCTGAGTGGTGACTTCAAGGCTCTTATGGACCTCTGCGACAAGTACACCAAGATGGAGATTCGTACCAATGCTGATACTCCAAAGGATGCAGAGGTAGCTCGTGCATTCGGTGCTAAGGGTATCGGTCTGACACGTACAGAGCACATGTTCTTCGAGGATCAGAAGATTGTTGCTATGCGTGAGATGATTCTTGCAAGCGATACAGCAGGTCGTGAGAAGGCTCTCGCAAAGCTTCTGCCTTATCAGAAGGCTGACTTCTACGGAATCCTGAAGGCTATGGACGGTTTGCACGTAAACATCCGTCTGCTCGATCCACCACTTCATGAGTTCGTACCACACGATCTCGCTGGTCAGCAGACAATGGCTAAGGAGATGGGCGTATCTGTTGAGGAAATCCAGAAGCGTGTGAACAGCCTCGCAGAGAACAACCCAATGCTCGGACATCGTGGTTGCCGTCTGGGTATCACATTCCCAGAAATTACTGCTATGCAGACACGTGCCATCCTCGGTGCTGCTTGTCAGCTGAAGAAGGAAGGCTTCGACCCACATCCTGAAATCATGGTTCCTCTGATTGGTATCCTCTACGAGCTGAAGCAGCAGAAGGCTATCATCCAGAAGACTGCACAGGAAGTCTTCGCTGAGGAGGGTATCGAGATTCCATTTGAAATCGGTACTATGATTGAGATTCCACGTGCTGCCCTGACAGCAGACCGTATCGCTACAGAGGCTGAGTACTTCTCATTCGGTACTAACGACCTGACACAGATGACATTCGGTTACTCTCGTGACGATATCGCAAGCTTCCTGCCAGCTTATCTCGATAAGAAGATTCTGAAGGTTGACCCATTCCAGGTTCTCGACCAGAACGGTGTTGGACAGCTGATAAAGATGGCAGTTGAGAAGGGTCGCGCCGTTCGTCCAGGCATGCGTACAGGTATCTGCGGTGAGCACGGAGGTGAACCATCATCTGTTAAGTTCTGCGCTAAGATAGGCATGAACTACGCATCATGTTCTCCATTCCGTGTGCCAATCGCACGCCTCGCTGCCGCCCAGGCAGCTGTCGAGGAATAATCGAAAGATGCTGAAAATTATTGAATACGAGGCAAGAACTTGGTAAACAGGTTCTTGCCTCGGTTCTTTTTTGTTCATTCTGCTCATAAAATAGGCAGTCCGTGACGGAGTGTTTTACAAATGCTTTACACTAAATCGGCAAATGTTTTACACTAAAAACTTCTATGTTGATTGACGGTTATTACAGCCAGCTCAATCTGATTGACACATCCAAATGGACAAAGAGTCATTACAAGGGTGGTATGGGTGAATACGAGCGATTGAAAAAGGCACTCGCCATCCACGAGAAAGCTGCTGCCCGTTCTGCCGTAGCTGTCAAGACGCTACCGAAAGGCGCATTGGTTGAGATAGAAGTCGTTGCAGAAGTTGCCTGTTGCGCCTGTGATTAGGTCGTAATGCTGGAAAACAGGTGGGGTAGGCGATAGGTCATAATAGTCTATCTCAGCTATGGGAAGACAGAAATATTCTAACTTGTCATAGCTCGTATAGAGGCGAGGCAGCACGGGATTATTGTCAAAAATCCATCGCTTCACATCGTCCTCCACGTTGAAGTTCACCATTCCAGAGCATCTGACGGAAATATTATCAGCATACGCCAGTATCTCGACATTGGGATTCTGGCGTAACTCCTTATAGACAGCCTTCTCTTCAGAAGTGGCAAAGTAGAGCACATGCCCTTCCTGCTTCATGATTTGGAAGATACGTAACTTAGGACAGTCGCCCTCGCTTGTGGCGAAGGCGACTTCCTTATGGTCTTTCAGAAACTGAATGGCTTTGTCAAACATCTCGCTTACCATTTCAGTTCGTCCTGCAGGATGACACCGTCTGTCATAGGACTGTCAGCCTCTGTGAAGGCGTTGGCCTTGTACTGGATGCAGAGCATTGTCAGGTTCTCGCTGCCATTGTTCTTCAGCGCACGCTTACCGTCAGGAGAAACACGGATGATGGTGCCCTCGCTGACAGGGAATATCTCGCTATCCACCTGATACAGGCCTTCACCCTTCAGGATGATATATAGTTCCTCGTGGGTCTTGTGGGTGTGCAGGAAACCGCTGTCCTGACCGGGAACAAGCGTCTGGAAACTCAGTTCGCTACCAGTAGCACCAACTGCCTGACCTGCGAATACTTTACCTTTTATAATAAAGTCAGGTCCCATTGGCAACTCATGCTCAATGATTTCATTTACTTTGCCTACACTAACTGCTTTGAAGTTCTTACCTTCTTTAATTGTCTCAATCTTTTTCATAATTCTTATAAGTTTATAATGTTAATATTCGGTGCAATGATGCGATTAAGCGAACTGATGGAGCAGCGAGCACAGAGTCAAGTTTACTTGAACTATGTCGAGTCGTGACAGAAGTCGATGACCATCAATGGCAGAATGAAGCTTGCTTCAGTTATGCCGAGCGTGAGCATCTTCGCGGTGTGATTTCTGAATTACGCCGCAAAGGTACGGCGAAAAAATCATTCCAGCAAGAAGGCACTTTTAGGTGACATAGTTACCAAAAAGTAGGAATTGTGAAAACGTCGGGCTTCAATAAAAATGCCTTTAACTTAGATTAACATAGTATAATGCCGCTACTTGGTAACTTTTTGTTACCTTTGCCATGCGATTAATTCACAATTCTTACACCTAAAGGTATAAGGTCAAAAGTCAAAGGTCTAAGGCTTGAAACCTGAAACCTGAAACCTGAACCCTGAAACCCTTAACTCTTAATTAAAACATGTCCGATATTAAAGCATCATATTTAGCCTGTCCTATCAGGCAAGTTGTAAGTCGTTTTGGTGACAAATGGTCTATGTTGGTACTCTATATGCTTCACACCAGCGAGACGGGTGTATTGCGTTTTAATGAGATCCGTCGTCTGATGACGGACTGCTCCCAGAAGATGCTCTCACAGACCTTGAAGAATCTGGAGCAGAGTCACCTCGTTCATCGTGAGGTTTATCCTGAGGTACCTCCTCGTGTGGAGTATTCGCTGACTGAAACGGGCAAGTCACTAATGCCGGCTATAGAGGCCCTCGTTAAGTGGGGACAAGAACATTTCAAGGAAGTGGTGACAGATTAGAAATATGCTACTACCTAAATTCATAATCACGATGAATGGTGTGTTTCGCCTCGGTATGGTGAACCAGCACAGGCGTACATTTGTGCCAAACTTTACATAAGATATGAGAAGAAACTTTTTGGGGATTTTAATCATTTTGAGCCTGTTGCTGAATGTGTCGTGCAGCAAGGATGAAGGCACTCCTGATGTGCCGCCATCGACTGAAAGATATACCGGCGACAGTTATGGCGAACTTAACAGTCCGTGGGTGAAGGATGAGAAGCAGAAAAATCATCAGACAAGATGGTCGTGTGTCTATTTCGGAACTTACCCAGCTAACGAGGTGGTAAGCGGAGTCTTCACTGCTGTTGATGATTATGCTCTTGCCGATGGTGATTTCTCTATGTTTTGACCTTCGACCGAATATGCTCACGCTCAGCAGAATTCAAACGAATTTGTTTCTGCCCTCGCTTACTCGCATATTTTGCCTTTACTATCTTATAGGAGTTCTTGGTTAGTTCCTTCAGCAGGTCATCGGGGGCTGTCGTGGGATTGATGCCTATCCAGTGCTTTGGTGACTCGTTGTAAGGATTGCTGATACAGTCATGCTGTGCTTTCAGGTCCTCGATGCGCTCAGGCTGGCATTTCAGCGATATGACAGAAAAGTCATTGCAATCGAAGAATGAGAACATATGTCCCATCACGTAGAACACCAATAC
>CADCAX010000074.1 GCA_902799455.1 uncultured Prevotellaceae bacterium
CTTGTCGTTATAATACAGGTTTTCGCCTGCCATACCCCAGATGAAGGTGTAGTAGTATGTACCTGCTGCTGCGTGGATAGACCATTCTGGTGACATGATAGCCTGCTCGTTATGGAGCCATACGTTTCGTGTCTCCTGTGGCTGACCCATTACGTGAGAGATGGTCTGACCTTCTGGGAGGTTGAAGTAGTAGTATGCCTCGATACGACGTCCATGTGTGTGAGGAGGCATAGTGTTCCATACGGCTCCTGGATTGAGCTGTGTGAGGCCCAACTGCAGCTGACAAGGTCCTTCCTCAAGAACGTCATTGACGATGAGCTTATAGACAGTACGGTTGTTAGCCTCTTCCACTGTTCCTACTGGTCCCCAAACAGCAGCCTTTAGAGAACCCTTACGTCCGTCGAGGGTTATCCACTGTGTCTTGAAGTGCTGATGGGCAGTAGCACTGTTGAGGTAGAACTTTGCAGGATTTGAAGCATCCTTACTGCGGAACTCTACCACCTTATTAACGTCCTTTCCCTTAGCGATGTGTCCACGACCGATGTAAAGGGCCTCCTTTGGAGAAAGGGCATACTCCTTACCATCGACGATGACAACGCCGTCGCCAGTACCACAGTTGACAACACCAAGCTCACGATTGTACATGAAGTATTTCTCCTTGATGGTATTATCGACATCAAGTCCCAGCTCCCAGAAATTCTCCAGACGGAGAGTCTTGTTGACAGGCATTGCACCACCAAAGATGAAACGGTC
The DNA here is from genome assembly GCA_902799455.1 of uncultured Prevotellaceae bacterium. Classification (GTDB taxonomy): domain Bacteria; phylum Bacteroidota; class Bacteroidia; order Bacteroidales; family Bacteroidaceae; genus Prevotella. The sequence goes on from CADCAX010000074.1 coordinate 754, forward strand.
GTAGTGAGAGTAGGTGAGCAGGATAGAATCTGCTGCCATTACCTTCTCCATTACGAAACGCTCGCGCAGGAGTTTTGTGTCATACTTCTTGACATCCTCTGGATGACAAGCTGTTTGGAACTTTACGTGCTGAGCACCTACAAAACGGTCAGCCTCTTGGGCAGACAGAGGTGAGAAGTTAGAAGTAAGAGGTAAGAGACAAAGATTATCTTTTTCATATGTAATTTTGAATTATGAATTTTGAATTATGAATTTTGAATTATGAATTTTGAATTATGAATTGTGAATTATGAATTATGAATTGCGCATAATGCGAACTTTATTCCATGCTACGAGGGCGATGGTGAGGACTACGAGTATTCCTGCTCCGATGTACTGCAGATACTTCATACAAGCATAGATGAGTGTGCTCAATGGGCTGGAAGCGAAGTCGAGTGCTCCAGCGCTGAAGCCTGCAGGCACCTGTACTGTCTTATCGTCAGGATGTACCTGTGCTACTGCCTGTGCAGCACTGGTGAAGTCGCCTGCCATCCATGTTACGAAATACAGACCTATTGCTATTACTACGAGTCCTACGATGAAGGAACGCAAGACGTTACCATTGGTGTATGGCAGTACCATTACGAAGACATAGAACATACCAGCTAAAGAAGCCAGAGGCAAGAACTGATTACCAGGGAGCACTACTGCCAATACAAGGGTTACAGGGATGAGCAGCAGTGATACTACGAGGGTAGTAGGATGTCCGATAACAAGAGCTGGTGACATACCGATATAGAGTTCTTTGTCTGCACCAAACTTCTTTGCTATGAGTTCCTTTGTTGCTTCAGCAATAGGCTTCAGACCCTCGATGAAGAGAGATGTGATACGAGGAATGAGTTCCATGACAGCACCCATCTTGATGCCGATCTGAAGGATAACAGGGATTCTGTCAACTACCTCGTCCCAATCCTTGCATGAGAGACAACCAATGATGATGCCGATGAGTACTCCGAGGAACAGTGGTTCGCCAAAGAGACCAAATTTCTTCTTCATACCCTCAGAGTCGATATTCACCTTATTTATACCAGGCACATAGTCGAGCACCTTGTTTACAACGACAGCAAAAGGCATGAAACCCTGACAGAAAGGCTGTGGGATAGAGATGCCGTCAAGGCCTGGGTAGAACTTTTGGAACTTCTTTGCTGTAAGGTCTGCCAGCACAAGGGTTATGATGTAGCAGATAATAGCTGCGAAGAATCCCCATGCTATGCTGTCAGTCATGAAATAGCATACAGCGCCGATGAAGGCAAAATGCCAGTAGTTCCACAGGTCGATGTTTACTGTGCGTGTGCATCCTAAGATGAGCAGTACCAAATTGACACAAAGGCATACAGGAATGATGAAAGAGCCGACAAGAGTGTTGTAGGCTACTGACGCTGCTGCAGGCCATCCCATATCGAATACCTGAAGCTCGAGGTTGTAGATTTCTACTACCCTTGACAATGCAGGAGACATAGTATCTACAAGCAAAGCCGTGATAATACTTAAGCCAACAAAGCCGACACCTACGAGAAGGCCGGATTTGAGGGCTTTCGAGAAACCGATGCCAATACATAAACCAAGGATGGTAAAGATGATAGGCATCATTACTGCGGCACCAAGGCCGATGATGTAGCTGAATACTGCTTCCATAATAGAAAGTTAATTATTTTATTGTTATTTTTATTGGTTTCTGAAGTTGTTTCTTCCAATCCTTGAGATATGAGAACCATGAGTCGCGATTATAGGAACCCTTTGCTCCTGTAGAAGAGAAGTCCTCCATATCACATGTGGCAGTAAACCAATAATGCAGTTTGTCGTTATCAGTTCCCACTACCTGTGCATAAGCCTGATTAGGCAGATAGTCCTTGCCGTCTGTGAAATGTGAGTCAGACTTATAGTATTCCTTTGGAACAAAGATTCCCAGTCCTACGGTATGGGTGTCATATACCTGCGGATTATTTCCTGCGCAAGCAGTACCCCAGCAACCACGGAGACCTGCCTTGTCAGTCAACTCTTCTGAACCTTCCACAATATCTACGATACCTGTCGAGAGTGGCATGCCTTTGACAGTATGAGAGAACTGCACCTGTACCTCTACATCACGATGTCCTGCATACAGGATATAACGTGTGCGGATATCTACTGGTTGGAAGTCAGGATATGGCTGCCACCCCTTGTTGGTGATATCAAGTATAGCCCTTACAGGACCGTTGGCAACAACGGCATATGTGGTATTGCGTACTTTCTGAAACATAACAGCATTCTTGCCATCCCATCCCATCAAGGCTCCACAACCGTATGTGGTGCCTGTATATAATACGTCGTCACCGCTGCCGTTACGCACCTGTTCCTTGGTGGGGTAGAATTCTGTCGTTGCTATATCCATCATCAGTGACTTATGTCCATAGTAGTCGATAGCCTGGCGATGGTCAGAATATACACGGAAACCTACCAGTTCGCTCTCCATCACGGGACCATGAGGGAAGATATATTGAAAGGCATCACTTGATGCAGGAACTGTTATAGAAGTTGCTGGCAGATGTTTTGGCTTTTTGGCTTTGCTGTCACGATCTCTCATTGCCATAGAGGCATAAGCCTTTGCAGGATATTCGTGTTGATCTCCGTTGGAGAATGTAACGGAGAAGCTAAGAGTCTCATGTGCTTTTATGTCGGTAACGAAAGCAAGTTCGTCAAAAACACCGTCGTCGTTGAGGTCATCAAGCTGACATGGGATTTCTTTGTCGCCCAATGTCACGAGAGCTGATGTAGCCTGTTCGCTGACAGGTATTACTACTGGTTCAGCAATACGGTCCGATGATGACGGATTGAATACCGTAATTATCGAGGCTAAAAGAAGGTTAATCATAGATTTCTTTTAAAGGTTTAAGTACGAAGTCACGTTCATTTATCAATGGATGTGGAATAACGAGGTCGGGCTCGTTGATTACCATATCATTATAATACAGAATGTCGATATCAATGATGCGGTCTTGATAACCACCATTGCCTGTCTTCTCTTTCCGTCCCACGAGGCGTTCTATCTCCTGTGTCTTGTTGAGCAGTTCTCTTGGTGAGAGAGGTGTCTCGACAGCTATTGCGCTATTCAGGAACTCGTTTGGCGAGGAGAATCCCCAGGGAGCAGTCTTATGGAGTGAGGAACGTCGTACGATGTGTCCTATTCTCTCTTCTATGAGTTCGTAGGCACGTAAGATGTTGGCCTCTTTGTCACCAATATTGCTTCCGAGGGACAGGTAAATCATATTATGAGCAGGGCATCTCCGAAGCAACCGAATTTGAATCCGGCTTTTAGAGCTTGTTTATATGCTGACATTACTGCCTCATATCCACCGAAGGCACATGCTTCCATCATCATTGGTGACATCGGATGGTAGAAGTTTGTCAGGAAACAGTCTGCCGATCCGAAGTCGTATGGTGGGAAGATGAATTTGCTTGTCCAGCCGCTATATTCCTTGATAAAACCGTCTGTTCCTACACATGTCTCCATAGCTTTCAATGTGCTGGCTCCGATGGCACATACCTTGTGACCACTACGCTTGGTGTCGTTTACGAGTTTACAAGTTTCGGCATTTACATACATCTCCTCTGACTCAGGCTTATGCTTTGAGAGGTCTTCTACGTCAATCATTTGGAAGTTGCTCAGACCACAATGCAGGGTGATGAATGCGCTGTTGATACCATTGATATCTATACGCTTCATCATCTGACGTGTGAAATGCAGTCCTGTTGAAGGTGCTGTTACTGCGCCTTCGTTGGTGGCATAGATACATTGGAAATCTTCCGGCTCTTCCTCTATGTCGATGTGGTTCTTCTTGTTTTCCTTGGCTCTCAAATCCATTATGTATCGTGGCAGTGGTGGCTGACCAAGAGAATAGAGACGCTTCTTGAACTCGTCATGAGAATAGTCGTGCAGGAAACGGAGTGTTCTGCCACGTGAAGTGGTGTTGTCGATAACCTCTGCTACGAGAGTTTCGTCATCAAAGAACAACTTGTTGCCGATACGTATCTTACGTGCTGGTTCAACAAGTACATCCCACAGACGCATATCAGCATTCAGTTCACGCAACAGGAATACCTCTATCTTTGCGTCTGTCTTCTCCTTGCGGCTATACAGACGTGCTGGCATCACTTTGGTATCGTTGAATACAAATGTATCTCCTTCGTCAAAGAAGTCGAGGATGTCGCTGAACTTCAGAGGAATCTTGTTACCCTCTTCGTCACGGATGCTCTTACCCTTGCGGTCTATCTTGTGCAAAAAGACTTTTCCAGTCTTTCTCTGTACGATGACGAGGTTGCACTCGTCAGGACGCTTTACGTAAAAAGTCGTCTTCTTACGTCCGTTCTTAATTACATGCTCACTAGTGTGTGGATAGAGCGCTATATTAGCGTTTGTTAATGGGAAATTGAATTGTGAGAGTTTAGCCATTCTTGGAAATTATCGAGTTCTATACAATTATCTAATGTTATATCGCCCACGCGTGTGCGACAGAGTTGTGTGAGATAGGCACCACTGCTGAGTGCTTTCCCTATGTCTCGTGCCAAAGAGCGGATGTATGTTCCTTTGCCGCATTCCACTCTTATCTGGCATTGCTTCTTTTCGTCGTCATACCAAAGGAGTTCTATGTCTGATATATGAACAGGCTTTGGTGGCAATGTGGAATCTTCTATTGTGTGACAGTCTTCTGCTTTACGTGCTATTTCGTATGCTCGTTTGCCGTCTATGTGTACTGCGCTATATGTGGGTGGCACCTGCATTATGTCGCCCTTAAACTGCTCCAGAGCCTTTCTTACTGCCGCTTCTGTTATGTGTTTGGTAGGGTAAGTGGCATCTACAGGATGCTCCATATCATAGCTGGGTGTAGTAGCGCCAAGTTGCAGGGTTGCGGTGTATTCTTTGTCGTGATACTGCAGGGTAGGAATGAGTTTTGTCTTCTTTCCTGTGCAGAGTATCAGTACTCCTGTTGCAAGAGGGTCGAGGGTTCCTGCATGTCCTGTCTTGATGCGCTTCACCCCTGCAGCCTTCGAAATACGGGTTCTGACAAAGGCAAGGGCTCCAAAGCTGGTCATGCCATAGGGCTTGTTTATATGCAGTATCTCGCCTTCTTTGAAATCCATGTTTAGTCAACCATAACTAATGAATGACCTGTGAGCAACATGATGATGATGATACCACCAACAATGATGCGGTATATTCCAAAGGCTTTGAATCCGTATTTTGACAGGAAACTGACAAACCATTTCATTGCCAGCAGGGCTACTACAAATGCCACAACACAACCTAACAGCAGCATCGCGATGTTGTGTGCTGTTGCCCATACTGCATCTTCCTTCAAGAGGTCCAACAGGTCGAGCAGTGTGGCTCCTGCCATAGTGGGAACTGCCAGGAAGAATGAGAATTCTGCTGAGCGCTTTCGTGTCAGACCTTGTGTCATACCACCAACGATGGTTGCCATCGAGCGTGATACTCCAGGTATTACGGAGATACATTGGTAAAGACCTATGTTGAAAGCTTTTTTTTCGTTTAAGGCTGTCTCCTCCGAACCTTTGTTGAATAACTTGTCACAGAAGAGCATGAAGATACCACCGATGACAAGCATTATGGCAACTACCTCAACGCTATTCAACAGCCAGTCGAGCAGGCCTGACTTCTTTGCTAGCAATCCTATTATCACAGCTGGCAATACACCAACTATCAACAGCCAGTAAAAATAAAAGCGATGCTTCAGCTGTTGGAACATATTGCTGCCGGCTGGAGCTGGAGTGTTGTCAAACTGGAAGAAACGTTTCCAATACAGACATACTACAGACAGAATGGCACCAAACTGTATGATAAACGTAAAAGCATGCACGAAGGCCTCGTCTGAATCACTGAGAGTCTCAGGAGTAAGGCCTAATAGGTTTTGTGCTATTATCATGTGTCCTGTAGATGATACAGGAAGGAACTCTGTCAGTCCCTCTACTATCGCAATAATAATGGTTTCTAGCCAATCCATGATAACTGCGCTTATTTGTTCTTAGGACGATACATGATACCACAGATGACAGAAAGGAATCCAACAAGACATACTATTGGTGCTACCTTTATGCGCATGTCAGAGAATATCTCTGGATTGAATGTCTTCTCGTCCGACGATGCACCAATCATCATCAGAAATCCTATTACGACAATAATCATGCTAATGCCGATAAGGATAAAGTTTATTTTACTGAATGCAAAATTATTCATTTTACTATATTGAAAATTATTAATTAATCACTAACCGCTAAACCTTATACAACTTCTTCGTCGGCATTCTGAGGAATGAGTTGACAGAGAAGTAAACGCATACTGTTGAGATAAGCAGTCCGAACAATAGTACTGAACAGCCTGTAATGGCAAGAACTTCCCATGTTACTACATTTGTTATTTCCGGCTCATAGTGATACAGGGCATATACCAGTCCTGCCAACGCGATGTCAGCAATCAATCCTGCTGCCAGTCCTTCTGCCATAGCCATTCCGATGAACGGTTTGCGAATAAAGGACCATGATGCTCCGACGAGTTTCATGATGTTGATGGAGAAACGACGTGCGAAGATAGTCAGGCGTACCATATTGTTGATGAGGGAGAATGAGATGAAGGTGAGCAATACTGCCAATATCATCATGCCAAGCATAATCTTCTGAATGTTGCTGTTCACACTCTCCATCAGATCCTTCTGGTATGTAACCTCGCTGACATTGTTATATCCCTTTATCTGCTTCGTTATCCATTTCAGGGAGTCGGCATTGGCACAGTCAGCCTTGATGTTTATCTCTGCTGATGGAACAAACGGATTCATGCCGAGAAATTCTGTCGGATTAGAACCTAAAGCTTTTGTCTGTTCCTCCAGAGCTTCCTCTCTGGTAATATATTTCAGATGTGCTACATAGGGATGAGCCTGAATCTTACGACATGTCACAGCTGCCTCACGATCAAGGGTGTTGTCGTCAAAGATAACTGTCACAACAAGGTTCTCCTTTACGTAGTTCGTAAGGTTGTTTGCTGTTAATCCTGTAAATACCACCAATCCCAGCAATATGAGCACCAGGGATGTACTGAGACACAGGGTTGCTACCTGCAACCCTCTGCCATTACTCTTGCTTTTACGCTTTTTCTTTTTAGTCATATCATGCAAAGATACTACAAAAAGCATCCAAATGCAAATCTTTAACGTATGTTAACCTTTTTGCTTCGGTATTCTCTTCGTTTCAACTTTTATAATGTGTTTTTTAACTTATCAATCTTTCCAGAATTTTCCCTTAAGAATATATTCGACGATGTCAGTAACATCCGCCTTATCTACTTCTCCATCAAGGTTTGCATCTGCTCCCTCTATGCTGAATGATGTTGCTGGAGTACCGAGAATGTAGTTTGTGATAAACATCACATCTGGCATACCGACTTCCCCGTCACCGTTTGCGTCGCCCCTGACTACGTTTCCACCATAAATCCACAGCTTGTCATATCCTGCATATGGGTCTGTCGCTTCTACTATGTTTTTTGCTGCAGGAGTGGGGTGGTCTAAGACGTAATAGGTCATCGCTCCGTCAGGATAGCGTCCTACGCTCTGCTCGCCACCATGCATTCCGTAGAATAGGGTATCTGTAAATTCACGCATCACTTCGTGGTTGTCAAAGAATGCTTTGTTGTTGGCAACAAATTCTTCGCTACTTGAAATCATCACGAGTTGGTCGTTTGGATTTGCCGGCTCTATGTTATCGAGTTTAAAGGAAGCGTGTAGTTGTGAGACTGCATCTTTAACCCTGTTGTCACACGAAATGACGAGATATCCCTTTGCTGGAATAATAGTATTGATGTTTTTCCCACCTTTCAGTTGACAGCTTTGTGGCTTTGATACCTTGTTTGAGATGTACAGTCCTGTCACATCCAGGTCTGTATCTGTTGTGTTATACAGCTCTACCCAGTCGGCCTTCTTGTAAAGGTCGTTCATAGACATGCTGTTGTCAGCACTTACTTCGTTAATCTTTATGGGAGTAGCACGGTTGATACGCAGTCCTGTGTCATTTCTGTATTTCTCCCACATGGCGGTGATGTTTATGGTACCAGTTGTAGGAAGAGTGTATTCCCTGTCTGTTGTCAGTAATGTTTCTTCGCTTTGTGCCATCATGCTGATGGTTGCCTGCCAAAGGATGTCGGTAGAACTAAGATTATAGTTATGCACCTCTACGGCAATGACGTTGGTACCATCATGGAAGAGTGAAGCATCAAGTTCCATCGTGCCGCTGTCCGGATTGTCGTGGGCATAGGTTGAGGCATTCGTGTCGTATGTTATGTTGCCGCTTGGCAGGTTGTATCTGCCTGCTTCCTGACCGTTGACATATATTACAAAAGCATCATCTGCCACATAGTCCATCGAAACACTCGCTGGTATTCCTTCAAGGTCGACGGTCTTGCGGAAATAGTATGTCTGCAGATTTTGCATCAGATTGGTGGTTTGTGTCTTGCCATATCCTAATGGTGCTGCTCCGCTTTTCCAACTGTTGTCGTTGTAGTCGGCAGCATACCATCCTGTTCCGTCAAGACCGGTGCCGCTGTCGTCATATTTCCAGGTGTCGATAGCGCTGACAATAACCTTTGCTGTGCCATCTTTAACTCCCTTCCATCCTACGAAACGATAGCCTGCAGGAGCATCAGCCTTCAGGGTTACAGGGGCAAAGACATAACCATCAAATTTTCCTGTTGGAACAGCCATATCATTCATTGTGATGCTGGCGCCATTGATGTTACTTCTGAATGAAGTCTCCTGTTTTGTTGCGCTGGTGTACCCCATGTTCTTTACATGATCCATTATTGCGCTGTTCCACGATTTGTCAAGTTTGTTCTTGATAGTGTTCGCTGTTCCTGTGGGATTAACATATCCTCCTTGTGACAGGTATGATGCCATCTCGTCAACAATGCTTTGCACCCCTGGGGTATATACCGAACCGCCCATGATACACATCGCATCCACAAGTTGCTTCTTGAAAGAGGTATTCTGCAGCATATTCTTTACTATCGTGACAAGTTCTATCTCTTTCGTCAGGCGTGTGTTTGTAAGGCTTGTAGAGGTAGAGTAGTCATATCCGTACAGCTTGTCAAAGGTGTAATTTTGTTTACTCAAGAAGGTGGATATCGATGATGTGGTATTGAGGGCTCCATCAAGGTCATATACCACAAAGCGGAATTTTCCGTCATTCTGATCTCTGAAGGCCTTTACGTTGTTCTGTGGCCAGTCCCAGTTGCCAAGATAGAATTCCATTGCGAGATAGTTGATGAACTCATTAATGTCCACCAATTTACCTATCTCCTCATAGGTTTCCACATTGGCAGCATTCTTGGAGAGGTTATACAGCCTTACCCACGATTCACGAGTACCTTCCTTCTGTACGTAACCTGAATCCGGACACACCTCAAACTGGTCCATCTCGTCTGTATCGATACCATAGTTTGCAGAACCATAGTGCTTGTTATTCGGCTCACGCATATTCAGTACGGCATAAGGACTACCATTGAAATATACATGTACTGGCTGCCAGGCCTGACATTCTAAGTACAGTCCTGAGCGTGCTACGATTTCCTGCAGGGCAGCATCCTTTATGCGGCAACCGTTGTCATTACCGCCATTGCGTATCTGCAGGGTTTTGCTCTTCAGGAATGGCTTGTTCTCCCAGAACTGATAGGGGAAGTAGTTCTGTTCATAATATATTTTGTTTGCCTTCAGTTTGAAAGAGTGTGGAGTGTAGGCGCGGCTCCATCCTCCGCAGGCACTCAGGTTACACTCTTGGTTAACTGCCGCTTTACCGTCTGTCGTGATATACTCCATATTAACTGGTCTGTCCCAGTCCATGTTCCAGTTAGCC
>CADCAX010000075.1 GCA_902799455.1 uncultured Prevotellaceae bacterium
CTGTCTGGCTACTTCGTTACAGATACAGAGAAGCTGGAGTGTGTAATGGAGAATCCTTACATCCTCATCTACGACAAGAAGATTTCTGTACTTAAGGACTTCCTGTCAATACTGCAGGCTGCTGCTGAAAGCGGACGCGGACTGTTGCTCATAGCAGAGGATGTGGACAGCGAGGCTCTGACAACATTGGTTGTAAACCGTCTGCGTGGCGGACTGAAGATATGTGCTGTCAAGGCTCCTGGCTTCGGTGATCGTCGCAAGGCTATGCTGGAGGATATCGCAGTACTGACTGGCGCAACAGTTATCTCTGAGGAGAAGGGTCTGAAGTTGGATCAGGCTACACTCGAAATGTGTGGTACTGCTGATAAGGTAACAATCTCTAAGGACAATACCATCATCGCTGGCGGTAGCGGCGACAAGGCTGCTATTGCTGACAGAGTAAACGGCATCAAGAAGGAGATTGAGGTTTCCACTTCTTCTTACGACAAGGAGAAACTGCAGGAGCGTCTTGCTAAACTGGCAGGTGGTGTTGCTGTGCTCTATGTCGGTGCTAACAGCGAGGTAGAGATGAAGGAGAAGAAGGATCGCGTTGACGATGCTCTCTGCGCTACCCGTGCAGCTATCGAGGAAGGTGTTGTTGCCGGTGGTGGCACAACATACATCCGTGCTCTGGAGGCTCTCAGCGGTCTGAAGGGTGACAATGCTGACGAGCAGACTGGTATCAACATCGTGGTTCGCGCCATCGAGGAGCCTCTGCGCCAAATTGTCAGCAACGCTGGCGGAGAAGGTGCTGTGGTAGTACAGAAGGTACGCGAAGGCAAGGGTGACTTCGGCTATAATGCCCGCACAAACACCTTTGAGGATATGCGTAAGGCTGGCATCATAGACCCTGCCAAAGTGGCACGCGTAGCACTTGAGAATGCTGCTTCTATCGCTGGAATGTTCCTTACGACAGAATCTGTTATATGTGACAAGCCTGCACCAGAACCAGCTATGCCAATGGGCGGTGCACCAGGCATGGGAGGAATGATGTAATAACGGTTAACGTTTAAAGGTTAACGGTTAAAGGTTAATGGTTAAAGGTTGAAACCTGAAACTTGAAACCAGAAACTTAAAGGTAAGCCTTTAAATACTTACCGGTAATACTTTCGCTAATATTGATTATCGCTTCTGGGACTCCAGAGGCGATAATTTTTCCGCCTCTGTCACCACCTTCAGGACCTAAGTCGATAATATGGTCGGCACACTTGATGACATCCATATTATGCTCGATGATAACAATAGTATGTCCACGCTTCAATAATTCGTCGAAGGCGTGAAGAAGTTTCTTGATATCATGGAAATGGAGACCTGTTGTAGGCTCGTCAAAGATAAACATCGTAGGAGCCTGATTCTCCATACCTATGTAATATGCCAGTTTTACACGCTGGTTCTCACCACCTGACAGAGTGGACGAAGACTGTCCCAACTGTATATATCCCAAGCCGACATCAGCAAGGGGCTTCAGCTTGTCAGTAATGGCTTTCTCACCATCGAAGAAGGCTATAGCTTCATCAACCGTCATATCGAGGACATCGGAGATATTCTTCTCCTTATATCTCACCTCCAGCACATTATGCTGGAAACGCTTTCCGTGACAGGCGTCGCAGGTAAGCTGCAAGTCTGCCATAAACTGCATCTCAACAGTTACCACACCTGCTCCCTTACACTCCTCACAACGTCCGCCTTCGGCATTGAATGAGAAATGGGCAGGAGTAATGCCCAACTGCTTTGCCAGAGGCTGCGAAGCATAGAGCTGACGAATAGCATCATAGGCCTTGATGTATGTAGCAGGATTGGAACGGGTACTCTTGCCGATAGGATTCTGGTCAACCATCTCAACATATTCCACACCATAATCCTTCGGATTACGGCTGACCATAGGAAACAATACTCCACGCACAAGACTTGACTTTCCGGAACCGCTGACACCTGTGACGACAGTCATCACATTGAGTGGAAAATCAACATCTACATTCTTAAGGTTATTGAGACTTGCCCCCTTAACACTGACAACTCTGTTCCAAGGCCGGCGTGAAGAAGGAACAGGAATGGTATCTTTACCTGTGAGATAACTGATAGTATGTGATGTGACAGATGACTTTGACTCTGCCAGAGACTTTATCTTTTCCGGAGTACCCTCAAAGACCACCTTACCTCCGAACGTTCCTGCATCAGGGCCAATATCTATTATATAATCGGCAGCACGCAGTATTTCTTCATCATGCTCAACGACAACAACGGTATTACCTATCTGCTGCAGCTTTCGCAACACACCTATAAGTCTTTCAGTATCACGCGAATGCATACCGATACTGGGTTCGTCGAGTATATAGAGACTACCGACCAAAGAAGAACCTAAAGAGGTAGTGAGGTTTATCCTCTGACTTTCGCCGCCAGAGAGAGTATTGGAGGGTCTGTTAAGAGTGAGATATCCAAGACCCACATCAAGGAGGAACTGTATGCGGCTGTTTATTTCTTTCAGCAGACGTTCCGCCACCTTACTGTCATGCTCAGACAACTGAAGGGATGTGAGCCAGTCATGCAGGTCAATGATAGGCATATCTACCAATTCCTGAATATTCTTGCCTGCAATCTTTACGTAGCCTGCTTCCTTACGCAACCTTGTTCCATTGCAGTCTGGGCATATTGTCTTCCCCCTGTAGCGGCTAAGCATCACACGATACTGTATCTTATACTGATTCTCACGCACCATGCGGAAGAAATTGTCTATGCTGGCAACCTCATACTTATCTGCTCCCGCATCACAAGGCAATCCGTGCCACAGCCATCCCTTATATTCTTTTGAGAGGTCTTTGTAAGGGGTGAAGATAGGGAAATTGTCTATCTCTGCCCTACGGATGAAATATCGTTTCCACTCCCCCATTTTCTCACCTTTCCAGCATTGTACACAGCCGTCATAGACACTAAGCGTAGGGTCTGGAATAACCAGCGACTCGTCGATGCCCATAATCTTGCCGAAGCCCTCACATGTAGGACAGACACCAACAGGGGAATTAAAGGAGAAGAGATTGTCAGAGAGTTCCTCAAAAGTGATGCCGTCACACTCCAGACGGGTGCTGAACGATTCCAGGGTATTACTGTCAGGAAAATACAAGGCACACTCTCCTTGCCCCTCATAGAATGCTGTCTCCGTAGAATCTGTCAGACGGGAAACGGTTTCCTTCTTATCGCTGACCTTCAGCCTGTCAACAACAAGATATAATTTACCGTCCACCTCCAGTGTGCGCTCAAAGCCCTGCATGCGTTCTGCCTCCAGCTGCTCTTCCACAGTACGGCCTTCTGTCACCACCAATGGAGAGAGGAGCATGAATTTCTCACCCTCAGCATGTGCCAACATAGCTGCCACAACATCGTCAGCAGTATGTTTCTTCACCTCGCTACCGGAAATGGGAGAATAAATCTTTCCGATGCGGGCAAACAACAGACGCAGGAATTCGTATATCTCAGTGGAGGTGCCTACCGTAGAGCGCGGATTGCGGGCAATGACCTTCTGCTCAATAGCTATAGCAGGCGGCAAACCTTTTATATAATCACACTCAGGTTTGCTCATGCGTCCCAAGAACTGACGTGCATAAGCAGAAAGACTTTCCACATAACGCCTCTGTCCCTCAGCATATAATGTATCGAAGGCAAGGGATGACTTTCCAGAGCCGCTGACACCTGAGATGACAACAAACTGGTTACGTGGAATATCTACAGACAAATTCTTGAGGTTATTAACCCTCGCACCTTTTATCTGTATGACATCTTTTTCCATTGAGACTGATTGTGGGGAAATGATTACCCCCCGACATTGTCGAGGGGAATTTTTGTTGCGGTGCGTACGGGACTCGGACCCGTGACCTCCAGCGTGACAGGCTGGCATTCTAACCAACTGAACTAACGCACCTTCCTTATATGTTGCAATTAGTAAAAGCCGTTTTTCTTAATTGCGGTGCAAAGGTAATACATTTTTCTCAAACCACCAAATAAATCAACACTTTTTAACAATCTAAAGATTCTTTCATGTCGATTTCATTTCCCTGTGTATCTGCAAATCGGTATTGTAGGAAAGCAAGCTCTTGAGATGGCACTACCTTTACAGCCCATTTATATTTCCATATCCACTTTCTCTTTATGCTCCATATACCTTTATCTATATATGCATATACATAAGGGTGAACATATAGTGTGAAGCGCTTGATACCGATATTTACAAGTCTTTCTATCTTTCTCTCCAGCGTATCCACGAAAAGGATACTGCTTTTAATCTTTCCTTTTCCATGACAGACAGGACACTCTTCATCGACTACGACATCCATAACAGGACGCACGCGCTGGCGTGTGATCTGCATCAGACCGAATTTACTCAATGGCAGGATATTGTGCTTGGCACGATCCTTCTGCATATTCTTGCACATGCGTTCATAGAGCAACTGACGATCTTCTGCCAGGTGCATATCGACAAAATCTACGACGATAATGCCACCCATATCACGCAGTCGGAGTTGTCTTGCCAATTCGTCGGCAGCACCGAGGTTCACATCAAGAGCATTAGCCTCCTGTCCCTCGACACCACGTGAACGGTTACCACTATTCACATCAACGACATGCATAGCCTCTGTATGTTCGATGATTAGATAAGCTCCGCGAGAATAGTTTACAGTTGTTCCGAAGGAGGATTTCAACTGCTTCGTAACATCAAAATTGTCAAAAATTGGCAGCGAACCAGTATATCTCTTCACCACCCCTACTCTGTCAGGAGCTATAAGCGACACATAATCCTTAACCTCCTGGAACACAGCGTCATCATTGACATATATATTCTCATAGGTAGGATTGAAAAGGTCACGAAGGAGAGATACGGCACGAGAAGTCTCTTCAAACACCAATGCCGGACGTTTCTGTCCCTTCTGAGCACTCTGAATACGCTTACATGTCTCCTCCCAACGTGAGAGAAGAACAGCATATTCGTTAGTAAGCTCTTCGGCACGCAACCCTTCTGCAACAGTACGAACTATGACACCATAATTCTTTTTGTTGACCTTTTGAATAATCTGCTTCAGACGGGTGCGTTCGGCACCATTCTTTATTTTTGACGATACATTAACCTTTTCGCCGAAAGGTATTAACACAAGAAAACGCCCCGCGAAAGATATCTCACCTGAAAGTCTAGGACCTTTCGTAGAAATAGGTTCCTTGACAACCTGCACAAGGACATCCTCACCCTGCTTCAGTGTTTTGGCAACGCTACCTTCTTTCGGCAAATCCTGAAGACGGGTAGCCTTAGAGAAGGGGAAGGGATTTTTGAAATCGCTTGCTAATTGCTTGAGATATTTATCCAGAGAGGCGTACTGAAGTCCGAGGTCAAGATAATGGAGGAAAGCATCTCGCTCATACCCAACATCCACAAAGCACGCATTAAGTCCGGGCATTATCTTCCTAACCTTAGCCAAGTAGATATTGCCCACACAAAAAGATGCCCCGCGAGGTACGTTTTGGTACTCTACGAGACTCTTATCTTCCAGTAATGCTATGGAGATATCTTTCTCCTTTGCCTCAATAATGACTTCGCTCGTCACGAGTTTAGTTAGTTTCGATTAAACTACTACTTATTTGCTCTTATGACGATTCTTTCTCAGTCTTTTTTTACGCTTGTGAGTAGCCATCTTGTGGCCCTTTTTCTTTTTTCCGTTTGGCATAATGATAAATATTTAAGAAATTAATCTTTTGCTGTTACATCTTCACCCTTCATGCGCTGCTGGAAACTCTTTGCAGGCTTGAAACCTGGGTAGTTGTGTGCAGGAACTATAACAGAAGTGTTCTTTGTTATGTTACGTCCTATCTTCTGTGCACGCTTCTTTACGACGAAAGTACCAAAGCCGCGAAGGTACACATTCTCCTCTTCACACATCGCGTCCTTAATAACCTTCATGAAAGCTTCCACACATATTGAGACATCTGTCTTCTGCACCCCAGTAAGAGTGGATATTTCATTGACAATATCTAACTTTGTCATAATCTCTAGTTGCGTTTTTTTAATTTCGGCTGCAAAGGTACAAAAAAATTTGGAAGATAAAGGAGATATGACAGTAAAAGAGACAGAAAAAAGACAGTTTTAAGGTTTCTTAACAGTTTCAAAGCAACCTATATCATGTGGCTGGTCTGCATATCGTTCGTCACCGTTTCGATCGTCAGACAGAGTGTATTCTGCATTTGCTTTTGAAACAGGAAGAGTATTTTCCTTTGGTGTGAAATTATAGAAGAAGTTTGAGGTATCAAACAAAACAAAGCTGTTTTCTGGTGAATAGTCTGTATTCTTAACATCCTCAAACAGGCAATTCTCAAACATATACTGATAATCGGGAGTCACTTCTGTACGCAAAACGCAGGTATTGAAAGTGGCATTCAGCTTGTCCTCACCATCTTTATTCTCGCTCCACAGCATCACATCATCGGCATATCCCTTTATCAGGCTGTTATACACCCTCAGAGTAAGCGGATACTTATTGTCACCACTCTTGTTGAAGAACGATATAGCATAACCTCTCGCAGAATCGAAGGGGTAATACTGTGCTATGGTGCAATGGGTCATCGTAACATCTCCGCCCAGCAGTTTTACGCAGTTGCCAAAGGTATTACTGATTTGAGTATTCTCCATAACAATTTTGCAAGATGTTGCCTCAACGCCCACACCTTTTGTATTATGTATGGTGGTATGCTTTAATGTGAGCATTGTCTGGTCCTGGTTCTTTGCCGAGTCACACACTATTGCATCTGTTGCTCCGTGAAGATCTACATAATCGAAGGAATTGTCGTGTGAGATATCATAGAAGTGTACACCTCCCCACTGACCTGGGTTATTGTCATAAGTGAGGTTGGAGACCATCCTGTCAAGACGGTCACACCTCAGCGTCACCTCATTTTTCTCATTCTCCACATTCTTCCCACCTTCTACCTTAAGAGAACCCTTGACATCTATGCCGGCACCCGAATGGAAATACATCGTCGTACCCTTGGCAATAGTGACAACAGCATTGGTATCGACAGTAAGTGCACCATACACGACAACTGGCTTACCATCGACATTGCTGATGGTGGAGTCTTTCGTAATTGTCGCATTCTTCATAAGGATAGCATCCCACGAATAGGCATTGAGGGTAACATACTGAACGCTGCCATTCTCCAATTGGAACATCAGGCGGTCTTCAACAAGTTTTGGTATATTATCACCATTATTCCGTGATGTCAGTTCAACAAAGACACGAAGCGAATCACCCTCTCTCAGCTCCATATCGCTAACCTGAAAACCTGCATCGCTTCCGAGATAGGAACCGTTGACATTCACCCTGAAGCCTGTCTGATTCATCTTTTCGAGATACACTCTCGAAATGCGGATACCATCTCCGCTGTTATTATACACCATAAGGGTTTTATGTGGTGTAGGAACCGTTGAAAAACAAGTATCAAGCGACAGTACTGCTTTCTCGAATGTCAGGAAGCCAGACCCGAAAGTATCCTTATCGTTACAGGAAACGAGAGACGAGGATACGCAAAAGACGGTTATCAGGGATATGATTATTCTTATACACTTCATATGTTAGAATAACGTAGTTCGAGGATGTTTATTGTATTATCAGAGCAAGCAACATTATGGCTTATACGATGCCCCGGCAGCCAGATGATATCTCCGTCTGCATCACACACCACACATTGCTCCCTGCGCTCATCCATCTCTATTTTCTTGTCTGTCAGATAGTCGCTGATGAGTTTGGAGCATCCTTTCATACCGTATGGCTTAAAGCGGTCTCCCTGCTGGATACGGCGAAGCACCAGAGGGGTCTTCACCTTGTCTGCATCTAAAGTTGCTACGAAGGGTTCTTTGCTGGGCTTAAAATCATTTCCTTTCAGATAGGTCTGAACAGAGAGAGTTCCCAGAGGACTTTCTCCCCCCACCCTTTCCTTACTCATTTTCCACCTGCCGCTGGCAATGGCCTCAATCTGCTTTGAGGTAAAGCCCAGAGGGGAGAGAAGTGTGAACAGGTCGAGTTCTGCTGACCTACCTCCGCTTACTACAGTTTCGGCTTCTTGAAGATATCTCATTGTCTTGGCAATATTCTTTCGGGCAGCAGGAAAGATTGTTTCCATAAGGGGAATAAGCTGCAGTCGTATCTTATTGCGGACGACATCAGCCTCCAGATTAGAACTGTCTGTGATATAGTCCTGTTTGCGGAGAGTCAGGTAATCAAGAATATCCTGACGTGTCATATCAAGCAACGGACGGACAATATATCCATTGCGGTATTTCATACCTGTTAGGCCCGTAATACCTGTGCCTCGCATCATATTCATCAGCATCGTCTCAACATTGTCATCCTGATGATGCGCCACGAGGATTTCTTCGGCATTCAGTTTCTCACGCATCTCCTCAAACCACGCATAACGCAGTTCACGTGCCGCCATCTCGATGCTGACCTTATGCTCTTTGGCATAGGCATCAGTATCAAAATGCTTTACGTGTAATGGTACATTATATTTCTCGCACAGATTACGGCAGAAGGCTTCATCGCGGTCGCTCTCGGCACCACGTAAATGGAAATTGCAATGCAACGCCTCTACCACGTCTCCTTTCTCAAGAGTTTTCAAAAGAAGACATACAGAATCTGCGCCACCTGATAATGCTACAATTTTCATTCTATATAAAGCACTAATCCCTTGAGATATTCTCCTTCCGGATGGTATATGTTTATTGGATGGTCTGCCGGCTGATGAAGCTGATGAAGAATTCTTATCTTCCTGCCGCTTTGTGCTGCAGCAGTAAAGATGGCATTTCGGAAATTATCCTT
>CADCAX010000076.1 GCA_902799455.1 uncultured Prevotellaceae bacterium
GCTTATGCTGTGCTTGTTTTACAGCGGCAATGGCACTCTCGAGTTTTGACTCACAAACCATAAGAATAAAAGGTTTTGAGTCATCTATATTGTATGCCAACTCACCAGTACTGATACGATAGTTCACAGGACAGCATACACCATGCATCTTATGGGCTGCAACATACGCAAAGGCAAACTCAGGACGGTTCACCATCTGAACCATCACTACATCGCCTTTCTGGAAACCATCAGCATGCAAAGCGTTACACAGACGGTTTGTGTCCTCATTTAATTGTTTGTAAGTCCATTCTTTACCAGTTTCGGATGCTATCATAGCAATACGATCTGCGTAACGACGAACATTACGCATATAGCCTTCAATCCATGTATAATGGCTTTCGAAAATCTGTTTAAAGTCTGTCATTTTGTTTAGTATTATTATTGTTATTTTGAATCTTCCTTTCTTATAGCTGCTCGCTGCACCTTTCCGCTGATTGTTTTTGGTAATTCATCAACGAAATCTATTATGCGAGGATATTTATATGGTGCTGTCTCACGCTTTACATGGTTCTGAAGTTCTTTCACGAGATTATCAGACGCCTTATCTTTATAATCCTTGTTGAGTACTATTGTAGCCTTAACTATCTGTCCTCTCAATTCGTCAGGAACAGCAGTAACAGCGCACTCCAGAACTGCCGGATGTGTCATCAGAGCAGACTCTACCTCAAAAGGACCTACACGATAGCCTGAGGTCTTTATCACATCGTCGATACGAGATACGAACCAGAAATATCCATCTTGGTCATAGTACACAACATCGCCTGTATGATACTTGCCGTTAACAATGCGCTGTTCTGTCATCTCTTCGTTGCGATAATACTTCTTAAAGAGTCCAAGAGTTTTCTCCTCTCCTGTCTTTATCACCAGTTCTCCCTGCTCCATTGGAGCCACAGAATTGCCCATCTCATCGACAACATCTATATCATATTGAGGATTTCTGAGGCCCATTGCTCCTGGCTTTGGAGTAACCCAAGGATATGTGCCGACAACCATTGTTGTTTCTGTTTGGCCGTAAGCTTCACGAATGATGATACCAGTTTTATCATGCCATTTCTCGAAGATGCTCGGATTAAGCGGCTCACCAGCTGTAGTACACCATTTTAATGAAGACAAATCATATTCCTCTATATTCTCGCGCACGAGAAATCTGTATATCGTTGGTGGAGCACAGAAGGAAGTGATTTTGAAATCCTGCATTACCTTCAAAAGTTCTGTCGGCTTGAAATGTCCTTCATAATCATATACGAAAACTGTAGCGCCAGCAATCATCTGCCCATAGAACTTACCCCATGCAGCCTTACCCCATCCTGTATCAGCGAGTGTGAGGTGAAGGGATTCATCATTGAGGTTGTGCCAATATTTTGCAGTAACGATGTGTGCCAAAGGATAAGAATAGTCATGCATCACCATCTTTGGCTCTCCTGTTGTGCCACTCGTAAAATACAGAAGGAAATTGTCTGTAACCTTGTTTCTCTTTATCTTCTCTAATGGTGCTGCCTCCTGTAATCCACGCCAGAAATCGTAAAAACCATTAGGAACGAGAGGGCCGATAGATATACAATGACGCAACATCGGGCAGAATCTGCGAGCTTTCTGAACATGTCCCAATACGACAGGATCACCACATGATATTATGCAACTGATACCAGCCATGTGGCATCTGTACATTATATCCTTATCTGTCAACATGTGGGTAGCAGGTATTGCTACAGCCCCAATCTTATGAAGGGCAACCATAGCATACCACCATTCGACACGTCTTTTGAGAATCAGCATCACACGATTGCCTTTCTCAATACCAATGCCCTGAAAGAAGGCAGCACATTGGTCAGTGATATTCTTAAAGGCACCATAGGTCACATGTTTCACTTCACCCTTATCATTTGCCCACAGCAATGCCTCCTTTTCAGGCACAGCCTTTGCCCAAGCATCAATGATATCGTATCCAAAGTTGAAGTCTTCAGGCACCTGAACCTTGAAACCTTGCATAAAATCCTCGTAAGATGAGAAGTCCTCTTTTTTTAGAAATTTGTTTAGCATACTGTATTATTGTTTAGCAAGGTCTTCATTTTGTTCAAATGCTGCAACCGCACTTCTGAAGTATTGTGGTATATCCACCGACTTCTTTATGTCATTATCCACCATCACCATTACTGTCTCACATTCACACTTCACATCTCCTGTACGTTTATTTATGGCGCGTTGAATAACAGTAAAACTTTTGTGTCCCAACTTGCTGATAGCTGTTTGGATTACGATTTCATCAGGAAAATATACTGGAGAAATAAAATTCGCATCTATATGAACAATCACTGTTGACGTCTTCTCAAAGAAGTCCTTTCCCACTACATCAAAGAAGTAACGGGTCTTGCACATATCAAATAATGAGAAATATACTGAATTATTGACATGACCAAACCTGTCCACATCCGAGAATCTCAGCTGTGCAGGCATTTGGTGATGAAATATAATAGTGCTGTTCTCCATCTTTTGACTCGCAATTCATATCTTATGCACATTTTGCACATTTTGTGCATTTGTGCAGTTTTTGTTCAATTTGCGGGTGCAAAAGTAAGAAAATTAGAAAATTAGAATATGAAAAATCAAAACAAAAATACCGAAATGTCGGTTTTGCCAGACGAAACGTCACGACATTTTCAACCATTCGCACACTTCTCTTTTGCGTGTGCGACTGACAATAATATTTGGAGAATTTTTACCTTTCAACAGAATAAGCAACTTTCCATTCTCCCTTCTTTCAGTACCCAGAACCTGCTCTAATGGTACTATATATTTCCTGTTTACCTTCTTAAATCTTTCTCCCAATTGAGATGTCATTTCATCCAATGTCTTATCAATGCGATAAGAGTTCCCGTCAAGCAATTTTATATATGTATTCTTTTGCTCTGACACTATGTATCTTATTGTAGAGAAATGAATTATACGTTCGCCGTTAAAAGTCCTGACAACCATTCGCGACTGTTCTTCTCCAACATTTGACCAACTGCCCTGAGGGGTCAGTAATGGAGACACCTTACGTAGCCTTACAGCTTTGGAAATGGCTTTTACTAGATATGATTCGTCAACAGGTTTAACAAGATATGAAAGACTGTAATACTCAAATGCCCGCAAAGCAAATTCTTCATGCGAAGTGACAAAGATAAGCGGCACATAACTGGGAACAATATTCAAGACGTCAAAAATGGTATCATTTCCCAGCATCACATCTGTAATAATGATATCAATATCCTTATGCCGCAAGATATAATCACGACATTGCTCTATCGTCGTAAAAGGACCTATCACTTCATATCTCTCGTCATAATCTACCAGAACGTTATGTATGAAATGATAGTTCTGTACGTCTGTATCAAATATCAATATCTTCATGAATTTGCTTGAATATTCCTCCGCAAAGATACCATATAATTTACAAATAACACAAGAAAAATCTTTTTTTTCACAATTTGTTTGGTATTTTACGCACTTAATCGTAACTTTGACCCATGGTCGAAGTTACTTTCGCTCGAAAATACAATCAAAAATAAAAAAAATTTCTTTTTGTTTGGTATTTTGCTCTCTTAATCGTAACTTTGCACGCAATTATGAAAAGAACTATAGCAATAATATGTGGTGGAGACTCATCGGAGCATGATGTTTCCTTACGTTCCGGAGCCGGAATATACTCATTTTTCCACGAGGGTGACTATAACCTTTATATCGTTGATATCAAGAAGGGTGATTGGCACGTAAAACTGCCTGATGGAGGCCAGGCACCTATTGACAAGAATGATTTCTCATTCGTTGAGAATGGTGAGAAGAAGACATTTGACTATGCATACATCACCATTCACGGCACTCCTGGAGAGAACGGTCAACTGCAGGGATACCTGGACCTTATCGGATTACCGTATAGCACCAGTGGTGTGCTTGTAGAGGCTCTTACCTTCGACAAGTTCGTACTCAACAACTACCTGAAAGGGTTTGGAGTGTCTGTTGCTGACAGCATCTTGGTACGCAAAGGCGAAGAGGGGGCTGTTACTGATGAGCGCATAAAGGAGACCGTAGGTTACCCATGCTTTGTAAAGCCTGCAGCTGACGGTTCTTCTTTCGGAGTCAGCAAGGTAAAATCATTTGCTGATATGCCAAAGGCTCTGGAACTCTCATTCGGGCAGAGCGACGTGGTAATGATTGAGGGATTCCTCGAGGGTATGGAGATATCACAGGGAATATACAAGACGAAGGAAAAGAGTGTGGTATTCCCAGCAACTGAGGTTGTTAGCGAGAATGAGTTCTTTGACTATGACGCAAAATATAACGGTCAGGTTCAGGAAATCACCCCAGCCCGCATGGCACCAGAAGTAGCTGAGCGTGTAGCAAAGATCACATCTGCAATATACGACATTCTGCATGCGAATGGTATTATACGTATCGATTATATCATCAAGAACCCATACACCCCAGCAGAAGCGAAGATACGTATGCTGGAGATAAACACTACTCCTGGTATGACCCAGACATCTTTCATACCACAGCAGGTAAGGGCTGCTGGTCTGGATATCGGAGAGGTATTGAAGGAAATCGTAGAAAATCAGTTCTCATAACATCACATTACAACGCCCACATTCCTAACACATAGAATCTCTTCCTTCAACAATATGAGAAAGAGTATATCTGACATACAAACACAAATTAATGAGCGGGTGCTCATTCTGGATGGTGCTACTGGAACATATCTCCAACAACATGGGAGCAGTGGCTGCAATGATGCGCTTTGTCTTACAAATCCACAACTTGTAAGACAGATGCATTCTGATTATATTGCAGCAGGTGCGGATATCATAGAAACAAACACCTTTAACTGCAATCGCTTTTCTTTGGCGGAATATGGGCTGGAAGATAAGGTTTATGACATCAGCAAGAGAGCAGCAGAGATAGCATGCGAAGCTGCAGGAGATACTGTGCTCGTTGCAGGAAGCATTGGTCCTTCAGGCAAGACCCTTTCGATGTCAACGGATGTAAACATCCCCGAAGCACGTGAGGTGTCTTTTCAGGAGATGCATGATACCTACTGCGATCAGGTGCGAGGGCTCATCGATGGTGGAGCAGACCTTCTGCTTGTAGAAACCGTTTTCGATACGCTAAACTGCAAATGCGCCATGAAGGCGATAGAGGATGTTTGCAAGGAGAAGGGCATCGTTATGCCTGTAATGGTCAGCGTTACCTTAAGTGATAATTCCGGAAGGACACTAAGCGGACAGACGTTAGAGGCTTTCGTAGCATCTATCGGTGGTACCGCCCTACCCTCTCGTCCAGAGACACAAAGCAGCATACTGTTCTCAATAGGTCTGAACTGCGGATTTGGTGCTAAGCAACTTCTTCCATATATCAAGCGCCTCAACGAGATTGTTCCATACAACATTTCCGTACACCCCAATGCCGGACTCCCGAACGTCATGGGAGAATATGACGAAACGCCTGAAACGTTCGCACAAAATGCCAGGCAAGCCTTTGAGGAAGGTTCCAGAATAAATATTTATGGAGGCTGCTGCGGAACAACACCCGAGCATATCAGGGCTCTAAAAGAGGTTGTCAGCCAATACCCCCCCAACTATCAACTATCAACTATCAACTATCAACTATCAACTATCCCCTCTCACCTCTCCCATTGCGTCCTAAGCGGACTTGAGCCTCTGCAACTTGACAACACTTTTATAAATGTCGGTGAGAGAACAAATGTTGCCGGTTCTGCAAAATTCAAGAAACTGATAGCAGCAAAGGATTACGAAGCAGCTCTTTCAATAGCCCGTCAGCAGGTAGAGAACGGAGCACAGGTGATAGACATCTGTATGGATGATGGTATGATAGAAGGAGTTGAAGCAATGACTACCTTCCTGCGCCTCATCTCTGCAGAACCTGAAATAGCGCGAGTGCCAATAATGCTCGACTCCTCAAAGTGGGAAATAATAAAGGCCGGCTTGGAAAATGTACAGGGAAAGAGCATCGTCAATAGTATCTCTTTAAAAGAGGGAGAGGAACCTTTCTTAAAGAAAGCCAGACATATACACTCTATGGGTGCCGCTGCCGTCGTGATGTTGTTTGACGAGCAAGGACAGGCTGATTCCTATGAGAGGAAGGTTTCTGTAGCGCGTCGGGCATATACTTTATTGAAGGATATCGGCTTCCCTACGCAAGATATTATCTTTGATCCTAATGTGCTTGCCGTAGCGACTGGTATGCCTGAACACAACGATTATGCCCGTGCCTTTATCGAGGCTTGCCGGACAATACACCAAGAGATGCCTGAGGTACATCTGTCCGGTGGTATCTCAAATCTGTCGTTCTCATTCAGAGGCAATAATGTCATCAGGCAGGCTATGCACTCCGTATTCCTCTATCATGCTATGCAGGCAGGTTTGGATATGAGCATCCTGAATCCGGCAATGACAACAATCTACTCAGAGATTCCGGAAGATTTGCGTAGCATTGTAGAAGATGTCATACTTAACAGGGAAGAAACAGCAGGAGACAGGTTGATGGCATATGCTGAAAGCCATAAGCCTGAAGCATCATCGGCTACCACAAAAGAAGGAACTTCTGCAGCCTCAAAGGATGGCGCTGATTTACATTCTCTCATCTCACGGGCTTTCTTGAAAGGTATTAGCGATGATATCGAAGAATTAACGAAGGAAGCTCTGGAAAAAGTTTCCGCTCCCCTGGCTGTCATCGACACATATCTCATGCCGGCAATGGAGGAGGTAGGCCGTCTGTTTGGAGAAGGGAAGATGTTCCTGCCGCAGGTGGTGAAGTCTGCAAGGGTAATGAAGAAGGCCGTTGCAGTACTGGAGCCATACATGATAAGTGACAGCAACGAAGAGGTCAGCAATGATGCCAACACGCAAAAGATGTCCGCCCCTATTGTTTTTGCAACAGTAAGAGGTGATGTACATGACATCGGCAAAAACATCTCGGCTGTAGTATTGCAATGTAACGGCTTCAAGGTTCACGACCTGGGTGTTATGGTAGAGACAAATACCATTGTTGACACAGCAGAGAAAGAGCATTCACCTGTTATATGTCTGTCAGGCCTCATCACTCCCTCTCTCGACGAGATGATAAAGGTGCTGCAGGAATTACGTCGCAGAGGTTTGGCAATCCCCGTAATAGTAGGTGGCGCAACTACCAGCGATGTGCATACGGCAGTAAAGATGGCACCTGAATATGAGGACAGCATTGTTATCCACTCCCCTTCTGCAGCCGAAAATGCGAATATCATAAGACATCTGTTGGGAGAGAACAGTGCTGAATATATAGCAGAAGTAAAAGCGAAGCAGGAACTCCTGAGACAAGAATACCGGACTGCTCAGCAGGAAAAGGCACCACACAGTTTTTCACTTGCCGAAGCACGCCAGAGGCGCCATATAAAGAAGGTGACAGAGGTGGCCGTTCCTTCTGCAGAGGCCATGAAACCTTTCTACGAGGAGGTTCCCATTTCCAAGGTCAGAAGATACATCAACTGGAATATGTTCTTCCAGGCTTGGGGCATGAAAGGCAGCGTACGTACTGAAAGTGACGGAGAACGGCTGAGGGCTGACGCAGAGCAGATGCTGCGTGAAATGGAGATGCAGAATACCATCCGCCTTATAGCGAAGGCTCAGATAATGCCTGCATACAGCACTCCACACGATGAAATCGTAATAAATGGGCACATCCTTCCTATGCCACGCAGCAAAAACGAAGAGGGCGAGACAAGAAGTCTTGCCGACTATATACTGCGTAAGGACGAAGGAGTTGATTTCATCTGCCCATTTGTGGTGAGTGCAGGCATAGGACTTAAAGAGTTGCAGGAGCACTATAGGGAGAATAATGACGAATATCGTGCCACAATAGCGAAACTGCTTTGTGACCGCCTGACGGAAGCTCTTGCAGAATATCTGGAAAAACGTATCGGATGGGGTACGAGCCACATCAGGATGGCATTCGGATACGGAGCATGTCCAGACCATTCTCTGAAGCGCAACGTCTTTGTACTGCTGAAAGTAGATTTCCTGACGCTGACAGACACAAGTATGATAATACCAGGGGAGTCAATTTGCGGACTGCTGTTTGCCAATACCCCAACAAAATATTTTAATATATAAATTTATGAAGCTAAATAGGGAGTTATGCAAGCAAACTCACAGGAAGTTAGAATGGGAGTTATGCACTGCGTGCAGGGAGTTAACTCACTACGTTCGTGGATATTATTCTCTTTGACTCAATTCCATGAGCGTAGCGAATTTACTTCCAATTTTACTTCCAATTTTACTTCCAATTTCTAAATTATGAGAGTAACAGATATCATAAAGAATGCAGAGGCCAATGGTCAGAAACGTTTTTCGTTTGAGTTGCTTCCACCGCTCAAGGGTGACGGCATCCACTCTATCTTTGACGCCATCGACTCACTGATGCCTTATGACCCGGCATTCATCAACGTCACCTCACATCGCGAGGAGATGAAATATACAGAGCGTCCAGACGGCCTGATCGAGAAGCACGTGGTGCGCCGCCGTCCAGGAACCACTGGTGTGTGTGCCCGTATAAAGCAGAAGTACGGCATCGAGGTGGTGCCTCACGTCATCTGCGGCGGACAGACGAAGTATGACATCGAGGACCTCCTGATAGACCTCGACTTCCTCAGCATCAAGAATGT
>CADCAX010000077.1 GCA_902799455.1 uncultured Prevotellaceae bacterium
TGCACCCGTCAGGGAGTGCTGGAGTTCAAGGGTGGGCTGTCTGAATTGCCGAAGTCGAACAGTAAGTTGCGTAAGATAGTTCCCTACGACGTGGAGAGCGGTTATTATGACTATATATATAAAAAGGTGTGGCTGGGCGGTTATGCCAGTGGTGTTAGGGTGTTGTCTGAAGACGGTACTGTAGAACTTGCCATAGCCGAATCGCACAACCCCGTGCGTGCCTTCTATCCCTACGATATCCACAGTATGCTGGTAGGAATAGACGGCAAAGGTGTGTATAGGGTGGACCGCAGTCCGAAGCAGGGAGGAGAATATGCCCACGAGATACTGTTCAATGCCAATGAGGGCGTGCATGGTGTGTTGCATGGTAACGGCATCTATGCACTTATCCGCGACATTTGGGGCAATATATTTGTAGGTTCTTACTCCGGAGGTGTCGACATGGCCCGTCCTGTGGGTACCACTGTGGCCATTTACCAGCATATTGCCAATGACCACCATTCGCTGTTGAACGACCATGTGAACTGCGTCTGCCAGTCAACATCCGGCAAATTGCTGATGGGTACTGACAACGGCGTGAGCATATACGACCCCAAGAGTGGCAATTGGACGCACACCTGTCAGGGTACAGTGGTACTAGACTTGTTGAAGACACCGCAGGGTACCATACTTGCTGCCACCTACGGGGATGGAGTGATGGAAATCACGGAAGACGGACAGTCGCGCAGTCTGTACACCAAAGCCAACAATATACTACAGGATGACCATGTGTTCCGTTTGTGCTACGACCGCGACGGCAACTTGTGGGTGGGCGGACTGGACGGAGACCTGTTGCAACTGGCTGCTGACGGCCCACATTATTATCCCATCCATTATGTGAAGGATATCCTCCAGTTGCCCGACGGACAAATAGCCGTAGCCACTACCTACGGCATCAAGCTCATCAGTCCGGCAAACGGGAAGATTTCCGAACTTGTCTATGCCCCTGCCGGTGAGAAGGATGTCAATGGTTTCGTACATACCCTTTTCCTGAATGGCGGCAGGGAATTGTGGATTGGCACTGACGGAGGCGGTATCTACGTCTATGATTTGACAACCAGGCAGAGTCGTCATTTGACTACCAAGAACGGCCTGCCGTCCAATTTCGTCAACACCGTATATTGTGATACTAAGGGACGTATCATCATTGCAACGGAACAAGGATTGTCATTTGCTGACCCGAATGACTCCAGCCGCATCATAGGTGTGAACTACTGCTATGGTGTTGACAGAGAATATACCAGTCGTGCTGCCATCAATCTCGACAATGGCTATATGGTGCTTGGTTCTACGACAGGTGCCTTGGTCGTGAATCCCGACCATATCCAGGAAATTGATTATACGGCAAAGTTGTATCTGAAAGGCATTAATAGCGATGAAGATAACATTAGCGATGACCGCAAGCGTGAGATACACCGGCAACTGGCACGCAACGAATTGAAGTTGTCGTACGGACAACGCACCTTTGAACTGTATTTCGAGAGCATCAATCTGCGTAACCAGTCGGATATAGGCTATCAGTATAGGGTGGATAAAGGCGAGTGGAGCAAGATTTTCCCACAACAGTATATCCGCTTCACCAGCATGGAACCAGGGAAACATACTCTGGCGCTGAGATGTGTGAGCCGTACCTGTGGCGCTGTGCTCGACGAGGTGACGCTGAGTATTCATATTGGCTATCCATGGTGGAATACGTGGTGGATGTGGTGTATCTATATCATCCTTCTGGTACTACTCTTCTATGGCGCATGGCGTGTCTATAGGTTGCACGATAAGTACATGCGTCTGGTCGTTGACAACCTGAACCGCTGGAATTCTCTTATACCACTTTCTTTGGAAAGCCAGGAGATTCCGGAAGACCAGGATGCTCAGGAGGAAGATGAGAGTAGCCGCTTTATCAGTCAGGCCACACACCTTGTAGTAGACAATATTTCCGACTCAGAGTTCACTATCGACCGTCTGTGCCGTGAGATGGCCATGAGTCGTACTTTGTTCTATGTAAAGCTGAAGTCATATACCGGAAAGTCACCGCAGGACTTCATCCGTATCATCCGCCTGGAGCGTGCTGCCCAATTGTTGCGCAGCGGTCGCCCGGTGATTGATGCCGCTACCTTGTCAGGCTTTGATAATTCCAAATATTTCAGTACTGTTTTTAAGAAATACTTTGGCGTTTCGCCCTCAAAATATCAGTAATTATAGTCAGAAAACCAACAAAAAGGGGTTTGAAATCTAACAATGCAAAGGTTTCAAACCCTTTTTGTCAGTCATTGAACTTACCTTGTTATAAATAGTATTACTTTTGCAGCCAGAAAAAACCAAAAGTAAATTTTTTATAGCAATGAAGAAAGTTACATTTATCATGACTGCCGCTCTGTTTGTATTGACGGCATCAGCACAGCCCACTGCCAAAGAGTGGAACAAGGAAGTTGTAGGTTGGAATCTGGGTAACCAGTTGGAGTGTTCTGCCCCTGGACAGGATGGTGAGTCCATGCAGATCGGTATGGCCGACAACAGTATTAATGCCGAAACAGCATGGGGCAATCCCAAAGTGACAAAGAAAACCATCAAGGCTGTCAAGGATGCCGGCTTCAATGCTGTGCGCATCCCCGTCCGCTGGCAGTGCCATATCACTAATCCTGTTGCCATGAGTATCGACAAGGCATGGATGGCTCGTGTGAAGGAAGTGGTGGGCTGGTGCCTGAGCAACGACATGAAGGTGATTATCAATGTTCACCATGACAAGTGGCTGGAAGGTCGTCCGACATATCAGTATAAGGAAGAGAACAACCAGAAGTTGGCGCTGTTGTGGATGAATATTGCCAATGAGTTTGCCAACTATGACTACCGCGTAGCCTTTGCCGGTACTAATGAGGTACACCTGCGTGACAACTGGGGCAAGCCCGAACCGGAGAACCTGGCGGTGCAGAACTCCTACAATCAGACGTTCATAGACATCGTCCGTTCCATGGGAGGCAATAACGCCAAGCGCCACCTCATAGTTCAGACATACGTCTGCAATCCCGACTTCGGACTGTGGAACAACGACTTCATCATTCCTACGGATATCGAGGGTAACGGCAACAACTACATGAGCGTTGAGTTCCACTACTATACGCCTTGGGACTATGCCGGTGAGTGTAAGTACAACTTCTGGGGCGATGCCTATAAGGACAAGGGAGAAGTTTCCCCCAGCAACGAGAAGACTATGACAGACTTCTTCGATAACGTCGTACGCAATTGGGCCGACAAAGGTCTGGGTATCGTTATGGGAGAGTGGGGTGTCACCGACCGCCAGAAAGGTGGTCAGACGGACCTCATCCACGAAAATATGACATATTACTGTAAATTCCTGATCAGCGAGACTCGCAAACGTGGCTTCTCCACCTTCATTTGGGATAATAATAGCTTCGGCAGCGGTCCGGAACACTTTGGCATCTTCGACCGTAATGCCAACATGAAGGTAAAGGCTCCTTGGATTTTGCAGGGAATCATGGAAGGAAAGAATAAATGACGATAACGAAAACGATAACGATAACGAAAACGAAAATAAAGACAATGAAAAAGACATTTGTTTCTTTGGCAATAGTAGCCGTGTCGATGCTGGCGCTGACAGCCTGCTCGACTAAGAGTGAGATGACAGAAGTGAATAATTTCCAAATAAACCGAGGCACCAACCTCAGCCATTGGCTGTCACAGTCGGAGGAGCGTGGCGAAGCTCGTCGCCAGCACATCCAGGAGGATGACTTTGAACGTTTGGAGCAGTTGGGCTTTGATTTCGTTCGTATGCCAATCGATGAGGTTCAGTTTTGGGATGAAGAGGGTAAAAAACTCTCCGAGGCTTGGGACTTGATGATAAACGCCATCAATCTGGCAGAGAAGCACCATTTGCGCACCATCGTTGACCTGCATATCATCCGTTCGCACTACTTCAATGCCGTCAATGAGGGTGACGATAGCGGTAATACCCTGTTTACCTCTGAGAAGTCTCAACAGGACCTCATCAATATGTGGTATCAGTTGTCTGATGTGCTGAAAGGATATAGCAACGACTCTGTAGCCTATGAGTTCATGAATGAGCCTGTAGCAGACGACCACGAGCAGTGGAACCAGTTGATTGTTAAGGTTCACAAGGCATTGCGTGAGCGCGAGCCCCAGCGTACCTTGGTTATCGGATCTAACCGTTGGCAGGGCTATGAGACCATGAAGTATCTGAAAGTTCCCGAGAATGATAAGAATATCATCCTCTCTTTCCACTACTACAATCCGATGATTCTGACTCACCACGGTGCCTGGTGGACACCAATCGGTAAGTACACGGGCAAGGTGAACTATCCTGGCGTCCTCGTGTCGAAGGAAGATTATGATGCCCAGACTCCTGAAGTGCAGAAGTTGTTGGATGAGAATAATTATACCACCCAAGTATGGGATGTCAATAAGATTCGTGCTGACTTTGCCGATGCTATTGCTGTGGCCAAGAAATACGGCTTGCAGTTGTTCTGCGGTGAGTGGGGCGTCTATGAACCTGTAGACCGTGAACTTGCCTACAAGTGGACTAAGGATATGCTGACAGTCTTCAAAGAGAACAACATCGCCTGGACTACCTGGTGTTATGATGCTGACTTCGGCTTTTGGAATCAGCAGAAGAATGAATATAAGGACAAGGGACTTGTTGACCTGTTGACAGAGAAATAACGAAAACGATAACGACAAAAAAAAATGACAATGAAGACATTCGGATATTTTGATGATAAGAACCGCGAGTACGTCATTACAGACCCTGCGACCCCGTTCCCTTGGATTAACTATTTGGGTAATGAAGACTTCTTCGGACTGATAAGTAATACTGCCGGTGGCTATGACTTCTACAAAGATGCCAAGTTCCGCCGCATCACTCGCTATCGTTACAATGGCGTGCCTATGGATGCTGGTGGCCGTTATTTCTATATCAATGACGGTGGTACGGTATGGAATCCGGGTTGGAAACCCTGCAAGACTCCCCTTGACAGCT
Source organism: uncultured Prevotellaceae bacterium (assembly GCA_902799455.1). Lineage (GTDB taxonomy): Bacteria > Bacteroidota > Bacteroidia > Bacteroidales > Bacteroidaceae > Prevotella. The sequence goes on from CADCAX010000077.1 coordinate 5,048, forward strand.
ATGAGTGCCGTCATGGTATGAACTACACCCGTATTACCGGTGTAAAGAACGGCGTGGAGGCAAGTGTACTCTTCTTCGTGCCTTTGAAGACATGGGCAGAAGTACAGAAACTGACATTGAAGAACACCACCAACGCAGCCAAGACGCTGAAGCTCTTCTCTTTCACCGAGTGGTGCTTGTGGAATGCCGCTACCGATATGGAAAATTTCCAGCGCAACTGGTCCACTGGCGAGGTAGAGATAGAGGGCTTCTCACCTCTAACCTCTAACCTCTCACCTCTGGTTATCTACCACAAGACCGAGTACAAGGAGCGCCGCAATCACTATGCCTACTATGCCCTGACCAATGCCAAGGCTGACGGCTTTGATACCGATCGCGAGTCATTTGTTGGTCTCTATAACGGCTTCGAGGCTCCTCAGTGTGTTATGGCAGGCAAACCAGCCATGAGCGTGGCTCACGGTTGGAGCCCTATTGCCTCACACTATGTAGAAGTAACCCTGCAGCCTGGTGAGAGTCGTGACTTCATCTTTGTACTTGGCTATGCCGAGAATGAACAGGAGAAGAAATATGAGCTCAGCGCTTCACCCGCAGAGAACCTCATAACCTCCCTCGGTGACCTCGATCGTACTATTATCAATAAGGAGAAGGCACATGCTGTCATTCAGCGTTTCTCTACCGTTGAGGATGTTGATGCTGCCTTTGCAGAACTCTGCCGTCTGTGGGATGACCTGCTGTCTCGTTTCAGCGTACAGAGCAGCGATGAGCGCCTGAATCGCATGGTGAATATATGGAATCAGTATCAGTGCATGATTACATTCTGCTTCTCACGTTCTGCCTCGTTCTTTGAGAGCGGTGTAGGCCGTGGCATGGGCTTCCGCGACAGTAACCAGGATTTGGTGGGCTTTGTACATCAGGTTCCTAGCCGTGCCCGTCAGCGCATCATCGATATTGCTTCCACGCAGTTCTCCGACGGTGGCTGTTATCACCAGTATCAACCTCTCACCAAGCGTGGTAATAACGATATTGGCGGTGGCTTCAATGACGATCCATGCTGGCTTATTTTCGGTACTGTGGCTTATATAAAAGAGACTGGCGACTATACTATCCTTGACGAGATGGTGCCCTTCGACAACCAGCCTGGTACTGAGGTTACGTTGATGGAACACTTGCGCATATCTTTTGACCATGTGGTCAACAACCTCGGTCCTCACGGACTGCCTCTCATCGGTCGTGCTGACTGGAATGACTGTCTTAATCTGAATTGCTTCTCGTGGGACCCTAACGAGAGTTTCCAGACGACGGAGAACAATAGCGAGGGTTCAAAGGCTGAGAGTTTGATGATTGCCGGCCTCTTCGTATTTACTGGTCAGCAGTATGTGGAGCTTTGCGAGAAACTTGAAAAGAATGAGGAAGTGAAGCGCGCTCAGGCTCACCTCGACGCCATGACAGAGGCTGTGAAGAAGTACGGCTGGGACGGTGAATGGTATCTGCGTGCCTATGACTTTTATGGCAAAAAGATTGGAAGTGACGAGAACGAGGAAGGTAAGATATTCATTGAGTCACAGGGATTCTGCACAATGGCCGGTATAGGACAGGAAGACGGTATGGTGGACAGGGCGCTCGACAGTTGCAAGAAGTATCTCGACAGTCCTCATGGCATGGTATTGAACCATCCTGCCTTCACCAAGTATCACGTGGAGATGGGTGAAATCTCTACCTATCCTGCCGGTTACAAGGAGAATGCCGGTATCTTCTGCCACAACAATCCTTGGGTGATTATCGGTGAGACAGTTGCCAAACGCGGTAACGACGCATGGGAACACTATACCAAGATATGTCCTGCATGGATTGAGGACCAGCAGTTGCACAAGGTGGAGCCATACGTTTATTGTCAGATGGTGGCTGGTAAGGATGCTGCCAAACCCGGTGAGGGCAAGAACTCATGGCTCACGGGTACTGCCGCTTGGAACTGGTATACCATTACGCAGTTCATCTTGGGTATCAAGCCAACCTTCGACGGTATAGAGATTGACCCTTGCATTCCTTCAACCCTGAAAGAGTACAGTGTGAAGCGTGTGCTGCGTGATGCCGAATTCGACATCACCGTGGAGAATCCCAATGGCAAGGAGAGCGGCGTAAGCCAGGTTGTACTTGATGGTTCTCCCATCGAGGGCAATATCATCAAGGCTACTCCTGGTCATCATGTTGTCAAGGTTATAATGTAATGTCATATGGCAAAGTTAAGAGAAAAAATAGGCTATGCAGTAGGCGATGCCGCTGCGGGTGGTATAACGTGGAAGGTGATGTCAATCGCCTTCCCGCTGTTCTTTACCAATATCTTTGGTCTGACGGTTGCTGATACGGCTACGCTGATGCTCATAGCCCGTATGTTCGACGTGGTGACCGACCCGGTTATGGGTATGCTGGCCGACCGCACACAGAGCCGTTGGGGTACCTATCGTCCCTGGCTTATTCTGGGTGCTATTCCCTTTGGTCTCATTTTCGCCCTGCTGCTTTACACACCAGAGTTCGGTCCTGTGGGCAAGCGCATCTGGGCATATACCCTATATCTGTCGATGATGGTCATCTATACCGCTGTCAATGTTCCTTATGGTTCTTTGTTGGGTGTGATGACTGATGATGACAATGAGAAAAACCAGTTCTCTTCCTTCCGCATGGTAGGTGCCTACGCCATGGGTTTCGTCACCTTGCTGTCGTTCCCTTATCTGCAGAAGTTTGTGGGAGGCACCGACCAACATCAGTATGCTGTCCTTGGCGCTTTCTTCGGATTTTTGGCAGCCGCCGGTACATTGGCTTGCGGCCTGCTGACAAAGGAACGTCTGAAGCCTATCCGTGCTGAGAAATTCTCGCTGAAGCCTTTTGCTGACCTGTTCCGCAATGGGCCATGGGTTATCCTGACGCTCATTGGTATCTGCATGAACTTCTTCAATGGCTTCCGCTATGCAGTGGCTGGCTATCTCTTTGAATATTGTATGCACGGTGATGTGACGGTGAGCGGCCTGATTATCAACTATACCGTATTCATGACCTTTGGCGAACTGACATGTATGATTTTCGGTGGTGTGTCGCCAGTCTTCACCAAGTGGGTTGGTTCAAAGCGCAAGTCCTTCATGTTGGCTGCCGTCATCTGTATAGTGACCAGCATTGCTTTCTTCTTCGTGCCTATGAATCCTGCCTATATATGGGTGCTCGTCGCAATCGTTATCCTTACCTCCATCGGCATCGGCATCTATTCACCGCTGTTGTGGTCGATGTATGCTGACGTGGCCGACTATGCAACAGAGAAAAATGGCACGTCGTCAACGGGTGTTATATTCTCTAGCGGTACGATGTCACAGAAGTTCGGCACCGCCATCAGCGGTTCGTTGGTAGCTCTGCTCCTAGGTTTCTCGGGATTCATCTCGGGTACTGACCCTGATACCGGTCAGACCATTGTTACCATTACCGACCCTGTGGCTGTGAATGAAATGATATGGCTGCTGTTCTCCATATTCCCTGCTATCATAGCATGCATTATGATAGGACTGCTATATATCTATCCTATCAAGAAATAATACAGTAACGATAATTCACAAAATCATAACACAATAAAAAAACAAATTAATTATGAAAAAGCTTTTTACTTTACTGATGCTGAGCATCGTTGCAGTGATG
>CADCAX010000078.1 GCA_902799455.1 uncultured Prevotellaceae bacterium
TTTTTGAAGATGGATATCTCCTGGTAGCCGTTTATTTCATTCTTTGCCTTCTCGCCAGATGCAACTGCAAGGACCTTGTCAATAAACTCTGCAGTCAGTTCTTTCATGGTCTTTGAATCAACCAGCTGACCGGCGTTGAAGTCTATCCAGTTATTCTTGCGGTTGTAGAGGTCATTGTTGGTAGATATCTTCATTGTAGGTACGAAGGTTCCGAATGGTGTTCCACGTCCCGTAGAGAACAATACAAGGTGACATCCTGCAGATGCCAATGCCGTAGCAGCCACGAGGTCATTGCCTGGGGCAGAAAGCAGATTCAAACCATTAACCTTCAGGCGGTCGCCATACTCCAACACACCACTTACAGGAGCCCTGCCACACTTCTGAGTACAGCCGAGGGCCTTATCTTCTAGAGTAGAAATACCGCCAGCTTTGTTGCCTGGGCTTGGGTTCTCACCTACTGGCTCGCCATGTGACAGGAAGTAGTTCTTGAAGTTATTGATAAGAGATACTGTCTGGTCGAACAGTTCCTTTGTCTCACAACGGTTCATAAGAATTGTCTCTGCACCAAACATCTCAGGCACCTCCGTAAGGATAGATGTACCACCCTGTGCCACGAGCCAGTCAGAGAATTCTCCCTCGAGCGGATTTGCCGTGATACCAGAGAGTCCATCAGAACCGCCACACTTCAGGCCTACACGCAGTTTTGAAACAGGAACATCAACACGCTTGTCTTCTTTTGCAAGGTTATAGATGTCACGCAGAACATTCATGCAATATTCTGTCTCGTCACCATCCACCTTCTGTGTAACAACAAGCTTTATGCGGTCCTTATCGTAGTCACCAAGCATTTCCATGAATGCATCCGGCTGGTTGTTCTCACATCCCAAAGAAAGAACCAGAACACCTCCTGCATTCGGATGAAGAACTATATCACGAAGAATCTTTCTTGTTGACTCATGGTCCTCAGACAGCTGTGAACAACCATAGTTATGATGCCAAGCATGAACACCGTCTATACCCTGTAAACCCGTTTCCTGCTTGAGAGTATTTGCCAGACGCTCCGCAATACCATTCACACATCCTACGGTAGGTACAATCCATATTTCATTACGTACTCCGACATCACCATTCTTACGGACATATCCCTTGAAAGTCCTGTTCTCCTTTGCTATTGTCAGCTTTTCGTTAACAGGATTATAGGTATATTCCAACGTGCCGGAAAGATTTGTCTTGAGGTTATCCTCATTAACCCACTCTCCGGCTTTCAGGGCCTTTCGAGCGTGGCCTATAGGATAGCCATACTTTATTATATTTTCTCCTTCTGCCTTGTCTGTAAGCAATACTTTATGTCCCTGAGGGGTGTCTTGAAGTAAGGTAACTGATTTTCCGTCAACGATAATTACTTCATCCTTCTTCATTGGCTGCAGACATACAACAACTGAGTCGGCAGGATTGATCTTTAAAAATTTCTGGTCCATTTTTTTTCTTTTATGTTATTGTAATAGTTGTTTTTTATAATTATGAATTTTGAATTATTAATTGTTAATTAAATCTGTGTCCTTCTGTAGAATGCCATATTCTCTCTTGACAATATCTCTATCGGCATATAGTTTACAGGGGTCACATTTCGCTTCAACACAACAGCTCTTACAAGAGCATCAACGCTGTAATAACCCTGTTGGTAGCCATGCTGAGCTATAATGAATGAGATGCTGCCATCATTCAGGCATTTCGCATTCTTCTCAACCATATCATAACCCATTATCTGAACATTTCGCCTGTTTGTCTGCAACAGGAATTCTCCGACTATATGAGCTTTGGAATTCATTGTGATGCAATGGTGCGTCTTAGGATGTGCAGAGAAATATTTCTCCAGGAGAACCTGATTCTGCTTCTTCGTATTCTTGTATGGCAGATCAAGAGTATTTATCTTTACCTCTGGGAAGTGGTCTGTCATATAGTGACGGAATCCCACCTCACGGTTATCCTGCTGTTTTGATGCCACATTCTTTCCATCCAGGGTCTGTTTCATAAGCATAATCTCTGTTTCTTTCGATGCTATGAGCATCAGCATCTTTGCAGCGAAATATCCTGATGCAAAAGAATCCTGGCCGTAGAAAGCCAATGGTCTTAAATCTGGCAGATAAGAGTCAAGCAATACAAAAGGAATGTTTCTCTCATGCAGTTCATCTGTAAACACACGGGTATAATCAAGCTTTGCCGGCACGATAACCACACCGTCTGGATTGGATTCCAATATACTTTCGTATTGTTCCTTGAATGATGATACGTCATTACGCACATAATAAAGGTGTTTGATGTGTACGTTGAAATCCTTTCGTGTTTCGCAACATTTGTTTTGCCCTTCCTCTACTTCTGACCAATATGCCTCGCTGTCATGTCGTGGCATGAGGCACATAAATTCGTATCGCTTGTTGGAGGCTAAAGCACTTGCATATGCATTGGGTTCATAATTCATCTCTTCCAATGCTGCCTTTACCTTAGCAAGGGCTTTTTTAGAAACATTAGGACGGTTGTGTAGAACTCTGTCAACCGTTCCGGACGATACACCTGCTCTTTCAGCAATGTCTTTTATCGTAATACGTTCGTTCATTGTCCCAATATGTTTGTTATGTTTTAGTTTTGTTGTTTTTTGTGATAGTGTTGCTGTGGTTTTAGAGAAAATCGTGTCAAAAGTAGCAATTTTTTATGAATTGTTTATTACACAGTTTGATTTTTTGATGTACACACAGTGAAAATATGTTAATTGTAACCTCTATATTGCAATTATTCGGTTGTTTATTGTTACCTTTGCACTCAAAACTTATTTTATAAACTTTATAAACTAACTTTTTTAATCAAAAATGGCAAAAGTAGTAACACTTGGCGAGATTATGCTTCGCCTTTCTCCTAACGGTCAAGACCGTTTTGTTCAAACAGACATTTTCCGTATTATCCCTGGTGGAGGTGAGGCTAATGTCGCTATCAGTTGTGCCAATTATGGTCATGATGCTTATTTTGTATCAAAGCTTCCATCACACGAAATTGGTCAGATAGCAGTTAATTCACTCCGTCGTTATGGTGTAAATACGCAGTTTATTGCTCGCGGTGGTGATCGTGTAGGTCTTTACTACTGTGAGACAGGTGCATCAATGCGTCCTTCAAAAGTTATCTATGACCGTGCTAATAGTGCCATCGCAGAGGCTTCTCCAGAAGACTTCGACTTTGATGCTATTATGGAAGGTGCCAAGTGGTTCCACTGGTCAGGCATTACTCCTGCCATTTCTGATAAGGCTGCTGAGCTTACAAAACTTGCTTGCGAAGCTGCAAAGCGTCATGGTGTAACAGTTTCTGTTGACCTCAATTTCCGCAAGAAGCTGTGGACTTCAGAGAAGGCTATCTCTGTTATGCGTCCTCTCATGCAGTACGTTGATGTATGTATTGGTAATGAGGAAGATGCAGAGCTTTGTCTTGGTTTCAAGCCAGATGCAGACGTTGAAGGCGGTGAGACAAATGCAGAAGGCTATAAGGGCATCTTCGAGCAGATGATGAAAGAGTTTGGATTCAAGTATGTTGTTTCTACACTCCGTGAGTCATTCTCTGCAACATTCAATGGTTGGAAGGCTATGATTTATGACGGTAAGGAATTCTATCAGTCAAAGCGTTACGAAATCAATCCTATCATTGATCGTGTTGGTGGCGGTGATTCTTTCTCAGGTGGTCTTATCCACGGTCTTCTGACAAAGCCAACACAGGGTGAAGCCTTGGAGTTTGCTGTTGCAGCATCTGCCCTGAAACATACTATCAATGGAGACTATAACCTCGTTTCTGTTGCTGAGGTAGAGGCTCTTGCTGGAGGTAACGCAAACGGTCGTGTACAGAGATAATCTGTAATTTAAAATTCATAATTCACAATATAATTAGAATATCGTGGCAAAATTTGATAAATTTCAGGTGATGGCGAAGATTGCTGCCGCACCAATGGTTCCAGTTTTTTATAATAAAGATATCGAGATTTGCAAGAATGTCATCAAGGCATGCTATGATGGTGGCGTTCGCGCTTTTGAGTTTACCAATCGTGGTGACTTTGCACATGAGGTTTTTGCAGAACTCTCTAAGTGGGCAAACAAAGAGTGTCCAGAGTTGGCTCTCGGTATCGGCAGTGTTGTTGATGCTCCTACAGCATCTCTTTACATTCAGATGGGCGCAAACTTCGTTGTAGGTCCATTGTTCAATCCTGATATTGCTGTTGTCTGCAACCGTCGTTGTGTGACATACTGTCCTGGTTGTCTGACACCATCAGAGATTGGTAAGGCACAGGAGGTTGGATGTGACTTCACAAAGGTATTCCCTGGCGATGTTGTAGGTCCTAACCTCATCAAGGGTCTCATGGCTCCAATGCCTTGGTCTAAGATAATGGTTACTGGCGGTGTTGCTCCTGAGAAGGAGAATCTTGAAAGTTGGTTCAAGGCTGGCGTATTCTGCGTCGGTATGGGCTCCAAGCTGTTCCCGAAAGACAAGATTGCAGCTGGTGACTGGAAGTATATTACAGACAAGTGTAAGGAAGCTCTTGGTTACTGCAAAGCATAATATGAATCTACATATTGGCTCCACATGGCTTATATTGGCTATGTGGAGCCTTTTATTATGTACATCTGTTATTGCAGCCCCTCAAAAAGGGAGCATAGCCTATGAGGTGTTACAGATGGACTCTTGTCGCATGAGAGCGGACAGTAAGGAGTTCTATCTACACAAATACAATTTCGATAAGCATATCAAAGATGCTACTCCAGCAGAGCGCATACAGGCACAGTTGATATATGCCGACTACCTGTTGCAAATGAGACAATTCAAAGATGCTCGTGCTGTTGTCGATTCTGTTGCTCCCAATGTGGCTTATACCGATTCCCTTCTCTTCCTTAATTATCTCTATCATCTTGGGAAAGTAAGTTTCATCCCTGTAAACATACAGAAGAACAAAGCCCTTCTACAAAAGGGTTACGATGCTTTGGTTCAGTGTTACATATTGTCAACACGAAGAAAGATTGATGAATACCGGGCACTCTCAATGCAAGCCTTGAGTATGTATTTTTCATACGACAGCATCTTTGCTATGGCGCGCACTTTTGATGCTCCGTCTATAAGATATATTAACGAATACAATGTACCTGATTCGCTGTTGGCAGGTAACCTTGCAGAACGTTCCCTGAGCATACTTCTCAATGGCAATAATGCATATCAGATAGCTGATGCATGGCGTAACCTCAGCAATTGCTATTTCCGAATTGGTGAACCTCAAAAGTCTGTAGAATGCCTGAATATGGCACTTGCTAATCCGGCTATTGATAATATGCCGGAACTGAAGACTTCCATTGCAGAGCAGATGTCACTCTCCTACTCTGCTATGGATGACAAGTTCCATAGCGACTACTACCGTAACATGTATCTTGACCTGCAGGACAGCACACGACAAGACAGGCAACTCGAAGCCCGGGCACTGGCCCTTGATCAGACTACTAGCCGTATATGGATTCTTGTTTATATAGCCTGTGGAATATTCCTGCTGTTGCTGATTGCTATTGTAACTCTCATTCATAACCATAAAGCCAACAAGATAAAGAAGGCAGATTTTGAAGAATTAGAAGAAGAATTGGCTCTTATGAAGTTGGAGAATACCAAGGGCATTCGTGCTATGGTAGAACAACGTGCCTGCGTTCATGTCATAAATGGTATGCTGCCACTTATCGAGCGCATGGGACTGGCTGCAAAGACGGGCAAGATGGACTATTGTCAGGAACTGGCCCATGAGATAGATCGTCAGAACAATATGCTGACAGATTGGATAAAAATGCGACGAGGGGATATTCGTCCGCATATAGAAAATGTGAATCTCAGTGATATATTCGCTGTGATAAAAAAGACATCTACAGCAACCACAAAAACGAATATATCAGCATATTCTTCTGTTGTGGTAAAAGCCGATAAATCCCTGACATTGTTCCTTGTCAACACCCTTGTTGACAATGCCCGAAAGAGTGGCGCAACAGAAATAGATGTTAATGCCACCACTAATGACAACTATGCCGAAATAAGTGTCACAGACAATGGCAAGGGTATGACAGAAGAACAGCTGGCTCACCTCTTTGAATATAAGCAGATTGATGGCAAAGGCGGTTTCGGACTCCAGAACTGTCGTGGCATCATTGACCGATACAAGAAGATATCATCTCTCTTTTCAGTCTGTACTATAGGTGCCAAGTCTATCCTCGGAAAAGGTACCTCCATATCATTCCGTCTTCCACTGGTGAAATGTCTTCTGTTGCTTTTTGTCACCCTTTTCAGCATCAGTGTGCAGGCAAAAGAGATAGACAGATATGCTGATAGCCTCTATAATTGTAATATCCAAGGTCGCTATTCCGATGCTTTGCTTTTTGCTGACTCTTGTATGACCCATAGTGCAGATGCTGATTCTATCGTCTTGCTGTCGGTATATAATGAAGATGCAGTAGCATCACTTGCCACTCACCAATGGGCTCGCTATCGTAATAGCAACTGGCAATATACCCTACTCTATCGTGAACTTACTGCCGACAAATCATTGCCTGATTACTATCGTAGTATGCAGCGGGCAGAGCTACAAGCCAACATAGCAATGCTTGTGGTTCTCATAATGATATTGTCCCTCATACCTTTTGTATGGTATCTTTACCTGAAGCCTGTCGTCATACAGCGCCGTAAGGAGCGTGAACGCAAAAATAATCTTGAGGAGGAAATTGCGGCATTGAAACAAGAAAACGAGCGCCTGCATGTTTCTTCCAGCATTACAGACAACCAACTGTCAACTGTGAAGCATGAGACGATGTATTATCCATCTCGCATACTGCAGCTTATTGCAAATGATGCCCCACAGGATGATATCACCAATGCCATAGAATACTACAGGGAACTGTGCTTGATGCTCACATCGAAAGTATTAAAGCAAAAGCCGATGAGTTCTGATACTCTGCAAGAATTACGCGACTTCCTGCAACTTCTCATAAAGCGCCATAAGGATGACCCTCTGACAGAAGAACAGGTGTCAAAACTCTTTACCATAGACACACCACATACTGATTATCTTGTGATGCGACAGATAATGCGTGAGATTGGAGAAATAACCCACAATCGCAATTCTGGCATCACAGCCACATATCAAAACGGTAGAGCAACAATATGTCCACAATAGCAGCCATAGCTACAGCACCAGGAGGCGCAATCGGTATCATCCGCGTTTCTGGAAAAGATGCCATAGAGATTGTCAATAGTGTATTCTCCAAAGACATCCTTAATGCCAAGGGATACACCTTGCATTACGGCCAGATTCTCCCCTCGGAGAAGTTTGGAGAGAACCTTCCCATAGATGATGTACTTGTAAGCGTGTTCCGCTCCCCTCACTCATATACAGGTGAAGATTCAATCGAGATATCCTGTCATGGTTCCAGATATATTCTTGAGACAATTCTCTCATTGCTGGTGGAAAAAGGATGCGTTATGGCTCAACCAGGTGAATTCACTCAGCGGGCATTCCTCAATGGTAAGATGGACCTCACGCAGGCGGAAGCAGTTGCCGACCTTATAGCATCATCCAATGTTTCGCAACATCGCATAGCTATAAACCAGATGCGAGGAGGTATTACATCACGTTTACATGAGTTGCGGGAAAAACTGCTTCATCTCACATCTCTCTTGGAATTGGAATTAGATTTCTCCGACCATGAAGAACTGGAGTTTGCCGACCGCTCGGAATTGGAAGAAGTGGCACATTCCATAGAAAAAGAAATTACAAAATTACTGGCATCTTTCTCTGCTGGCAATGCCATAAAGAATGGTATTCCTGTAGCCATAATCGGTGCTCCTAATGTCGGAAAATCAACCCTCCTTAATGCACTTGTCGGAGATGACCGTGCCATTGTAAGTGATATCCAAGGTACCACTCGTGATCTTATCGAAGATACCATTACAATTGATGGGAGGCTATTCCGCTTTATTGATACTGCAGGCATCCGTAATACCGATGATACTATAGAGAACCTCGGTATTGAGCGTTCGCTGAAAGCTGCAGAAAAAGCCCAGATTATCATCATGATGCGTGATGATAAACATGAATATCCTGAGTTAGATATTAACGATTCTGTTAATTCTCCTGTCATAATCCGAATCCATAACAAGTCTGAAAATTTTCAGGCATTAAATGGTATCGGCATTGACGAACTGAAACAGAAGTTGGTATATTCTGCACCATCCAATGATGATGCCGTTGTTGTTAACCAACGTCATAAGGAAGCCCTCACAATGGCGCTTTCAGACATTCAGCGTGCTATGAAAGCCCTTGAGCAAGGCCTTAGTGGAGACCTCGTATCAGAAGATTTGCGCCTCTGTATACAGCACTTGGCTGACATTCTCGGTGGAGAAGGTACTATCACCACCCCAGAAGTCCTTGCAAATATCTTTAAGCACTTCTGCGTGGGAAAATAACTCTAAACTCTAAACTTTATATCCCCAGTCCTGCTTCGAAATGCATTTCCACAGCTTTTCGCTGTTGTACTCGTGAATAAG